>CAIQAD010000017.1 GCA_903869725.1 uncultured Alphaproteobacteria bacterium | reverse complement strand
ATTTTAAACACAAAAATCCATCATGACGATCTCAAAGATCCCTCCCAAAAAAATTCTCATTAAAAAACATTGTACATGATTAAAATAATCACATATATGAAAATAGTTACAGATTTTTTAGAAAAAAAATTAGGCAAAACAGTAACTCGTGAACAGGCTGAGGAAGCCGTTAAAGTTTTGTTGGCCTGGGCAGGTGAAAACCCAAAAAGAGAAGGGTTAATTGATACTCCAAAAAGAGTTATAAAAGCTTTTGAAGAGTATTTTTCTGGTTACTCTAAAGATCCTTATAAAGATTTAGAGAGAACTTTTGGCGATGTTGAGGGTTACGATGATGTTGTGGTTCAAAAAAATATATCAGTTCATAGTCATTGTGAACATCATATGGCCCCAATTATTGGTGTTGCTCATGTCGCTTATGTTCCAAACGAGAAAGTTGTTGGTCTTAGTAAACTTGCAAGAGTTGTTGAAATTTATTCAAGAAGATTGCAAACACAAGAAAGATTAACAATGGAGATCGCAAATACAATTCATAAAGGTTTAAAAGCACACGGATGTGCTGTTATGATCGATGCTACTCATATGTGTATGACAGCTCGAGGAATAAAAAAACATGAAGCTACAACTATTACAAATTTTTTTACAGGTTCATTTAAAGATAATCATAATCTTCAAAACCGTTTTCTTACATTTTGTAATAAACAATAAATGAATGAAGAAGTTTTAGTAGACCCGGATATTGAATCTGTATTTTGTAGTGGCGGCGAAGATGATTTAGGCCATCCAATCGTTTATTATAATTTTGGGGATAAAAATAAATTAGTTTGCGGATACTGTGGAAAAATCTTTTTAAAAAAAGTAAACCATGAATAATTTCAAAGCAATAGTTCTAAATAAGTCCGCTAATCAATTTACGAGAGAAATTAAAATAATAGATAAAAATTTTTTAAAGCAAGGAAATGTTATCGTTAAAATAGATTATTCAGATTTTAATTATAAAGACGGGATGATTTTAAAAAATGGAGGAAGTTTAGTTAAAGAATATCCTCATATTCCAGGAATTGATTTTTCAGGTACAGTTGAAGAAAGTCAGAGCGAAAAATTTAAGATAGGAGATAAGGTAATCTTAACAGGATGGCGAGTAGGAGAGATATATTTTGGAGGATACTCTCAATATGCAAAGGTGAACGCAGATTTTTTGGTGAAATTACCCAAAGATATTAGCACAAAACAAGCGATGGCTATTGGAACGGCTGGATTTACAGCCTTATTATGTTCTTTTGCCGTACAAGCTAGAGAAACCATTTTATTAGGAGAAAAAGTCAGTGATGTTTTGGTAACAGGCGCAACAGGGGGCGTAGGTAGTGTCGCAGTAATGATACTTGCAAAAATGGGATATAAAGTTCACGCTGTTACGGGTAAAAAAGATAAAGTAGAATTTTTAAAAAAATTAGGAGCAAGTGTTATTTTAGACAGAACTGAATTTGAAGGTGAAAATAGACCTTTAGATAAAGCTTTATGGGATGGCGTAGTTGATACAGTAGGCGGACAACTTTTAGCTAGAGCTTTAACAAATACTAAACCGACAGGTATTGTTGCCGCATGTGGATTGACTAATAACTACAAATTAGAAACAACTGTGATGCCTTTTATTATTAGAGGAGTAAAACTATGGGGTATTAATTCAGTTGATACACCAATGAAAAGAAGAGAGTTTGTTTGGTCACAGGCGGCAAATTTAATTGATATGAAAAAATTAGACGAAATTACATCTGTCTGGAGCATGGATCATCTCATTAAATCTTATGAAAAAATTTTAAAAGGAGAAGTGTCAGGTAGAATAGTTATAGATGTAAATAAATAATTATGGACTGGGATAAATTAAAAATTTTCCATGCAGTAGCAGGCGTTGGAAGTTTTACAGAAGCTTCTAAAAATTTAAATCTAAGTCAATCTGCTATTAGTAGGCAAATACAATCTTTAGAACACACATTAAAAACACAACTTTTTGAGCGTCATGCAAGAGGGTTGTCTTTAACAGAAGACGGAGAAACTTTATACAAAACTGCAAACGATGTAATTGTTCACCTAAGAGATGTTGAGACTTCTTTAACAGAAAAAAAAAATAAGCCTACAGGCAAATTAATCGTAACCACAGTTGTAGGATTTGGTAGTATTTGGTTAACGCCAAGAATTAAAGAATTCATGGACAAGTATCCAGAAATGGAAGTAGAAGTTATTGTCACCGATAAAGAGTTAGACCTTAGCACCCGAGAAGCAGATGTTGCTATATGGATGCGACAGCCAACGCAATTAAGTTATATTCAAAAAAAATTAACAGATATTAATTATCATATATACGGGTCGCCAAAATATTTAGAGGAAAATGGATATCCGAATACGTTAAAAGACTTAGATAAACACAAGTTTATTGTATATGGAAAAGGAAGCCCCTCGCCATTATCACAAACAGATTGGATATTAAAAGTTGGCAAAAAAGATGGATCTAAAAGAAAAGCTGTAATGAAAGTTAATAATATTTACTCACTTTTGTTAGCGGTTGATAGCGGAGTCGGACTTGCAGCTTTACCTGATTATATGGTTCAAGAAAAAAGTACTTTAGTTAAAGTTTTAACAAATGTAGATGGACCAAAATATGAATCTTATTTTGTTTATCCTCAGTCACTAAAAAATAATGCACGAGTTAAAAGTTTTAGAGATTTTATATTTGATAAAATTAATCAATGGAAATTCTAATTATTTAAATGAATATTATTGAAACAATTATTCCATTTATTATTTTAATTTCTGTTATTGTTTTTGTTCATGAGTTCGGGCACTACTTTTATGCAAAAAAATTTGGTGTTAAAGTAACAGATTTTTCAATTGGATTTGGTAAAAAAATATTTGGCTGGAAAGATAAAAGTGGAACACTATGGAAAATTTGTATTTTTCCATTAGGTGGTTATGTAAAATTTTTTGGTGATACAAATCCTACAAGTTTTAAAGAAAAAAAAACTAAATTTCTAAAATCTCAAGAAAAATATATATTAGAAACAAAAAAATTATATCAAAGAGTAATTATAGTTGCTGCTGGCCCTGCTGCAAATTTCGTTTTAGCTTTTTTTATTTTTATATTTATTTTTATGGTTTTTGGTAAAGATTTTTCTATTCCGGTTATTAAAGACGTACGTATAGACGGGCCAGCTTATAAAGCAGGACTTAAAATAAATGATCAAATTATTTCTATTAATAATAAAAAAATTAATTCAATTGCAGAAGTTTCTCAAGATATAATTCTTGCTGATGATAATTTAATCAAGATCAAAGTTCTAAGAAATAAAAATGAACTCACTTTTGTTGCAGATGCAAATGTTGAGTCGTCAAAAGATAATTTTGGAAATATGGTTAATAAAAGAATGATCGGTATTGAAATTGCTCCCTTAAATAATGAATTTATTAGAAATCGACTTTCTTTGGTTGACTCTGTTTATAATTCAGCAAATGAGATTTGGTTTACAGTTTCAACTACTATGAATTATTTATTTAAAATTATCAAAGGAACAGAAAATGCAAATCAATTAGGCGGTCCAATAAAAATTGCTCAAATATCCGGAAAAGTTGCTAAAAATGGAATAGCTCCTTTTTTGTCTATTATGGCTTACATTTCTATCAGTTTAGGATTAATAAATTTATTTCCAATTCCTTTGTTAGATGGAGGTCATCTTTTGTTTTATTTTTACGAATTTATTTCTGGAAAACCTTTGAGTTATAATAAACAAGTTTTCTTCTTCAAGTTTGGCATGGTAGTCGTTGCGTCATTAATGTTTTTTGCAACTTATAATGACCTTAAAAGCTTAGGTTTTTTCTAAAAATTCATATAATTCAATAGCTTAAAAACATTTATAAAGTTTAACAACAATAGGTAGTGTTTAAAATTCAAGTAAATACTACATTTATGTTGATTTTGTTTGAATTTTGAACAGTATTTGAAATATCAACGAATCAAAAAGGTTAAAATGAACAAAAAACAACTCGTAGCCAAAATTGCAACTGCTTGCAATATGGGCAAAAGTGATGCTGAAAGAACTTTTGATAAAATACAAGACATTATCCTTGGAGCTTTAAAGGGTGATGAAACTGTTAAAATCGCTGGTTTCGGCACATATAAAGTTGCAAAAAGAAAAGCTAGAACAGGAAGAAATCCTAGAACTGGTGAAAGTATTCAAATTGCAGCTTCTCAAAAAGTGAAGTTTTTGCCTGCAAAAGCTTTAAAGGAAATGTTTAATAAGTAATTCGAAATTCAATAACTCAGTTGATACAACTGAGTTATTGAAAATTTTCAATATATCCCTAATCATTTTAGCTTTAATACTCTTCGATTTTTTTAATTTTAAAGAAGTAAATATATTTTATATTATTTTAGTCTTAATAAATTGTTTTGCAAAATTAGTTAAAAATTATGATTCAAAGACCTGAAAAAAAACCTGATAGACCCTTTTTTTCATCTGGACCTTGCGTTAAAAGGCCGGGTTGGTCAATTAATAATCTACCTACTTTTACTTTAGGACGCTCTCATAGATCTAAAGTTGCAAAAGATAAATTGAAAGAAGTCATCACTTTATCAAAAAAAATATTAAGACTTCCAAATGATTATAAATTGGGAATTGTTGCTGGTTCTGACACTGGCTCTATAGAGATGGCAATGTGGAGTATGCTTGGTGAAAGAGGTGTTGAAATTTTAGGTTGGGAAAATTTTGGAAACGATTGGATTAAGGATGTTTCTTCTCAATTAAAAATTAAAAATTTAAAAATATATCAAAGCGAGTATGGAAAACTACCCGATTTTAGTAAAATCAATTTTAGTAACGACATCATATTTACTTGGAACGGAACAACCTCTGGAGTATGCGTTCCTAATGCTGATTGGATTAAAAACGATCGAGAAGGATTAGTGATGTGCGATGCAACTTCTGCTGTATTTGCTATGCATATGGATTATTCAAAACTTGATGTCATAACTTGGTCATGGCAAAAAGTTTTAGGAGGAGAAGCTGCGCATGGAATGATTGCGTTGTCTCCAAAGGCAATTGAAAGATTAAAAACCTATCAACCTACTTGGCCTATTCCAAAAATATATAGACTCGCAGAAGATAAAAAAGTTTTAGAAGGTATATTTGAGGGAGAAACTATTAATACTCCATCAATGTTATGCGTAGAAGATTGTCTAGATGGATTGCTCTGGTTAGAATCAATAGGTGGACTTGAAGGGGCTATTAAGCGTTCTAAAAAAAATCTAGAAGAGATTAAATTTTGGATTAAAGAAAACAAAGATTGGATTAATTTTTTGGCAGAAAATGAAGAAACAATATCATCAACAAGTATTTGCTTAAAAATAGTAGATCCAATTTTTAAGAAGCTAAAAAAAGAGGATCAAGCTATTAAATTAAAGATAATTAATTCGATTTTAGAAAAAGAAAACGTTGCTTATGACATTAATTCTTATAGAACCGCCCCAGCAGGCTTTAGAATATGGGGTGGCGCAACAGTTGAAAAAGTAGATATCGAATTGCTTTTACCTTGGATAAAGTGGGCTTATCAAACAAATATAGATGTATAAAGTTTTAATAGCAGATAAATTAAGTGACGAAGCTATTACTGTTTTTAAAAATAACGGTATTGAAGTTAAGATAAAAACTGATCTCGATCAAAATTCTCTAATCCAAGAGTTACAAGATTGCGACGCATTGGTTGTTCGTTCAGCTACAAAAGCAACTAAAGAAGTCATAGATTCTTGCAAAAAACTAAAAGTTATTGGTCGTGCCGGCATTGGAGTAGATAATGTAGATCTTGAGGCTGCTACGCGTAGTGGAAAAATAGTCATGAATACTCCTTTTGGAAATTCAATAACTACAGCAGAACATGCTATAACTTTACTTTTGTCTACAGCAAGACAAATTCCTTATGCAGACAAAACTACACACGAAGGTAAGTGGGAAAAAAATATAATCAAAGGCATAGAAATTACTGGAAAAATTCTTGGAATTATTGGTTGTGGAAATATAGGAACAATTGTTGCTCAAAGAGCTCATGGTTTACTATTAAAAGTAATTGTATTTGATCCATTTTTACAAGATAAAAAAGCTCAAGAATTAGGAGTTGAAAAAGTAACATTAGATGATTTGTTTAAAAAATCAGATTTTATTACGTTGCATACTCCGCTCAATGAAAAAACAAAAAATATAATTAACATTGATTCTTTTAAAAAAATGAAAAAAGGAGTCAGAATTATAAACTGTGCACGTGGTGGATTGGTTGATGAAGTTGCTTTAAAAAAAAATTTAGATAATGGTCATGTTGCAAGCGCAGCTCTTGATGTATTTGTTGAAGAGCCTCCAAAAAATAGTCCGTTACTAAATACAAAAAACTTAATTTTAACACCTCATCTAGGAGCCTCTACAGTAGAAGCTCAAGAAAAAGTTGCTCTGCAAATAGCAGAACAAATTTCTGATTATTTAAAAACCGGTGCAGTCACAAATTCAGTTAATACTTTTTCACTGACAGCAAAAGAATCGCAGTCAGTAAAACCGTATTTAAAACTTACTAGCCTACTAGGTGCTTTTGCAGGTCAACTGACTGAAAATGCCATTAAATCTGTGCAAATTGACTATGAAGGAGCCGCGGCTTTAATAAATACAGGCCCTTTAACACAAAATATTATTTATCATTTATTAAAACCTTCAATCGAAAGCATTAATGTAATTAACTCAATGTTAGTTGCTAAAAGTAAATCTATTTCTGTTTCTGAAGTAAAACATCAAAGAGAAATTGAATATCAAACATTAATTAAATTAACAGTCATAACTGAAAAGCAAACACGAAGTTTATCCGGTACAATTTTTGCAGGCAAACCTAGAATTGTTGAAATTAAAGGAATTAAAATTGAAGCTGACTTATCGAAACATAATTTATATGTAACTAATCAAGATAAACCTGGTTTTATTAAAGATCTTTCGAAATTACTTGCGGATAGTAAAATTAATATAGCAACATTTCATTTGGGAAGGTTAAATAGCGGAGGTGAGGCTATTGCTATTATTTCAACAGATAGCAAAATTGAAGCGCAAATAATTGAAAACATAAAAAAAATTCCTTTAGTTATTCAAGCTAAATATATTGAATTTAAAGATAATGAATAATTCCAACCAACTAGTTTGTACTTTTGTTTCAAAAAAAAAATTAGATACCAATAGTGTAGTCAACTTTTTTTCTAAAATACAAAATACTAATCACTTTGAAATTCTGTCATCTAGAGCTTTAGATTTGTATTGTGATCCTTTTAATAAAATAAATGAAAAAAAATTAAGAAAATTTTGTTTGAAAAAAAAAATAGATATTTGTATACAAAAAATAAAATTTAGAAAAAAAAAATTATTTTTTTCTGATATGGATGCAACAATCATTCATAATGAAACTTTGGATGATCTGGTTAAAATTGCGGGAATTAAAATCGATATTGAAAAGACAACTAAACTTGCAATGGAAGGTAAGATAGGATTGCGTGAAACATTGAAATTAAGAGTTAATTATTTAAAAGGAAAAAATATAAGCTTAATTAGTAAAGTTTTAAAAAATATTAAATTTAGAGATGGAGCAAGTGTATTAGTTAAAACTTTAAATAGAAATGATTATCATTCAGTTCTTATTACTGGAGGATTTCAACCTATATCCACTTATGTAGCAAAATATTTAGGTTTTAAAAAACACGTAAGCAATAAATTTGTCACAAAAAATGGAAAATTTACGGGAGATTACATTCCTATTACAGGACATAAAAATTCCAAATTATTTTATTTAAATAAAGTTTGTAACGAAATGAAGATTAGCAAAATAAAAGACGTAATTTCTATTGGAGATGGATCAAATGATCTTAAAATGTTGAAAGCTTCTGGACTAGGAATTGGTTTTATGGCTCATAAAATTATTCAAGAAAATATTAAAAATCAGATCAGATTTACTGATTTAAGAACAGTATTGTTTTATTTGGGATTTAAAGAAAAAGAATTTATCTATTAATATTTTTCAAAAAGTTTAAAATTTCTTTTGCGTGATCTTTTACTTTTACGTTATTCCAGACCTTAATTATTTTGCCCTTTGGATTTAATAGAATTGTAGTTCTTTTTATACCCATAAATTTTTTGCCGTACATGGATTTTTCTCCCCATGCTTTATATTTTTTAATTATCATAGCTTTTTCATCTGAAAGTAATTGGAACGGAATTTTAAATTTTTTAATAAATTTGTTATGACTTTCGATATTGTCTTTTGATATGCCAATAATTTCGCAATTTAGTTTTCTAAATTGTTTATAATATCTAGTAAAATCTTGAGCTTCAATAGTGCAGCCAGGTGTATTATCTTTTGGGTAGAAATAAATAACTTGAAATTGTTTTAAATTATTTTTTAATTCGAATATATTTTTTTTACTTGATGGTAGTTTAAAATTTGACGCTTTGTAGTTTATTTTAGTCAAATTAATACTTGGTTATTGTTATTTTTTTGCTTCATTTAGTGCAAATTCTAAGCGATCTTGTCCCCAGAAAAACTTACCATTTACAAAGAAAGTTGGAACTCCAAAAATACCTTTTTCAAAACAGTCATTTGTTCTTTTTATCAATTCTTTCTTTATTATATCATCGTTAAATTTAATTGAAAATAACTCAGGATCAGGTGTTTCGTTTTTGAGAAATTTTAAAAATACCTGTTCATCATTCATATTTAATGAATCAACCCACACTGCATAAAATGCTTTATCAACAAATTTTTCAAAATAATTTTCTTGTTTAGCTATAAGACACGCTCTCATAAGATTAACAGTGCGTATAGGAAAATATCTATTAAATTGATACTTAACTTTATATTTGTCAGCCCAAAGCTTGCAATCTTTGATTAAATATTTAGCTTTGAGAGGAATTAAGCCGGGCGCTGTAATTCCTGAAAGTTTGTGAAGACCACCAACAAGCACAGGCATATAGTTTACTTTTTCACTATATTCTTTTTCGTATTTTTTAATCTGTGTATGCGCAAGGTAAGAATATGGACTTCCAACATCAAAATAAAAGTCAATTTTTTTCATACTATTATCGTTTGAAAAATTACTTAAGTATATTTTAATTAATCAAACAATTTTAATTTTTGCGCTGCTAATATTCTTAATATTAAGTAAACTCCAAAACCTAACGGTCCAACAAAATAACTAAGAATTAAAGGTAGCCAAGCAATGTATTGCAAGGCTTTATTTTTAGAAGCATCTGCTGAAATCCATGTCCCAATTAATAAATTCATTGTTAAAAAATGAATCCAAAAGAGTAGTAAAATATTCTTATCAGCAAGCAGTGATTTAAGAAAATCAATTCCTTGATATAATTCGAAAGTTCTCAGTTTGTTAGCAGTGCTGGAAAATAATGTGGCAGTTATTCCAGAGCTTTTTAATGCTGTAATTCCTGAGTTGTTTAAATAAACATATAAAACGTAAGTATAAGCAAGTCCTAAAATTAAAGGTATGACCACACTATTGACTAGAGTTTTTGTTCCATTCCAACCTGGCAAAAAAATTAACATTAGCCAGCAGGGAATTACACCAACGTTTACAAACATGTAGATCATGTCGAGTGTAAAAAAATCTTTTAATGTATTAAGCATATGTTAGTAAGCATTAATATATGAAGTTTAATAAATCTGCAAAGCAAACGATAGAAACTTCAGAAGATATAAAAGAATTGGCTTTAAAATATCTTGATAAATATCAACCTTCAAAAAAAGACTTAAGAATTTATTTATATAGAAAAGTTTTGGACACAGATTTTTTACATAAAGACAAAGAGGGAGTTTTAAAAGAAATAGATAAAGTTTTGTTAAACCTTGAAAATATAGGAGCTTTGAATGATGTAATTTACTCTGAGCTAAAATCTAAAAATTACTTAAGAAGAGGGTATTCTTTAAATAAAATTAGGATGCACCTTGCTCAAAAAGGTATCGCTAGTGAGTTATTAAAGAAAACTATGCAAGATATACAAAAAGATAATGTAGATCCTGATTTTTATTCTGCCATTAGAGTTTGCAAAAGAAGAAGAATAGGACCTTACAGGCCTGAGGCGAATAGGGATTTATTTTATAAAAAGGATAGTGGAGTTTTAGCAAGAGCAGGATTTAGCTTTGATACTACTAAAAATATTTTAAGTTTAAAGAAAGATGAGCTTAAAATTTACGAAAAGAAGATCTAAGCTTTTTTTTCTTATTTTTTAAAATAATCATGTTATTTAAAGTCCTTTTAAGCTTCGAATATACAAATAAAAAAAGCGCAATTCCAAAAAATACTGCACACAAAATTATTTTGATTGAAATATTTTTATCCATATTCTTTATTTTAAAAGATTTTTAGATCGTTTTAAAATCATAGATGGATTTAAAAATCCTCTTTTTCCATAAATTATTTTTTTACCTTTAAAAGTTCTTAATGTTGCCCCGGCATGCTCTGCTATACCATGTCCAGCTGCTATGTCCCATTCTTTTGCTCTTGGCCTAGCAGCATAAATGTCAAATTCTCCAGAGGCAATTAAACAGAACTTTAATGAACTTGAAACAGCAGTAAAATTTGAGACTTTAAATTTTTTATATATATTTAAAATTGTAGTGGATGGCTTGTGTGAGTTTGCCAAAGCTAGAATTTTATTTTTTTTATTATTTTTTTTACAATTCAATTTTATTTTTTTATTTTTATTTATTTCAAAAGCTTTATTCTTACCGTGCGAATAGAATAAACGTTTAAGTTTTGGAGCATAAATTATGCCTAAAGCTGGTTTCTTATTTAAGATAAGAGCAGCATTTAATGTATAATGCTCTTTACCTTTAATATATTCTTTGGTTCCGTCTATTGGGTCAATCAACCAAAAATTATTATAATCAAATTTATTAATTTCATTTACATTTTCCTCAGATACAATTTGAATATTAGGGGTTAATTGTTTAATTTTTTTTTGCAAAATTTTATCTACTTCTAAGTCACCATTTGTTACTGGAGTATTATCTTTTTTAATTATTATTTTTAAATTTTTACCAGAAAGTTTAACTGAGTGTTTTCCAGCTTTATAAAAGCAAGGAATAAGTTCTTCTGCTATTTTTTTTAAATTAATTTTCGACATTTATTTTTTCTAATAATATTTTATCTGCAATAATTGTTTTTTTTCCTGAATTTTCAAAATTAACAGTAACTATATTTTTTATAATAGATTGTACTTGTCCAAGACCCCACTCTTTGTTTTTTGGATTGATTACATAATCACCAGGTTCGTAGTCAAAAATCATTTTTTATTTATACTTATTTGCTCTTATATTGTAAGAATATATCACTTTTTATGCTATCTCCGCTTAATTCCAAAATTAATAGTAATCTGCTCGGCATTGATAAAGCGCCACAAGACACAAAAGTTGTTGTCGCAATGTCTGGAGGAGTAGATTCATCTGTGGTTGCTGGCTTAATGAAGAGAGAAGGATATCAAGTGATTGGAATTACACTTCAGTTGTATGATTATTCACAAATTAATAAAAGACCAGGCACTTGTTGTGCTGGCCAAGATATTTATGACGCAAAAAGAGTCTCTGAAAAATTAGATATCGATCATTATGTTTTAAATTTTGAAAATAAATTTAAAAATGAAGTCATAGAAAAATTTGCAGATTCATATTTAAAAGGAGAAACCCCTATTCCATGCGTCAGTTGCAATCAAACAGTTAAATTTAGAGATTTATTTGATTCAGCAAAAAATTTAAACGCAGATGCTTTAATTACTGGTCATTATGTAAAAAAAATTATCGATAATGGAATAGGTAAAATGTATCAGCCAAAAGATTTAAATCGTGACCAAACATATTTTTTATTTACAACCACACAAGATCAATTAGATTATTTGCATTTCCCTCTAGGAGATTTGCCAAAAGATGAAACTAGAAATATTGCAAAGAAATTAGATTTAGCAGTTGCTAGCAAGCCTGATAGTCAGGACATTTGTTTTGTACCAAATGGCGACTATGCTTCAGTTATAGCAAAATTAAGACCAGAAGCGCATCAACCAGGAAACATTATTGATACTAGCGGTAATATTTTAGGAAAACATGAAGGAGTTATAAATTTTACGATTGGCCAAAGAAAAGGAATAAAAATTTCAGGAGATATTCCTTATTATGTTATTAAAATTAACGCAAAAAAAAATGAGGTTGTTATTGGAAAAAAAGAACAATTAGAAATAAATAAAATATTAATTGATAATATTAATTATATTTCAAATCCATTATTTGATTTTAATGAAAATATTTTTGTAAAAGTTCGTTCTACTGGACGTTTAATAGAAGCTAAATTTGATTACGACAAGAAACAAGTAACATTTTTAAAAGGCGAACTTGGAGTATCACCAGGACAAGCGTGCGTATTTTATAAACCCGAT
This sequence comes from uncultured Alphaproteobacteria bacterium, assembly GCA_903869725.1. GTDB lineage: Bacteria > Pseudomonadota > Alphaproteobacteria > Pelagibacterales > Pelagibacteraceae > Fontibacterium > Fontibacterium scandinaviense. Next base: position 109,535 of record CAIQAD010000017.1, on the reverse strand, counting down.
CTTATGGGTGTTAGAGTTTTAGGTGGTGGCTGGATAAAAGCTACAGAGTAGTCGAAATTATTTCTTTTTATTTCTTCTTCTGTTTCTTCTGATCTTAGAGCCAACTTTTCTTCTGCCTCTGTGTTTTTTAGGATATCCCATATTTATTAAGTTCTTTTTAACAAAAATTTAGGAAAAAAAAATGAAAATTTAACAATTTTAACAATCAAATTGATTATTTTTTATCCTTATGGTTAAAGTCCGCTAATGAATTTTTTTAAGAAAGACCAAGAAGTCATTTATCGACCAGACTTTTCAAAAAGAAAAGCGGATATTAGAGAGTTGGTATTAGAAAAGAATTCGTATGATCAATTTCAAAAAAAAATTCAAACTAAAATTATAATTATTTTATCTTTATTTCTTGTCGCTGGGTTAGCAATCGCTTTAATTTAAGTTTTTATTTCTAATAATGTTCACTCAATTTTTTGAGGAGTTAAATATTTCAACTCATGGTAATAAATTAATAAAAATAACAAATAAAATTATTAATTTTGTTAATAATTCTAAAGTAAAATATGGAATTTTAAATATTTCTATTCTTCACACTAGTGCGTCGTTAATTATTCAAGAAAATGCTGATCACGATGTTCAAAAAGATTTGATAAATTTTTACGACAAGTTAGTTCCAATGAATGATAAATTGTACATTCATAATACGGAAGGTAAAGATGATATGCCAGCTCACATAAAATCTTCATTAACTAATAGCAATATAACTTTGAGTATAAAAAATAATCAATTAGTGCTCGGTACATGGCAAGGTTTGTATTTATTTGAACATAGAATAGATCGGCAGACTCGAAAAATATTTCTTCATATTATAGGAGAGAACTAACCAGTTCATCTTGTGTGAAATTATCTTTGTTGATAGAATTATAATTATGGCGGGATAGCTCAGTTGGTTAGAGCGCAGGACTCATAAGCCTGAGGTCGGTGGTTCGATCCCACTTCCCGCTACCAAAAATTAAATAATACTTTTCTGAGTAAAATTAAACGATACAGAAATTCTTGTATCATCGCTTTTATTTGGATTAACCCAGTGATTAAGCCAACTTGGAAACATAATTAATCTTCCAGCTTTTGGAATATATTCAATTTGTTTCCATAAAAAACTTGGGGGTATTATTCCAGATTTTCTTTTTGGAATCATCATATGTGATTGAGTTTTAGGATCATCTAAAATTAAACTGCCACAATTATTTGGAGTTTTGACATAATACACTCCGGACCAAAGAGAATTCGGATGAATATGGGGAATGTTGTATCCTCCAGGAGGATTAATATTTGCCCACATATTTTCAAGAACCGGTTCAAATTCCATAATTTCTTGTTTATAAATAAAATATTGAGCTTCAAATAATAGATCTACTAAACCTTTAAATTCTTTTCTTTCATGCATGTTATCAGCAGAATGCCAGCCGTTAACATTTGTTTTAGTTATTCCACCATCTTCCTTAGCCCAACTGAAAATATTTTTTTCTAACTCTTGATTAAATGCTTCTGTCGCTATGTCTTTAATGTATACAGGTGTTGGAAAAATCAGCTGCAAATCCATTGTATTTAGTAATATAATTTAACTATTACATTAACTTTTGATTTTGATTTTAGCAACGTAATTTAAAAAGCAAATATTTGAATTTCAGATATAAAATAAAAAATATTTATAATAGTATTATTTATGTTTAACGTTTCTTGTATTCAATTAACTTCTGATAATAATCTTTATACAAATTTAGAAAAAACAACAGATTATATTTTAAAATCAATTCGAAATGGAGCTGATCTAATTATTACTCCAGAAAACACTAGTTTATTCACTTTAAATCACAAAGAACTTTTAGAAAAAGCAGAACCAATGAAAAGCAACTTTTTTTTAGATTCTATCAGCAAAATATCCAAAAGTTATAAAAAATGGGTTTTAATTGGTTCCTTGCCGATAAAATTATCTAAAAAATTATTAGTTAATCGATCAGTAATATTCAATCCTCAAGGAGATTTAGTAAATTATTATGATAAAATACATATGTTCGATGTGAAGCTTTCAAGTTCAGAAAAATATGAAGAGTCAAAAAAATTTAAACCTGGTAGTAAAAAAGTTTTAGTAAAACTTCCTTGGGGGTTATTAGGCTTAACTATTTGTTATGATTTAAGATTTCCCCATTTATATAGAGAGCTTGCAAAAAAAGGTGCGATATTTATGACGGTACCATCTGCATTTACAAAAACCACAGGTGAAAAACACTGGCACACTTTGTTAAAGGCAAGAGCTATTGAAAATTTTTGTTATATTTTTGCAGCTGCTCAGACAGGAAAGCATTATAATAATAGACAGACATATGGGCACTCATTAATTGTTTCTCCCGACGGTCAAATACTCAAAGAAAAAGAAAAAGGTGAAGGATTTATTGTTGTAAAAATAGATGAAACTTTACCATCAAAATTGAGAGCAAAAATTCCAAGTCTTAAAGGCAATTAATATTTCTTATAACTTTTTACTTCTGAAATACCTGATTTAGTCAGAGTGTTTATTTTGTTTTTAATTTGTGATCTTAAATCATTTGTAAAGTAAACTGCTCTGGCAAGTTTAATAAATTTATTATTAAATTGTTTATTTCTTTCATGATCTCTAATCTCATCTTCAATTTTCCAAAGTTTAAGATTAATAGATTTAAGTTTTTGATAATATTTCTTTAAGGAAGATGTTAATTTAAAGTTATTAACGGATGTTTTTTTTAAAGAAGATAGCTCTCTAGTAATAATTAATTTTTTATACCTATCTTTTATATTTTTATTTTTTATCTCTAAAATTGAGATTTTATCAAATAATTCTCCAGCAGAAATTTCACAATAAATTTTTTTTGTATTTTGCATAATTAATCAATAATGTTCTTTTAATTAATATGTCAAATATTTTAATTATTAAACTCGGATCTTTAGGTGATGTAGTGCAAATTTCAGGAGCCCTTAAAGATATTAGAAATTTTCATAAAAACGATAAGATTTATATTCTTACAACCAGTAAATTTATAAATTTGTTAAAAGCTTGCCCTTATATTGATGAATGTATTAAGGATGAAAACAAACCAAGATTTAATTTTTTTTATCTACTTAATTTAAAAAAAAACATTAAAAAATACAATTTTAAAAAAGTATATGACTTACAAAATTCCAACAGAACAATTTTTTATAGAAAATATTTATTTAATATCAAAGATTGGTCATCTGCTAGAGATTTAGGTTATAAAGAATCGTCAGTTCTAAAAGGAATTGAAGCGCAATTAAAAAAATCAGGAGTTCCAATCCAACATAGTCTGAATCCAGATTTCACTTGGGCAGCAGAAGTTTCGCAAGACTTTCAATTTATTCCACAAAAAAAATTTATTCTTTTTTTTCCTTTTAGTTCAAAAAAATTATCACATAAACGATGGCCTTATTTTTATGATTTAGTAAATTTAATTAAAAAATTTCATTCGGAATTTGAGTTAGTATTAGCACCTTCAAATGAAGAGATTAAAGATGCTCAAAAATATAATGTAACTTTAGCTCTTGATCATGGAAAAGCTTTAAATTTTTTTCAACTTGCGACTTTAATAAAAAAATCAAATCTTGTAATAGCAAATGATACTGGTCCAGCTCATATGGCGGCTCATCTTGGAGCAAAAGGTTTTGTTTTATTTGGTTCGCACACTACTCCTGAAAAAGTTTCTATAGAAAGAAAAAAATTTATTGCATTACAAGTTGAAGATTTAAAAAAATTAACTGCCGATCGTATTTACGCTTTAGTTAAGAGTTCGATTACAAGTTAAGTAAATTTGCGTATTTTTTGATAATCTTATCCCAATAAAAATTAGCTGAAAATTCTTTTGCAGCATTTCCTAATTTCAAATATTTTTTGTTTTCAACGATATTTTTTAAGGCTTCATAAATATCCCCATGATCATTACCATTGCAGACAATTCCTGTTTTATTATGTTGAACAGCATCGCTTTCTCCTCCATCTTTTCCGGCAATAGCAGGTATTCCGTAACTCGCTGCTTCTATGTAGCTTATTCCAAATCCTTCAACTGAGCCCTCGTTAATTCTTGTTGGCATTAAAAAAAAATTTGCATTTTTTAGCAAAGCATTTTTTAAATTTGTATTAATATTCTTCAAAAATATCACATTGTTTTCTAGCGAAAGTTCTTTCACAATTTTTTTAAGATTGTCTTCTTCTTCACCATTTCCAATAATTACATATTTAAAATTATTGTGGATTGTCTTGAAATTTTTTAATGCAAAAAGAGAAAAATCAATTCCTTTTCTCTTATCAAGTCTAGCTATAGTAATAATCTTTACCTCCGCATTATCGAATATTTTTTTTGCTTCTTGATCTATTTCATTTTCAATTATTTCAGGTGAATTTATCCCTGGATTAATCACTGTTATTTTTGAACTTTCAATTCCTTTATGAATGGCAAGATTTTTTGTGAAATTTGAATTTGCAACAATATATTTAGTTTTGTTCAAAGCAAATATAGAACGTCTATTTGATGCATTATTGAGTTCGTGATTAATTTCTTTGCCATGTATCAAACAAACAACTGGAATTTGATTTGCAATAAAATCAGGAACTGTTTCAACGCTTTTCCAATGATCTGCAATAATTGCTTTAATTCCTCCTTCATCAAAGATTTGTTTTAATAGACTAGTTTTTCTGTATTTTCTTATTAATTTTATTCCATCTAATCTGTAAGTTTCAAAATTATTTTTAGTATCGTATAATCGATCATTCTTAAAAGAATCTGCTAAAACTTTTACAGGATGCAAAATATTAAGATGGATTGCAAGATTACCCATTAAATTTTGCATACCCCCCAATTCTGGCGGATAGGTTCGGGTTGTTATCAACAGCATTAATATTTTCTTAAATTATTATAATTTTAAATGTTTTTTTATAATAATTTTATTTTACTATTTAGTTTTTTTGTTATGAATATAACATGAAATTTGAACTCAGTAATAAGAGATTAAAGCTCGCAGAGCATTGTTGGATTGCCCCAACAGCAAACGTTATTGGCGATGTTACATTAGAAAATGAATCCAGCATCTGGTTTAATGCTGTTCTAAGAGGAGACATCGAAAATATCACAGTTGGAGAAGGCAGTAACGTTCAAGATAACTGCGTTTTACATACAGATAATGGAATTCCTTTAAAAGTAGGCTCATATGTGACTATAGGTCATTTAGTAATGTTACACGGATGTACTATTGGTGATAATTCTTTAATTGGAATTAGCGCTACAGTTTTGAATAGCGCAGTTGTTGGCAAGAACTGTATTATTGGCGCTAACAGTTTAGTTCCTGAAAGAAAAGTTATTCCAGACAATTCTTTAGTGATGGGAAGTCCAGGAAAAGTTGTAAGACAAGTTTCGGACGAAGAAGTAAAATCAATTAAAGAAAACGCAAATCGCTATATTAGAAATTGGAAAAACTATCAGCAAAATTTAAAAAAACTTTAAGGCACTAGCCAAGTTTTAGTATTATTGTCTAAATTAAATTTCGCCCGACGATGTCCTTGTGAAGCTAGGTATAGCCACTCAAAACTTTTAATTTTACTTTCAATCACACAAAAATTCTCATATCCCACTTCACTGTTTTCTAAAGTTGGTAAATTTTCGCCCATTTCTTTAGATAAATCGGAAGCCGATTCATTAATAAGATCACCAGGTATTTGGGGTGATAAATAACATTTTCTACTTATCATTTGTGTATTTTTCCAAGCTTGTAATGTGATATCGTTTTTATAGTGAATTGTGGAAATTCCTTCTGCTCTTACCTGAATTTTTCTTTTTTTATTATAAAAAACAAAATAAATTTTTTTATTTTCTTTCAAAAACGAAACTTTTGGACTTCTTCTGTCTGTATGAAATCTTAAAATATTTTTATCTTTGAAAGCACCTCGTAAAACAACTATTCTACCATCTGCATTTCCATTAGAATTAACAATCACAACAGGTAATCTAAAGTCTTCATTTCGATCTATCACTCCTCGTTGTAACAAGATCCATATTTCATCTAAAATAAGATCAATGTTATTGTAGTAGGATGGTATATTTTTTTTCACCTAATCTTATTTTTTCTTAAGACGTGTAATTAAACTTGAAGTGTCAAAACGATTTCCACCGCTTTTTTGAATTTCGGCATAATAACTATCAATTAATTTAGTAATTGGTAATTCAGAGTTATTATTTTTAGCTTCTTCCATAGCGATACTTAAATCTTTTCTCATCCAATCGACTGCAAAACCAAAATCAAATTTATTATCTAACATTGTCTTGTATCTGTTTTCCATTTGCCAAGATTGCGCAGCACCTTTTGAAATAACTTCTATTACATCTTCCATATTTAAACCGGCGTTTTGTCCAAAACGTAATGCTTCTGATAAACCCTGAACAGTTCCTGCAATACAAATTTGATTAACCATTTTTGCAAGTTGACCACTACCAGTAGAACCCAATAACTTCATTTTTTTGCTGTAGCTTTTAATTACGTCTTGAGCTTTTTCAAAATCTTTACGCTCGCCACCAATCATAACAGTTAACTGACTATTCTCAGCACCAGCTTGTCCACCTGAAACAGGAGCGTCTAAGAAAGCAAATCCTTTTTCTTGTGCAGCTTTAAAGAGCTCCCTTGCAATTTTTGCAGATGCAGTGGTGTTATCAATAAATACAGATCCCTTTTTAATTGAGTGAAATGCTCCGTTTTCTCCAAGCGTTACTTCTTTCAAATCATTATCATTGCCAACGCAGCAAAATATAAAATCAGAGTCTTTGCTTGCTTCTTTTGGTGTTAATGCGAACTTGCCACCGTTTTCTTTAACCCACTTTTCAGCTTTAGCTGCTGTACGATTATAAACTGTCATAGAGTGACCAGCTTTTGCTATGTGGCGTGCCATAGGGTAGCCCATCACACCAAGACCTAAGAAAGTAACTTTGCTCATATATTTATTGTTTAATTGATTAAAAAAATGTTTATAAAAACTTGATTTATTTAAGCTTTAAGAATACAAGGGTCAATTCAAATTATGGCTCGAGTAACTGTTGAAGACTGTTTGCAGCAAGTAGACAATCAATATGATTTAGTCATCTTAGCTAAAGAAAGAACTCTACAATTAGGAGTTGGTGATCCTGCGTTAGTTCCGATTGATAATGATAAGAGAACTGTTCTTGCGCTTAGAGAAATCGCAGAAAAAAAAGTTGCAATTAAAGATTTAGAAGAATCAACAATTGATCGTATGCGCGATCATCCAGATGATGCCGTTGAACAAGAAGATTTTGATAGTCCAGAAGGAGATTCTTTTGAAGATATTTATCAAGGAGAAGTTTCAAAATCAGGTCAAGCAATACTACCATCTAAAAGATCAAGAAAAATTCCAGAACCAAAAGCTGGCGCTGAAAATTTAGATATTGATATAGATGATGACGAAGGCGATGATGAAATTGCTCCAGTTACCGTAGAAGCTCAGGTTGAAGAAAAAAAAGAATAATTAGATCTTAATTTTAAAATCTTTTAATATTTTATTTCTGTGTTGATCTAGATCAGGTATTTCTCCGCGTGTCTTAGGATCTTTGTAATTTAAATTTTTTATGGGATTTCCAGCCATTCTAAAGTTCCCAATCTTTTTGTGTTTAGCACTTACGATCATATTTCTAAATTTAATTTGTGGATTTTCAACCGCTTGTTTGATGTTGTAAATAGGACCACAAGGAATACCAATCTTTCCAATTATTTTTTGCCAGTGACTAGTTGTATTTTTTTTAAAATACTTTTCTAAAATAATTTTAAGGTGATCGACGTTTTTATTTCGAGCGACATTGCTTATAAATCGCTTATCTTTAGACAATTCCTTTGCGCCAATTGCAGTACACAAATTTTCAAATAATTTATCATTGCCTGCTGCTATAATAATATAGCTATCACGCGTTTTGTAAGCTTCAAATGGAGTAATTGACGGATGTCTCGATCCTAAAGGTTTTGGAATTTCTCCGTTGCTAAAATATCTTGCAATTGCATTTTCTAAAATTGCAATTTGACAATCTAACATTGATACATCGATCTTTGCTCCTTTACCTGTTTTTTCTCTATCAAATAACGCAGCATTAATTCCAGTTGCTGTAAAAATTCCAGCTGTAATATCTCCAATAGATGTTCCAACTCTTGTAGGCATTCCATCGGCTTGACCTGTGACACTCATTAACCCACCCATGCCTTGAACAATAATATCGTAAGCCGGCAATGTTTTTAAAGGACCTGTTTGGCCAAAGCCTGATGCGGAAGCATAAATTAATTGTGGATGTTTTTTCTTCAAAACATCCCAAGAATAACCCCATTTATCCATTGTTCCTGGTCTAAAGTTTTCAACTAGTACATCAGCTTTTGCTAAAATTTTTTCAAAAATAACTCTGTCGTCTTTATTTTTTAAATTTAACGCAATACTCTCTTTGCCTCGATTAAGAGACATAAAGTAAGCAGAGTAATTTTTTATAAAAGGACCAAAGCTTCTGCTATCATCACCTGTTTCTGGCGACTCAATTTTTATAATTCTTGCACCAAGATCTGAAAGAATCATTGTGCAGTAAGGTCCAACCAAAACTCTAGTTAAATCAACTACTGTAATTCCACTTAAGGGACCTTTGTTAGTTTTCATGAATTTAATATTATATTGACAATTTGTAACATTCAAATCAGAATATTGCCTTCAATTAATTAATAAGGGGACATTAAATGAAAATCAAAAATTACTTAACAATATTCTTTAGTATTTTTTTAATACTATTTGGAACAACATCTTTCGCTGCAGATACTGTCATATTAAAAGCTTCTCATCAATTTCCTGGTGGCAAAGGGGATGCTCGAGATGAGATGGTCAATATTATTGCTAAAGAAGTAGAAAAAGCAAAAGTTGGAATGGAAGTAAGAGTATTTCCAAGTTCATCTCTTTATAAAGCGATGGAACAGTATAAGCCGTTAACTGAAGGTCAATTAGATATCACATCTCTTCCATTAGATTATGCTTCTGGATTTAGACCAGAATATAGCGCTACACTAATGCCAGGTATTGTAAAAAACCATGAACATGCTCAAAGATTAAATCATTCTCCTTTTATGAGCGACATTAAGGCCATCCTTAAACAAGAAGGTGTAATTGTTTTAGCTGACGCTTGGTTAGCAGGCGGTTTTGCATCTAAAACTAAATGTATTACAAATCCAGAGAGCGCAAAAGGACAAGTCACAAGAGCTGCAGGCAAAATGTTTGAAGCTATGTTGGTTGGTGCCGGAGCTTCAATTTCATCTATGGCAAGTTCTGAAGTTTATACAGGCTTACAAAGTGGTGTGCTTACGGGTGTGAATACAAGCTCTGAAAGTTTTGTGTCTTTTAAAATTTACGAACAAGTAAAATGTATTACACCTCCAGGTAAATTTGCATTATGGTTTATGTATGAACCTATTTTAATGTCGCAAAAATCTTTTGATAAATTAAACGACAAGCAAAAAGATGCTATTCTTAAAGCTGGTAAAGTTGCAGAAGCTTATATGGCTAAAGCTGCAGCTGGTTTAGACGCTAATATGGAAAAAGTGTTTAAAGAAAAAGGAGTTCAAATAGCTTATATGACACAGGCAGATTATGATGCTTGGTTAAAGATTGCAAAAGAAACTTCCTATAAACAGTTCGCTGAAAAAGTAAAAGATGGCGACAAGCTTATACAAAAAGCTTTAGCGGTTAAATAATTTTAAAATTATAAAGCTGGTGGGTTTAAAATCCCACCAGTAAATTTTGAATGATTAAATTTATAAGATTTGCTCACTCGCTTTCTAGGTTTTCTGGAGCAATTTCAACAATTTTAATTATTACTGCTGTATTAGTTACCACCGAGATGGTTTTTGTAAGAAAAATTTTAAACTATTCAACAACATGGCATACAGAATATATTATATTTTCTTTAGCAGCTGCGACTTTTATCGGAAGTCCTTATGTTTTAATGAAAAAAAAACATGTAAGCGTTGATATAGTTACTCACTATCTAAGCGCACGAGCTAAAAAAATTCTATCTTTTTTAGCTGCATTTTTATCGATTATTTTTCTTGTTGTGTTTTTTTATACAAGTCTTGAATTATTTTTGCATGCTTGGAATAAAAATTTAAGAACACCAACAATTTGGAACTTTCCGCTATGGAAAGTTTATATTTTTATGCCAATTAGCGCCTTACTTCTTATAATCCAATCGATCGCAGATATTTTTTCAACAATCTGTGATTATAAAGAACCAGAAAGCAATCATTAATGTCTCCACTTTTGCTCTCTCTTTATATAATCGGTGCTACTTTTATTATTCTTTTTACCGGCATACCAATAGCCTTTGGTCTGGCGTTAGTTTCGACTGCATTCTTTATAGGGATAGAAGGTATTGGCAGACTACCATTAGTTGCCGAACAATTATTTAATGGTTTGCAAGATTTTGGAATTGTAACTATTCCTATGTTTTTGTTAATGGGTATTGCTATTGCAGCCTCACCTGCAGGAAAAGATTTATATTCAGCACTAGATCGTTGGCTAAATAGGGTCCCAGGAGGATTAGTTTTATCTAATCTCGGAGCTTGTGCAATTTTTGCTGCGCTGTGTGGTTCATCACCAGCAACTTGTGCAGCTATTGGAAAAATGGGAATCCCTGAAATGCGCAAAAGAGGTTATTCTGATGAATTGTCTACCGGCACTATCGCTGCAGGGGGGACTTTAGGAATATTAATTCCACCAAGTATTACAATGATCATTTATGGGATTTCAACAGGAACTTCCATAGGCAGATTATTTATTGCAGGTATTTTTCCAGGACTGATGTTGACTGGACTTTTTATGTTGTGGGCTTTTGTGTTTGTACGATTTAGTCAAGGCCGAGGAAGAGAAAAGGTTGCGGTTGAAACATATACTTGGAAACAGAGAATAGAAATTTTACCTAAAATCTTACCATTTATTTTTTTAGTTATCGGCGTGCTGTATGTTTTGTACGGTGGTTTTGCAACACCTAATGAAGCTTCAGCAGTAGGCGCTTTATTTGCAATGATCCTAGTTGCGATTGTCTATAAAATGTACAAACCTAAATATTTCTGGGATATTTTTTCAGAAACCATGATTGAAAGCGTGATGTTGCTTTTAATAATCGCCGCTTCATTTTTATTTGCGTTTGTGCTTTCAAATTTATACGTCACCCAATCCATAGCAAAAGAGCTAGTTGCCATCGCCTCTAATAAATGGCTATTAATGGTTTATATTAATGTTTTTTTAATTGTTGCAGGTTTCTTTTTACCGCCAGTTGCAAGTATTTTGATGACTGCGCCAATTCTTTATCCAATTATTGTAGCAGCAGGTTTTGACCCTATTTGGTTTGGGGTGGTTGTTACTATTAATATGGAAATCGGTTTAATTCACCCGCCTGTTGGATTGAACATTTTTGTAATCCAAGGAATAGCGCCTGACATTAAATTAAGTAAGATTTTATGGGGTTGTTTACCTTATGCATTATTAATGATTGTGCAAATTATAATTCTTTGTGCTTTCCCTCAAATTGCCACTTGGCTTCCTAGTTACGTCATGAAATAAGTAGCCGAATGTCGGCTTTACAAAAATTTTTAGCCTTTGTTGCAGATAAAGGGCGCAGTTTATTTAAGAGTATTTTTTCAAAAAGAAAAGACTCAACCTCGCACATCATTGATCTTTGCGATGAACTTTTAACCGATGATGGAATTGTTGCAGGCATAACGATTGCGAGAGAAATTTGGATTAATTACGACAAATTAGATTTAGAGGAAAAAGGTATTTTTTTTGCAAAAATTAATAAGCGTTACAGGCCCGATTACTCAAACATAAGATCAGCGAGTAGAAATTTTATAGATCGAAGTAATGAAGAAACTTTAAGTGTTTTAAATAAAGAAGTTGAAGGTAAACGTCAGGAACTTATTCGACGATTAAATTTAGCACCGAACGGTACACCGTCACTTGTTAAAATGCGTGAAGATCTCATTTATTTTTTAAATAAAAATAAAGATCTTAAAGCTTTTGATAATGATTTTAGGCATTTATTTAAATCTTGGTTTAATCCTGGATTTTTAAAACTAACGCGTATTAAAAAAGATACTGATCCAAATATTTTACAAAAAATTATTAAATATGAACGCGTGCATGAAATTAAAAGTATTGAGGCATTATATCGAAGATTAGAAAATGATAGATTATTTTTTGCTTATTTTCATCCAATTGTTGATAAAGAGCCGCTGGTGTTTGTACAAGTTGCATTTACCAAAGGGGTTGCAAAATCAATTCAAAAAATAACTGAGGGCACAATTTCAAATCCAGACGATTATGATTCAGTTACTTTTTATTCAATAAGCAATGCTAATAAAGGATTGCAAGGAATTACCTTAGGAAACTTTTTAATTAAACGTGTGGTATTTGAAATTTTACAAGAATTTCCAAAAGTTAAAAATTTTTATACCCTGTCGCCATTACCAGGATTTGCGGCGTGGTATTTAACTCAGCCCGATGAAAAAATTAAAAAAATTTTAAAAAATTATGATTATCGAAATTTATTATTCTTAAAAGATGAAGAAGATTTTAACTTTAATCAAAGTAAAATAATGGCAAATGAAAAAGCAATTAAAAAATTAGTTTATCATTATGTGGTTGAAGAAAAAATTGACAAAAAACCAATTAATCCTGTTACGTACTTTCACCTTAATAATGGAGCAATACTTTACGATATTGTATTGAATGCAAATTTATCTCACTATGGTTATAAGGAATCATTTGGAGTGATGATTAATTATTATTACGAATTAAATAAAATAGTTGAAAATCATCATGAATTTTTTGATAAAAATAAAATCATTATTCACGATAACTTAAAAAACAATGTCTAAAATAAATAGGCTAGTTAGTGTTGCTCCAATGATGGATTGCACTGATAGGCATGATCGTTATTTTTTAAGATTAATTAGCAAAAACGTTATGTTGTACTCAGAAATGATTGCAACAGGCGCTATTTTAAAAGGCAAGCAAAGAAACGTGCTTGAATTTAATGAATTTGAAAAGCCAGTTGCTCTGCAATTAGGCGGATCGTCCCCAACAGAGTTAGCAGAATCTACTAAAATTGCAGAACAATTTAATTATGACGAGATTAATTTGAACTTAGGTTGTCCAAGTAAAAAAGTTCAGAACAATAAATTTGGTGCCTGCTTAATTAAAGAACCAGAGCTTGTAATGGAGTGTCTTAATGCCATGGTGAATGCAACAACACTTCCGGTCACGGTCAAGACAAGGATTGGATATGATGATGTTGAAGATTTTGAAACTCTAGATGCGTTTGTAAAAAAAATTGAAAGCACGGGTGTTAAAACAATAATCCTTCATGCGCGCCGAGCAATTTTAAAAGGTTTAAGTCCAAGGGACAATTTAAGAATTCCAAAACTTAATTATGCAATGGTCAATAAAATAAAACAAAGCAACCAAAACATTGAAATTATTATTAATGGTGGAATACAAACAACCGATCAAATTAAAGAACATTTAAACAATGTAGATGGCGTGATGATAGGGCGCTCAATTTATCAATCGCCTTATTTTTTAGCAGATATTGAAAAAGCTATTTTTAATAATAATCAAGTTCCAACCCGAGAACAGGTTGTGCAACAGATTGTTGAATATTGTCTCAGTGAAGTTAAGAAGGGAGTACGCGTTAATCAAATAATGCGTCATACCGTTGGTTTATTTCACGGTATTCAAGGAGCAAATTCTTGGAAACGTTACTTAAGTAATAATATGTTAGTCAGAGACGCAGATGTTAAAAAAGTTGATTATATTTTAGATTTAGTAAAAGATAATTTTCAAAATTCTAAACAGTCGGTTTAGTCGACGTTTAGCGATTTTGCTTTGTATAAATAAAATTGACTGTACTCTTCAAGAATACTCTTTGAAGGATAAATAAGTTTAGATCTTTTATCTTCATTATGCGTCTCTTTAAATAAAATATTCTTTTTACATAATTTTTTAACAACATTTATTGCATGACTTCTAGATGCCATAGATTGTGGTACTATGTTTATTAACGCTTCAATTGTTAGATTTTCATTTTTTAAAAATTTCGAAATACAGAACAGGGTCATCACTTGACTTGTGTTATCTGATCTTACAAAATTAACATTTTTATATTCATTAATTGCGTAAGAATTTATAATTTTATCAGCATAACTTGCAAAATTTTTTAAATTTACATTATCAATATATTTTTTTTTGTAATCTTTAATTTGGTCAGTATTCATGAAATTAACTATCTTATTTAATTTTTATATAGGAAGCTTAGATTATTTTTTTATAATTAATTAAAAAGACTAAAAATTATAATCAAAAAGTAATGTTAATAATTACACCTAATTTTTAATTTAAAAGAAATAAGATTATTTTAATGCTATTTTTTCTATAAAAAACGCCTGATATTCTTCTAATAATTTAACAGACGGTAGAATTATTTTTGATCTTTTGTCTTTGTTACATATTTGTTTGATTAAAATTTCTTTTTTACATAATTTATTAAGCGTTGAAATAGCATGACTTCGAGATGCAATACGATGAGGTACAGTTTTTATTATGTTATCAATTGTCATACTTTTGTTTAATAAAAAATTGTAAATACAAAGGAGGGTAATAATTTGGCTTGTATTGTCAGATCTTACATAGTTAACCATAGAAAGTTTGTTGTCGACAAAACCCTCAATAAGTCTGATTGCATAAATTGAAAAATTTTTTAAAGTACTGTCCTTTAAAAATTGCTCTCTAATTGTAGTTAAAGTGTCATTACCCATGGCTGACTAAACCCAATCCTCTCTCTCTCTCTCTCTCTCTCTCTCTCTCTCTCTCTCTCTCTCTCTCTAAGCATTAGCGAATATAGTATAGGTATATCAATAGATTTAAATAAATAAAATTTACTTATAAAATTTGATTTTATTATTTGATATTATTATTTACCATTTTTTTTTTTATTATATGCCCATAGCTTGTCCGATATGTGGATTATCGGCGTTTTTAAAGCAAAAGAATATTCTTTATTATTAAATTCTCTAGAACATCAGTTAAAAAATAATAGATTTTATAAACCCAGCTTCAATTTTAATGGAAAAAACCAAAATTTACTTGGTAATTATTGTTTTATCTATAATCCTGACTTTACTGCAGAAAAGCTAAAGTCCATTCGCTATGTAAAGGGCTTAAATTATATTCTTCAATCTTCCTTGTATTTTCAAACAGAAATTAAAAACTTTATAAATAATTTAAAACAATTTGAAGATAATACAGGCGTCATTCAGTCTGATTATTTTTATCAATATTTAAATCAGCAAGGTAAGTTTTTCAAAGGTCCATTAAAGAATCTAGTGTTTGAGGTGTTAGAAAAAAAGAACAAGATTTTAAAAGTTTCTATTGAAGGCTGGAATTTTCCAATCACAATTAATAATCCAAAATTAAGTGTAGTTGGTATCCTGCAGTAGAAAATAAATTTAAATGATCGGCACTAAAGCTTAAATATAGAGAAGCTAAAGTGCGGAGCCTACACAAAATTTTATGATGCCAACTGTTGCAATAGTATTAGCTACCTGTAATGGTGAAAAATATTTAAGCGAACAATTGGACAGTTTACTCAATCAGCAACAGGTTAATGTCCATATTTACATTCAAGATGATAATTCAAATGACAATACTTTAAATATTATAAAATATTACAAAGAAAAATATCCTGAAAATTTTAAAAATTTATTTCAGTGTAATTTTAATAACCCTTGTAAAAATTTTCTAAATTTAATTAATAAAATAGATAATCATTACGAATACTATGCATTTGCAGATCAAGATGATGTTTGGTTTCAAGATAAATTAATTCATGCCATTAATGTTTTAAAACAAGGACACGACTTATATTGTGGTCGAACAGAAATTGTAGATTCTAAATTAATTTATAATGGCTATTCACCTTTGTTTCCATTTCCACCGTCATTTCAAAATGCAATTGTGCAATCAATTGCAGGTGGAAACACTATGGTGTTTAATAAAACAATTTTCAATTTATTAAAAGAAAACTGCAACGTTGATGTTCAAAGTCATGATTGGTGGACTTATATTCTTACAACTTTCACAGGACATAAAGTCTTTTATGACAAAAATCCAAAAGTTTTATATCGTCAACACAACAAAAACCATAATGGATCAAATATTGGTTTTATAAATCAGTTGACTAGAATTTTTTATGTCCTTAAAGGACGATACAAAACGTGGACTGATAAGCATTTTTTAGAGCTTTCTAGAATTGTTGATATTGGTACAAAAAACTCACTTAAAACGTTTTATCAATACGGAATTTTAAGAAACAGACGTTATCTATTTAGATTTTCACTTAATGACATTAATCGTGTTGGGATTTATAGGCAAACCACACAAGGCAATCTCTTTCTAAAGCTCGCTATATTTTTAAGACGTGCATAATTTAAAAATTGAAAAAACTTCAATTGATGGAGTTTTAATTGTTCAGCCAGTAAAACATGCAGATGAAAGGGGTTACTTTTCTGAATCATTTAATAAAAAAAATATAACAGAATTTGAAAATTTAGAATTTGTTCAAGACAATCAAAGTTTATCAAAAGAAAAATACACCTTTAGAGGACTGCATTTTCAAACACCGCCTTTTGCTCAAGATAAGTTAGTTAGAGTTTTAAAAGGTGCAATTCTAGATATCGTGCTTGATCTTCGAAAAGAATCTAAAACTTATGGAAAGCATGCAGTGATTGAAATTACTGACACTTCTTTTAAGCAAATTTTTATCCCAAAAAATTTAGTGCACGGGTTTTTAACAATTAAAGATAATACTGAAGTATTTTATAAAGTAACAAACTATTACTCAAAACAACACGAATTTGGAATAAACATTTTTGATAGGGACTTAAATATTTCTCTACCGGTAAGTAAAGATAAAATAATTTTATCAAAAAAAGATCAACATAATTTATCTTTTATAGAAGCAGTAAAATATTTTGCTTAAAAAAAATATATTAGTGACTGGTGGAGCTGGTTTTATAGGCTCAAACTTTATAAATTATTTACAAGAATTTACAAATTATCAAATATTTAATATCGATGATTTAACGTATGCAAGTTCAAAAAGTGTTTATCATTTACAAAATACAAAAAATTATAGATTTTTTAAAAAAAATATTTGTAATCAAATATCAGTTGATGAGGTTATAAAAAAATCAAATCCTAATGTTATTGTACATTTTGCAGCTGAAACCCATGTTGATAATTCAATTGAAAATAGTGAAATATTTTTAAAAACCAATGTGATAGGCACCCATAATCTTTTAAAATCAGCTTTAAATTTTTTTCAAAATTTAAAACCTATTCAACAAAAAAATTTTCTATTTATTCATATTTCAACCGATGAAGTGTATGGCTCTTTAAAAAAAAATGAAAAACCTTTTACCGAGTTAAATCCTTATAAACCTAACAACCCCTACAGTGCGTCAAAGGCAGCATCGGATCATATCGTAAGAGCGTTTTATATTACTCATAAATTGCCAGTGATAACGCTACATTGCTCTAATAATTATGGCCCTAATCAGCATAGAGAAAAGCTTATTCCAACGATTATTCGATCATCACTTTCTAATAAACCAATTCCAATTTACGGCAAAGGCTTAAATATTAGAGACTGGATTTATACAAAAGATTTCTCCAATGCAATTTTGAAAGTCATTAAAAAAGGTAAAATCGGGGAAGTTTATAACGTTGGTGGCAACTGTCAGATTTCAAATCTTGAATTAGTACATAAAATTTTAAATTATCTTGATAAAGTTAAGCCAACAAAAACAACTTATAAAAATTTAATTACTTTTGTAACCGATAGAAAAGGCCATGACTTTAGATACGATATTAATACTTTAAAAATAAAGCAGCAATTAGGTTGGAAGCCTAAGACAAAATTAGATCAAGGTTTAGAACAAACTATAAATTGGTATTTATCTAATACGCAAGGATTAAAATTATCAGCTTAACTTGAAAATTTTAATTTTAGGCGCAAACGGTCAAATAGGATCAGAACTTTGTAAAGTATTAAATAAAAATTATAAAATTGAAAAGATTACAAGAAATAAGTTAAATTATTATAATCTTAATAAAGTAAAAAAATTTTTACTAAACAGACAATATAATCTTTTAATCAACGCTGCAGCCTATACGCAAGTTGATCAAGCAGAAATTGAAAAAAACAAAGCAACAACTTTAAATGCAAAGTTTCCAAAATTATTATCAGAAATTGTAAAAATTAAAAACATTCCACTCATTCATTATTCAACAGATTATGTGTTTTCAGGAAAATCAAAATTTCCTTACAAAGAAGACTCAAAACCAAATCCAATTAATTATTATGGAAAAACAAAACTTCAAGGCGATCTTGCTATTATAAAAGAAAAAGTTAAAGGCTACATTTTAAGAGTTTCCTGGGTGTATGGAAACAAAGACCATAGTTTTTTAAACAAAATACAAAACCAAATTAATAAGAAAAAACAATTACATGTGGTTAATGATCAGTTTGGAACTCCAACTTCGTCTACCTTTATTGCAAAAATTACAAAAAAACTAATTGATCGTAAAAAATTTAATCAGATTAAAATTTATAATTTAAGTCCAAAAGGCAAATGTTCTTGGTTTGATTTTACAAATGAATATTTAAGTCAAAAAAAAATTACTCATCCATTAGTAGCTATTAGCACAGACAATATTCAGCAAAAAGCCAAACGACCACAACGCGTTAAACTTAATAGCTCTAAATTAGAAAAATATTTAAAAATAAAATTTTTAAATTGGAAAGGAGTTTTAAAAAAAAATTTATATGAACGATAGAATAGGCATCATCATGGCAGGCGGTAAAAGCACAAGACTTTATCCTTTAACTAAAGTCATAAACAAACATCTCTTACCCGTACACGATAAACCGATGATTTATTATCCTTTATCAACCTTAATAAGATTAGGCCATAAAACCATTTATTTAATCTCAACAAAAGAAAGTATTCATTTATTTAAAAAGTTACTTGGCAGTGGCAAGCAATATGGCATTAAATTACATTACAAAGTTCAAGTTAAACCTAAAGGCATCGCTCATTGCTTTTTTCTATTAAAAAAGCAAATTAAAAACAAAAAAACTACATTAATTCTAGGTGATAATTTATTTATCTCTAATTTTGAAAACCTAACATCAAATATTCACAAACAAGGCTGCACGTTAGTTTGCACCACGGTAAGACAGCCTCAGCATTATGGTGTAGTTACTTTAAAGCAGAAACAAATAATTAACATCGAGGAAAAACCAAAAAAACCAACATCTAATCTTATAGCAACAGGCCTTTATTTTTATGATGAGCATCTAACAAAACATATCAAAAAATTAAAACCCTCAAGACGAGGTGAGTACGAAATTACTGATATAAATAAAATTTACCTAAAACATAAACAATGTTTTCATCATAACCTTTCTTCCACCGATCATTGGTATGATTTAGGTCAAATTTCAGATCTAGATGATTGCAGCACCTTTCTCAAAATCTATCAGCGAAAAAGAGAATTAAATATTGGTGAGTTAATCTAATGCTGAACGAAAAATTAATTATTGATTTTGTTAAATCACTAAATTTTGAAAGCAGTTATCAATGTCCTAGTGCATGGATAGGTCATGAAAAATTAGCTCATTTTTTAATAAAGACTTGTAAACCTAAAACAATTGTTGAACTTGGTGTGCATAATGGATTTTCTTACTTTTCTTTCTGCCAAACCGTTCATGATTATAAATTAGAAACTAAATGTTTTGGTATAGATCATTGGCAAGGCGATCTACATGCAAGTTTTTATGATGAAAAAATTTATAAGGAAGTTTTAGAACAAAATAAGAAATATTACTATTTTTCTGAATTAATCAAAAAAGATTTTAATAGTGCACTTGCTGATTTTAAAAATCATTCAATCGATTTTTTACATATTGATGGCTATCATACTTATGACGCAGTAAAGAGTGATTTTATTAATTGGTTACCCAAGTGTAAAAAAGATGCACTTATTTTATTTCATGATGTTAATGAATTCAAAGATGATTTTGGTGTTTACAAATTTTTCAATGAATTAAAACAATCTTATTCTCACTTTACATCTCCGCATGCGCATGGATTGGGAGTTATTACTTTATCAAACAATAAAAATAGTATTATTCATTTTTTAAATACTTTTGATATTCAAACTAATTTTTCAGCTTTATTACTAGATCAACATAGAGAGTTAGTAAAAAAAAAGGGATTATATAAAAATGTAAAACAACAACAAAAAACTATTGAAACCCTTAATCAGTCATTAGACCAAAAGCAGCAAGAACTTAAACAAAATCAAATAAAAAATCTTACTTTAGAAAATACCTTAACTACAAAAGATAACGAAATTCATCATCTATCCAGCTCTTTAACCCAGAGAACGGAAGAAACCGAACAACAAATTAAAGCCATTGATACTCTTAATCAAAGCTTAACTAATAAAGATCAAGAGATAGATCGAATTTCTCGTTTAAATTATGAAAATTTCAATAAATATCAAAATTTATTAAAAAGTAATTCATTTAAAATTACAAAACCACTCAGATGGTTTGGAAGGTTGATAAGAGGAGAATTCAAGCTAGTTTTAGATCCTTTTATCAAAAATGCAAAAAATATATTACCAAAAAAAAAAATTAATGATCATTTTGTTTCAATTATAATAGTTAATTATAATGGATTAAATCATTTAGAGAGTCTTTTAAATTCTATCTATAATCAAACATATAAAAAATTTGAAATTGTATTTGTTGATAATAATTCAATAGATGAGTCAGTAAATTTTATAAACAAAAATTATCCAAAAGTTAAAATTGTTGTTAATAATAAAAATTTATATTTTGCAGAAGCTAATAATGTAGGTTTTGAAAAATCTATAGGAAACTTAATTTTACTCTTGAACAATGATACAGTAATAGAGCATGATTTTTTAGAAAGATTAGTAAATAAATATAATCAAAATGAAGAGATTGTTGCTGTTACGCCTAAGATATTATTATTTAAAAAATTTTTTAAATTATCATTAAATTTTAATGAAAATGTTTATCTAGATTACGGTTGCTTAATTGATAATCTTGAATATAAAAAAAGTTTTATCAAATCTAGTCACGATGTAACTGAAAATATTATTAAGACTAATGATCATGAATTAATATTTTATCTTCCTGAAAATGAAAATATTATATTAAAATTTAAACCAGAAGCGGTTTTTAATAAAAATTTAATTAAAAATATTAAAATTAACGACGAACTATTTGATAAATTTGAAAATAGAAATAATTTTGAGATTTTTATTACAAAGTCTTTTACAATTAATAAAGATAATAAATATATTATAAATAATGCAGGATCAGCGAATTATAAAAATCCATATGATGTTGGATTTGGCGATATAGATCATAATCAGTATAAAGATAAAATATTTTCTGAATTAATTTGTGGTTGTGCAGTATTAATTGATCGTTATGCCATAGGTTACAATAAACTATTTATTTCTGAATTTAAAAATTATTATGAAGACGCTGAGTTATCTAATAGACTAACTAAAAAAGGAAAGATTGCATTTGAAAATAACGCAGTTGTTTACCACAAGCATTCAGCGACTAGTATTGAGCATTCGACTCACTGGCAGTATTATGTAGCAAGAAATAAAATTTTTTATGATCATCTATTATTTAATGAAACTGACGTAGAAAATAAACTAAATAATTTCTTATCAAAGAAAATATTTAAAGATGTAACAAAAAAAAAAAAAAATTTTTTACTAGATATTAATAATTTAATTAAAAAAGAAAAAAAATCATATTTAAAACCTAATGTTAAAAGAGTAGCTATTTACAATGAATTTTGGAAATCATATGGTGGTGGAGAAAAAAGGGCGCTAGATTTTATATATGAGCTCAAACTTTCGGATTATTGTATAGATTTAATCTCAAGTAGTGATTTTGACATTAACAATTTAAAAAAATATTTTAATCACAATAATTTAAGATTAAGAAAGAGAATTGTTAATATTACATTACAAAATATTAGTAGCGAGTATGATATCTTTATCAACTCAACATATTTATCTAATCTGATAAGCTTTGCCAAAAAATCTTTCTTTCTTATTAGTTTTCCTCAAAAAAAAGCAACACAAGAATTTTTAAACTCATACACATTTGTTCCTAACTCAAAGTATACATTAAGTTGGGCCACAAAATACTGGGGAAAAAATTTTGATAGTAAACTAATATATCCCAAATTAGATTTTGACAAAAAAAATTTGGCAAAGATTTGCAATAAAAAAAAAATTATTTTGAGTGTTGGCCGCTGGGTGCCCTTGGGACACTCCAAAAAACAATTTGAGATGGCTCAAATGTTCCATAAGTTAACTAAAAACAAAAAATTTCAAGATTGGTCTCTTGTGTTAGTTGGCAGTTTAAATGAAGAAAGATCTATTGAGGTTGAGCATTATAATAAAGTGAAAAGTTATTTAGAATCAAATAAATTAAATTTTGAATTATATTATAATTTAGAGAGAGATAAATTGTTACAACTTTATTCTGAAGCCTCTATCTATTGGCATTTTACAGGTTTTAATGAGGATTTAAAAAATAAACCTGAATTAACAGAGCATTTTGGAATGACAATTGTTGAAGCTATTATGCATGGTTGTGTGCCTTATGTTTACAAGGCTGGTGGGCAAGTTGAAATTTTAGATATTTTAAAATTAGATAATTATTTTAATAGTTTTAATGAATTAGAAAAAAAAATGCTATACGTGTCAAATAAAAAAATTAAAATAAATAAAAACTTTAAAAAAAATTTTTTGTCAATTTAAACTTAAATTTCAAAAAATAAAAATATATTTATTCTTTCAAACAAGCTACCTATGAAAAAATCATTTTATTCACATAAATTCTGGCAACAAATTTCAAAAGAAGACCCCTATTTCGGTGTTTTGACGGACGAAAGTTTTAAAAATAAAAATATAAATAAAGATAAAATCGATAAATTTTATAAAAGTGGTGAAATATTTATAGATGACCTGTTCAATCAAATTAAAGATAAAGTTAAAAATAATAATGCTTTAGATTTTGGTTGTGGTGCTGGCAGACTTACTTTTCCATTAGCATAATATTTTAAAAATATATATGGCTATGATATTTCTAGTCATTACATAAATTTATGTAATAAAAAAAATAAGTTTTTTAGTAATCTTAGTTTTTTTTGTGATTATAAAAAATTACATGAGCAGAAATATGATTTTATTAATTCATACATAGTTTTTCAGCACATACCTGAGGAAGAAGGTTATCAAATCTTAAAGGATTTGCTCAATATAATGAATTTGAATGGAATTGCTCATTTTCATATAGTTTTTTTGAGAAGTAAGAATTGGTTACATGACGTTAATCAGGGGGAGGGGGAGTACTTTAGTACTACTGGTAATAGCATTAATTTTTATAATTTAGAATCTAATTTTGAACAACATCAAAAAATGTCAATGTATACTTATGATTTAAATTATATTTTTCAAATAATTAATAAATATTGCAAATCTGAAGTTATTACTTTTTTTGAAAATCACAGTGGAAATTTGGGTTTAAGATTCTTGTTTAAAAAAGATGTTTAGATTTATTACAGCTTTAAATATTAGTTTATTTAGCGGAAAACCATCCGAAGCTTAATTAGAGCTTGTTATATCTGGAGGGGAATAAAAAAAAACTAATAGATATGTTAAATAGTTAAATTTAATTAAAGTCAAATTTAAAATCTATTAATAATACAAAACTGTTAAATCTTTTGATCAATTATAAAGCAATCTATTTAATATTAATTATCATAAAATGATTAAAAAATTGGACTATAAAATAACATTTATCATTACCTTATTGAAATCAGGTTTCTGTAAATTTTTTACAATATTCTTTAAAAATTATTTTCAAATTTTTTTTTACTATAAAATATAAAAATTATAAATAAAATGAAATTATTATTATTATTCAAAATCTCATTACAAAATCTTATTGTTGATTACCATCATTCCATGATTTCTTATCTGTGGATTCCATTATCCTTTATGATTTTGGTTTTTGCTCAAAGTTTTTTTTTAAAAGATATCTTGGCAATAGATAGCACTTTTATTATTTATTTATCTATTGGGGTGTGGATATGGAATTATATTTCCTTAGCGGTAACTTCCTATGGCGATAGCTTATTTAATAACCATGTAATTTTAAATATGAAAATTAACCCTCATAGAATACTCCATATTTTACATTTTAGATTACTCATTACATTTTTTTTAAATTTAGTTATTTTAGGTGTGTTTATTTTATTTTTTACCATTCAATTTAATATTCTAGCTTTTTTACTTGGCAGTTTAACCCTTATTATTCTAGTGCATCAAGTTGGAAAATTATTATCCATCATATCATTGTATTACAGAGATATTACTCAACTTATTAATTCCATGATGATTGTTTTGTTTTTTCTCTCTCCTATAATTTGGTATCCACAACAATTATCAGCTAATAAATTATATCTACTTCAATTTAATCCTGTTTATCATATCTTAAATGTATTTCGTGATGCTATTATGAAAGGGTCTTTTAACAAAGAAGGCTTCATAATCATGACTAGTTTAATTGTCCTAGTACTCATCATTAATAATTTATTTACCAATAAACAAATCAGCAACTGTGCAACCAAAATCTAATAAAGTTGCAAGCTTACTTCAGCTTTCTCTTTCATTAAAAAATCATCCAGTGCTTCAGGATATAACTCTTGATATTTATGAGGGAGATAAGATTGGTTTAGTTGGGCCCAATGGCAGCGGCAAAACTACTTTACTCAGAGTTTTAGCTGGAATTTATAAAGATTTTTCAGGATTATTAGATGTTAAAATAAACTATTTTTTTTTATCATCACCCGGCTCCGTTACTAGTCCACATTTAAAGATAATAGATAATATTAAACGTATCTTTTATTTTTATAATATCTCTTCCTTTGATGAAAAGCAGCTATTTCACTATTTAGAAGAATTTCAACTAACGCAGTATTTAACTTATGATTTATCAGAATTATCCCAAGGCTTTCAGCTTCGGGTGCAGATTGTTGCATATTTAATGATGCAATTTGATCATGCATTGATTGATGAGTTTTTTGGCTTTGGTGATAGGTTTGTGATGGAAAAGTTTGAAGAAATTTTAAACACCAAATTGATCCAAGCCAACAGCTTAGTTATTGCAAGTCATAACCAGCAACTCATAAATAAATTTTGTAATAGAATTATTCATCTTGATAAGGGAAAGATTATTAAAGATGAGCAATTAAATAAATAGTTAATCTGTTAATTTTTTCATCCTTTCCTGTTTGGCTATTAACAGGACCCTTTCTTCCAGATTTAATATTAAGCCTCGGGGCTTTGGGGTTTTTATATATTTGCTTTAGAGATAAGAGGTTTGATTATTTTAAGTTTAGAGCTTTTTATATCTTTTTAGCTTTTTGTGTTGTTTGTATTGTAAGCTCCTTATTTTCCGGTGATATTCTTTTAAGCTTTGAGAGTAGTTTGTTTTATTTTAGGTTTGGGATTTTTGTATGTTTAGTTTGCTATTTAATTAATAAGGATATTCATTTTCTAAAGTATTTTTTTTATTGTTTACTTGCTGTTTTTTGTTTTTTAATCTTTGATGGTTATTTTCAGTTTTTGTTAGGGTTTAATGTTTTTGGACAAGAATTATTAGGAGGTGTTCATGTCACTTCTATTTTTGACCGGCCAAAGCTTGGAAGCTTTTTAGCAAGATTATTTTCTTTACTGCTAGCTTTAATGATTGCTGTGCGAATAAATTATAAATATGTAGTGGTGTTTGGCGGCATCTTATTTATCTTAATTGATGTTTTAGTTTAT
This sequence comes from uncultured Alphaproteobacteria bacterium, assembly GCA_903869725.1. GTDB lineage: Bacteria > Pseudomonadota > Alphaproteobacteria > Pelagibacterales > Pelagibacteraceae > Fontibacterium > Fontibacterium scandinaviense. The sequence continues at coordinate 83,401 of CAIQAD010000017.1, read as the reverse complement.
GTAACAGGCGAGCGAACCAGCTTTATGTATATGTTGATCAGTTCTTTATTTATCATTCTACTTATTAATCGTTTTCAATATGTACGATTAGTCACTTTATGTGTAAGTTTATTGATAATTGTTGGAATTACTTTTGTTTCACCTGCCGTTAAAAAAAGGATGGTCGATACTACTCTTGAACAAGTTGGGATTGGAAGTAATCAGTTGATCTTTTTTTCACCTCAGCATGATAGCCATATTAAAACAGCTTTTAACATGTTTCTTGATAAACCAATCTTAGGACATGGTCCCATGATGTTTAGAGTGAAATGTTCAGATCCCCAATATGCCGTTGGTATTAGTCCTTGCAGTACTCATCCTCACAACTTTTATGTCCAATTACTAGCTGAGACTGGTATTTTAGGATTTTTATTTTTATTCAGTGCTTTTGGTTATGTTTTGTATTCTGCTTTTAGGCAGCTCAAATCGATTATTTTAAAGCAACAACGTTACTTGACCGATTATCAAGTGTGTTTACTTGCTGGAATATTAATTAGCGTATGGCCTTTTTCTCCAAATGGAAATTTTTTTAATGGAACACTTGCAATATTTTATACATTGCCTTTTATTTTTTTTATTCAATCTAAATATAAAAAAAAATAATTGTATACTAGAATCTATTTAGACTAACTTTAATTAGCATATTTGACAGATTTAATAATATCATTACTATAATATCATGTGGGTTATAATAGCGCTAATTACTGGCATTGTAGTTGGAAGTATTGAAAAAGAAAATATTGGGAAAGCCTTAGACTCTAGCGCTAAAACAGTTAAAGAAACAACAAATACTGTAATTGATAAAACTAAAGAATTTAAAGATACAATAACTAAATAATTTTTAATTTATCGTTTCAAATATTTTAAATAATACTTCAGACACGTGTTGAGGTTTAGTATTTCCAAAATCTGCTATTTGATGTCTACAACTTGTTCCGTTTGCAATCACGATATCGTCATTTTTTAGCTCACGTTTGATGGTTGGAATTAAGCTTAAATTAGCCATTTTCTTAGATATTTCGTAGTATTTACTATCGTAACCAAATGAACCTGCCATTCCACAGCAACTAGTTTCAATTGTTTTATGGTTAATATTAAGTGTCGTTAAAAGCTCTGTTAAGTTTTTAAATCGATCTTGTGATTTTTGGTGGCAATGTCCATGCACGAGTACGTTTTTAGTAAATTTATTAGTTTTCAAGTTTTTGCCTTTCTTTATTTTTTCCAAAATAAATTCTTCAAGTAGATAAAATTCATTATTAATTTTATCTTTATCGTTAATTCCTTTTAACGATTTAAATTCATCACTAAAAGTAAGTAAACACGATGGTTCAATGCCAATAACAGGCATTGTATTGTAGTTATTTTTTATAATAAAGTTAGTAAATCGACTAAGCTCTTCTCTAGCTTTGTCCATTTGACCATAAGAAATATAAGTTCTACCACAACAAAGGGGTCTATCTAAGTTTTGATCTTCAAAGTGTGGAATAATAACCTGATAATCAAATTTATTTAATACTTTGATTGCATAAATTAAATTTTGAATTTCAAAATTAATATTAAAAGTATCTGCTAGTAAAATTACTTTGTTATTTGTTTTTGTTTGAAAATTATAAATATCTTGAAGTGGTTTAATATCTTGTACTTCTGGCATTGTTCTTTTAGTTGAAAAATTAAAGAAGTATTCAATTAAATTGTTAACAACTGGAATATTTTTAATTTTATTAAAGATAGGTGCGATAAATTTAAGAAATTTAATATTTCTTGGCATGTTAGAGATAATTTTATCTTTAAACTTCATAGAAAACTTTTTGTAATAGTGCGATAAAAATTCACTTTTCATTTTTGCCATATCCACACTCATAGGACATTCTCTTTGACAGGCTTTGCAACTGACGCAAAGTTCCATGGTTTTAAACATCTCTTTTGAAGCAAATGAATTTTTGGGAAGTTGATTTGAAAGGGCAAGTCTTAAAGTGTTAGCTCTACCTCTGACTAAATCTTTTTCATCCATTGTAACCCTGTAAGAAGGGCACATCACACCTGAGTCTAATTTTCTGCAGGCGCCATTATTATTACACATCTCAACTGCATCAGAAAATTGTCCCCAATTAGACCAATCATAGTGTGTGGTAATTGTTTCAGGTTTATAAGTTGCCTTATAACGCATTAATGATCTGTCATTTTGCTTGTAAGCATTGGTAATTTTATGAGGATTAAAGAGAGTTTTTTGATCAAATAAATGCTTAACGTTTTCAAAGGCATTAACTAATTTTTTTCCAAACATCATTTGATGAAACTCTGAGCGCAATATGCCATCACCATGTTCTCCAGAATGTGAGCCTTTATAATCTTTAACCATTTGAAACGCCTCTTCTGTAATGCTTCTCATATTTTTAATATCCTCCTCTGATTTCATATTGATGATGGGTCTTACATGAAGTGTGCCAACGGATGCATGGGCATAAAACATGCCGCTTGTATTATATTTTTTAAAAACTTCATTTAATCTTGTTGTGTAATCTGCAAGATGTTCAAGCGATACTGCGCAATCTTCAATGAAAGCAACAGGTTTTCTATCTCCTTTAAGAGACATTAAAATATTAAGGCCTGCTTTTCGCATTTCAAATATTTCTTTTTGATCTTTAAGATTTTCATAAAATGAAAACACGTTATTTTTATTTTGTGAGAGTATTAAAGACTCTAAATCTTTAATTTTATGTTTTACCTCACTCATATTATCATCAATAAACTCAACCATTAAAACCGCCTGCGGATTTCCTTTAAAAAATTTCTTTATTGATCCTTCAAACATTGGAATTGCTTTTGCAAGATTAAGTAAATTATCATCCATCAGCTCAACAGCCGTTGGTTTTAATTTTACAATTTCTTTAGTAATTTCCATAGCTTGTCTAAAACTTTGAAATGTACAAAGGCCTAGCATCTTTTGTTTTGGAATAGGGGAGAGCTTTAATTTTACTTTGTTAAATAGTGATAACGTTCCTTCAGAGCCAACTAAAATATTTGATGTGTTAAAGCCATTTGGATTGATAAGATCTAAATTATATCCACCAACCCGTCTTTGGGTTTTTGGAAAATTTTCATCAATTTCTTGTTTATTATTTTGATAAATCTTAATAAGCTCTTCGATAATTTTATATTGTCTGTTTTGATTATTTTTAGAGATTAAATAATCTTTGTTTATATTTTCAAATGTATAAATAGATCCATCATCAAGAATAGCTTCAACCGCTTCAACGTTGTGCACCATGTTGCCATAATAAAGCGATCTTGAGCCGCAACTATTATTGCCCGTCATACCACCAATGGTGGCTCTGCTACTAGTTGAAACATCAACTGGAAAGCAAAGATCGTATGGTTTTAGTTTGGCATTTAGTTGATCAAGTACTAATCCTGGCTGAACCCAGGCAGTTTTATTTTTTAAATCTAATTCTAATAATTCATTTTGAAATTTTGAGTAGTCTAAAACAATACATTCTCCAACAGTTTGACCGCATTGTGAACTACCAGCACCTCTTGCTAAAATCGGAAGGTCATTTACTTTGCAGTATTCAAGTACACTTAATACATCGTCCTTATCTTTTGGAATAACGACACCAATTGGAGTGATTTGGTAGATGGAAGCGTCAGTGCTGTATCTACCTCTTGAAAATTCATCAAATAATACTTCACCTTTTACGAGAGTTTGAAGCTCTCTGGCTATTTTTGAAATTGTATTTTGATTTAATTTCATATTTAATGAGTTTTTTTTATAATTAATTATATACGTCTTTATGGCAAAATCGAATTCTTTCAAACCAGGCCGACATCTCTTACAAGTTCCAGGTCCAACAAATATTCCAGACCGCGTACTTAAAGCACTTAGCATTCCAACAATCGATCATAGAGGACCAGAATTTTCAGAAATCGCAAAAAGAGTTTTAGATAGAGTAAGAGCAGTTTTTAAAACAGTTCAACCCGTCATTATGTATCCAGGTTCTGGCACCGGTGCTTGGGAAGCTGCAATTGTAAATACATTAAATCCAAAAGATAAAGTTTTAATGTTTGAGACAGGTCAATTTTCATTTCAGTGGGCAGAGCAAGCAAGAAAATTATCTTTAGAAGTTGATTTTGTACCAGGAGATTGGAGAACAGGCGCTGATCCTAAAATAGTTGAGCAAAAATTATCACAAGATAAAGAACATAAAATTAAAGCAATCCTTGTTCTGCATAACGAAACATCAACTGGGGTTGTAAGTAATATCGGAAAAATAAGACAAGCAATGGATAGTGCAAAGCATCCAGCGCTTTTATTAGTTGATACAATTTCCTCACTTGGCTCAATTGATTATAGGCATGATGAGTGGAAAGTAGATGTTACAGTTGGTGGATCTCAAAAAGGATTGTTACTTCCTCCAGGACTTTCTTTTAATGCAATTAGTCAAAAAGCACTTGATGCATCAATGCGATCAACTATGACAAAATCATATTGGGACTGGAAACCTATGTTAGAAAATAATAAAAATGGCTTCTTTCCTTATACTCCTGCAACCAATTTAGTGTTCGCGCTTGATGAGGCGATAAACATATTAATGGAGGAAGGTTTAGAAAATGTATTTAAACGTCATGCACGTTTAGCAGAAGCTGCAAGAACAGCAGTCAAAGCGTGGGGACTTGAGATTTTAGCAAAAAATCCTGATGAATATTCAAATAGTGTTACTGCGGTATTATTACCAGCAGGACATGATGCAGATAATTTAAGAAGCATCATATTAAATGAATATAATATGGCGCTTGGAATGGGTCTTAATAAAGTTAAAGGTAAAGTATTTAGAATTGGTCATTTAGGAGATTTTAATGAAACAATGCTACTTGGAACTTTAGGTGGCGTTGAGTTAGGTCTTAAAAAAGCAAAAGTTCCTTATAAAGCAGGCGGACTAATGGCTGCTTTAGATTATCTTTCAAAATAAATTTTAAAACCAAACAGTTTATTTTTTTAGCAAATACGCTTAAAGAATTTATAAATGTTTTTCAGAAGATTATTTTCAAGTAGCAATTTAGAGTTTAAAGTAAACGATGGCGGTCGAGCAGCTGCTGGTTATAAAGGGCAGGCAGGTGATTGCGTTGTAAGATCAATTGCGATTGCAACAGGTATGCCGTATCAGAAAGTGTATGACGATCTTTATCAAGCAAATAATGAATTTAGAAATACATCGCGTACTAAACTTGCAAGAAGTTTAAAACAGAGACACGATAGCCCAAGATCAGGAACGCATCGGGTAGTGTTAAAAAAATATTTAGCAAATTTAGGTTGGCAGTGGACTCCAACAATGTTTATAGGACAAGGAACAAAAGTTCATTTAAAAAAAGAAGAATTGCCAATGGGCACTTTAATTGTATCGTGTTCCAAACATTTAACAGTGGTGATTGATGGAGTGTTACACGATGTATTTGATTGCTCACGCAATGGTACGCGCTGTGTTTATGGTTACTGGACTAAAGCAAATTAAATTTTTTGATCGTACTCACCAACTTTATTTGTTGCTTGTAAAGTTTTATCGATAAAATCAAATACAGCTTTTGTATCTTTATCAGATGTTAGCGTTTCAACAACTACCACAAGCGATGGTTTGTTAGAGGATGCTCTAATAAGCCCCCAAGAATTATCCTCTAATATAAAACGTACTCCATTGATGGTAATTAATTCTTTAATAGTCTTGCCGTTAATTGTTGTTTTATTTGCTTTAAAACCCTCGAATTGTTTGATGATTTCATCAACTACTTGGTACTTTTCTTCATCTTTACAAAATGGTGCCATGGTTGGTGTTTGATAGGTCGTAGGTAAAGAATCTATAATTTCTGACATCTTTTTGTTTTCATTACTTAACAGATGACACACTTGAATTGCTGACATAATCCCATCATCAAATCCAAGTCCGATTGGTTGATTAAAAAAGAAATGACCGCTTTTTTCAAAACCTGCAATTGCTTTTGCTTGTTTTACTTTGCGTTTTATATGCGAGTGACCAGTTTTCCAAAATAATACTTCGCAGTTATTTTCTTTTAACACTTCATCTGTTGAATAAAGACAAGTTGATTTAACATCGATGATAAACTTTTGACCTTTGTTTTTCTTTGAAATGTTACGTGCAATAAGAAGTCCAATTTTGTCTGAAAATATTTCACGTCCCTTATTATCAATAACCCCAACTCTGTCACCATCGCCATCAAAACCAAATCCAATATCAGCATTATTTTCTTTAACTGCCTTACTGATTGCATGCAGCATTTCCATATCTTCAGGATTTGGATTGTACTTTGGAAATGTATAATCAAGATTGCAATCTAACTCTATGACTTCACATCCTATACCTCTTAAAATATCAGGAGCAAAAACTCCAGCAGTTCCATTACCACAGGCAACAACTGCTTTTATTTTTTTATTAATTTTATTTTTAGAAATTAAATAATTTGAGTAAACTTGTTTAAAGTTATCAATTTTTTTTAAAGTTCCCTTACCCTTGCTAAAACTATTACTAAAGACAATATCCTTTAATTCTTTCATTTCATCTGGCGCATGGGTTAAACCTTTTTCAATTCCCATCTTAATTCCTGTCCAGCCATTTTCATTGTGACTTGCGGTAATCATTGCAATTGCATCAGCATTCAATTCAAATTGTGAAAAATAAACCATTGGAGTTAAACTAAGACCAATATCTTCTACATTGCAGCCAGATTCCATTAAGCCTTTTATCAAAGCATTCTTAACTTCTTCGCTATATGATCTATAATCATGGCCAACAATTACTCTTGGATTTTTAATTTTATGTTTTTGAATTTGCGTACCAAGTGCAAGGCCAACAGTTGTGATTCCCTCTAAGCTAATGTCTTTTGGATACAACCACCTCGCATCGTACTCTCGAAAACCATTTTTATTTATGTGAATATCTTTTGAATTCATGAAAAAAATTAATTCTTAATTATGAATGGTTTATCAAAATAAAAAAAATTTAATTGACTTTTTTATAACGTTCTAATAATGTTCTATTGTTAACTACTTAGTAATAGTATATTAACAATTTTGTAACACAACATGTAGTTGTTTTTACAAAAAAATCTAATAAACATTAGAGTTATGCAAGATAATCTAGCTTTAGCTATAGAGAAGATCGTCCTTGAAAAAGGCGTAGATATTCCTGCTGCATCAAACAATTCTAATGTTCAAGATCTAAAAAAACCAGATCTTTTTTCTCTAACACGGGACACAGAATTATTTCAAAATGAAAAAGGAATCACAATCAAGATTGATCGTTCGCGTGATTCAAAATTAACAAATTTTGGTAAAGCAACTTTAGATGACAGATATTTAGCTAACGGAGAATCATACCAAGATTTATTTGCGCGTGTTGCCGCAAACTATGCAGATAATAATTTACACGCACAAAGAATTTATAATTATATTAGTAATCTTTGGTTCATGCCCGCAACTCCAGTATTATCTAACGCTGGAACAGATAGAGGTCTTCCAATTTCTTGTTTTTTAAATGAGGCAAACGATAGTTTAGATGGAATTTTAGATCTGTGGTCAGAAAACGTTTGGCTTGCAGCAAGAGGTGGTGGCATTGGAAGTTACTGGGGAAATTTAAGATCAATTGGTGAAAAAATTGGTAGAGTTGGCAAGACATCTGGAATTATTCCATTTATTAAAGTGATGGATTCTTTAACTCTTGCTATTAGCCAAGGTTCTTTACGAAGAGGATCGGCAGCCTGCTATTTACAAATCGATCACCCTGAAATTGAAGAGTTTATTGAAATGAGACGTCCAACAGGAGGTGATCCAAATAGAAAAGCACTTAATCTTCATCACGGCGTATTAGTAACTGATGCTTTTATGCGTGCAGTTGAGCTTGATGAACAATGGGCATTGAAAAGTCCTTATGATGGCGCAGTGCAATCAACTATTTCTGCTAGAAATTTATGGATTAGATTATTAACCGCTCGAGTTGAAACAGGTGAGCCTTACATCGTGTTCATCGATACAGTTAACAGAATGATCCCACAACATCATAAACTTGCTGGTCTTATGGTTAAGACTTCTAATTTATGTTCTGAAATTACTTTGCCAACTGGAATAGATAAACACGGCAAAGAAAGAACAGCAGTGTGTTGTTTATCATCTTTAAATTTAGAAACTTATGATGAGTGGAAAGATGATCCAAATATCATTGAAGACATCATGAGATTTTTGGATAATATTTTAAGTGAATTTATTGAAAAAGCACCAGAGACTTTTAAAGATGCTAAATATTCAGCGCACCGTGAACGTAGCGTTGGTCTTGGTGTGATGGGTTTCCACTCATTTTTGCAAAAAAACTTAATCCCACTTGAATCAGTAATGTCTAAAGTATGGAACACTAGAATGTTCAAGCACATTGATAGCGAAGTTAATAAAGCATCCCGAAAATTAGCAGAAGAAAGAGGAGCGTGCCCTGACGCTGCAGAGTATGGAATGATGGAAAGATTTTCTAATAAAACTGCAATAGCACCAACAGCATCCATTTCTATTATTTGTGGCGGATCATCTCCTGGAATTGAGCCGATCGCAGCTAATAGCTACACACACAAAACTTTATCCGGATCATTTAACGTTAGAAATAAATTCTTAGAAAAAGTTTTAAATAAATATAATCAGAACACTAATGAAGTTTGGTCTTCAATTACAACTAATCAAGGTTCTGTACAGCATTTAGATTTTTTAACTCAGGAAGAAAAAGATATTTTTAAAACTGCGTTTGAACTTGATCAACGATGGTTGATTGATTTATCGGCAGACAGAACTCCATATATCTCGCAAGCGCAATCATTAAACATTTTCTTACCAGCAGATGTTCACAAAAGAGATCTTCATCAAATTCATTTCCAAGCATGGAAAAAAGGTTTGAAAAGTTTATACTACTGTAGGTCGAAATCTATCCAGAGGGCAGAAGTTGTAAGCAAAAGTTTTGTTGCTAAAATAGAAAAAACAGCAGACAGTACGGAAAACAAAAATTACGAAGAGTGTCTATCATGTCAGTAGCAGCAGTTAAAATTGATCCAAAAGTTATAGATGCTAACTACTGTGAAACTAAAGGTCTTTTAAAAGACAATCCAGTTTATAAACCTTTTAGATATCCATGGTGCTACGATGCGTGGTTAACGCAGCAAAGAATTCATTGGTTGCCAGAAGAAGTTCCTTTGTCAGAAGATATTAGAGATTGGCAAAAAAAATTAACGCAAGGTGAAAAAAATTTACTTACTCAAATTTTTAGATTTTTTACGCAAGCCGATGTTGAAGTAAATAATTGTTATCTTAGACATTACACAAGCGTATTTAAACCAACAGAAGTTTTAATGATGATGACTGCGTTTTCAGCAATGGAAACAATTCATATCGCAGCGTATTCTCATTTATTAGATACAATCGGAATGCCAGATTCTGAATACTCTGCATTTTTAAAGTACAAAGAAATGAAAGATAAGTATGACTACATGCAGAATTTCAACACTAATAATAAAAGAGAAATAGCAAAAACGGTTGCTGTATTTAGCGCTTTCACAGAAGGCTTACAACTGTTTGCAAGTTTTGCGATTTTATTAAATTTTCCACGATTTAATAAAATGAAAGGCATGGGGCAGATTGTAACATGGTCAGTAAGAGACGAGACACTGCATTGCAATTCTATGATTAAAATTTTTAATACGTTCTGCGATGAGAACCCAGGTTTATTAGATGAAAGTTTAAAGACAGAAATTTATGATGCTTGTAAAACAATCGTACACCACGAAGATGCATTTATTGATCTTGCATTTCAAATGGGAGATATTGAAGGCTTAAAAGCACAACAAGTAAAAGATTATATTCGTTGGATTGCAAATAGAAGACTATCGCAACTACGATTAAAAGAAATTTACCAAGTCAAAGAAAATCCACTATCTTGGTTAGATGATATGTTAAATGGTGTTGAACATATGAACTTCTTTGAAGGTAGAGCAACCGAATATTCTAAAGCGTCTACTCGTGGTTCTTGGGTTGAAGCGTTCGAATTTACTAAATAATTCTTAAAATTAAATCTATTTTATAGTTCGGTGTTTTGAGCCGGTATATTTTGAAAGCGGTCTTATCAGTCTATTATTTTTTAATTGTTCTATAACATGAGCTGACCAACCTGTAATTCTTGCAATTACAAAAATAGGTGTAAAAAAATCAACATCAAATCCCATTAAGTAGTAAGTAGGACCTGACGGAAAATCTAAGTTTGGAAAAATATTTTTCTCTTTTATCATTGTGTCTTCTAAAATTTTGGAAATTTTTGGAAATTTTTCATTTTTATAAAATTCTGCAGTTTTGTAATAATATTTAGTCATCGTTGGCACGCGTGAGTCTCCATTTTTATAAACTCGGTGACCAAATCCTATAATAAGGTCTTTATTTTTTATTTTATTTAAAATGTAATCTTTTGCTTTCTCTGGTTCTTTGATATTAAAAAACATTTTCATAACTTCTTCATTTGCGCCACCATGCAACGGTCCTTTTAAAGCGCAAATTCCAGCAACTATTGCGCTATGAATATCTGCAAGCGTACTTGTTACTACGCGCGTTGCAAAAGTAGAGGCATTAAAACTATGCTCAGCATATAAAATTAATGAAACATCAAAAGCTTTTACTACTTCCTTGCTTGGAATTTTTCCAAAGCACATATGAAAAAAGTTTTCAGAAAAACTTAAATCTTTTTTAGGCTCAATGATTTCAAGTCCTTTTCTTGATCTAAAATTAGCAGCAACTGCAGTTGGGGTTTTTGCAAATATTCTAATAAATTTTTTATAATCTGCTTCTATCGTATTTGTTGCAGTTTCTTTATCTTCCAGACCTAAGTGACTAACAGAAGTTCTTGTTGTATCCATTGGATGAGCATCTTTTGAATAATTTTTTATAATATTTTTTAAATTAGTTGAGATTTCTCTATTTGCTCTTTCTTGTTTTTCAAATTCTTTGAGTTGATCTTTATTTGGAAGTTCACCATTTAATATAAGGTAAGCAACTTCTTCAAATGAACAATGCTCTGCTAAATCTTGAACTGCATACCCACGGTATGTTAGAGAATTTATATCTGGCATTACTTCCGAGACTTTCGTCTCATCTGCAATAACTCCAACCAAACCTTTTTTAATTTCTCCTTCAGCCATTATTATTCGTGACCTTTTTTGGAAAAGTTAAAAATTTTACTATCAAACTCGTTATATTTTTCATAATCAACAAGATCGTATAATCTTTTTCTTGTTTGCATTTTATCAATCACATTATTTTGATGACCTTCTTTAAATATTTGTTTCAAACCATCTTCAACGTTTTTCATAGCTAATCTTTGCGTCGTTACTGGATAAATGACAAGATTGTAGCCTAGATTAGATAGTTCTTTAGTTGATAGTAATTTTGATTTTCCAAACTCTGTCATATTTGCAAGTAAATAAGCTTTGGTGCTCTTTCTTACTTTTTCAAATTCGTTTTCATTTTTTAAAGCTTCAGGAAAAATCATATCAGCACCTGCATCTACGTAAGCTTTTATTCGCTTAATAGTATTATCTATTCCTTCAACAGCATTAGCATCTGTTCTTGCGATAATTAGAAAATTATTATCTTTTCTAGCTTTTGCTGCTGCATTGATCTTTTTTACCATCTCAGTAATTGGCACTACTTCTTTATTATCTAAGTGACCGCAGCGTTTTGGATTGATTTGATCTTCGATATGACAACCTGAAATTCCAAAATTTTCAAACGTTTCAATTGTTCTTGCGCAGTTCATAACTTCGCCAAAACCAGTATCTGCATCAACTATGGTTGGCAAATCTGTAACGCGCGCAATTTGTTCAGCTCGATAAGAGACTTCAGTAAGTGTAGTTAGTCCAATATCAGGTAAAGCTAAATCATTCGACATTACAGCGCCTGAGACATAAACGCCTTCATATCCAATTTCTTGAATTAATTTTGCAACTAAGGGATTATAGGCACCTGGAAATCTATTTAGTTTTCCACTTTTTAATTTTTTTTGAAGCTCTTGCCTTTTTTCAACTGGAGTCTTTTTTACAAAATACATAATGAAATTATATTCGTTTTAAATATTAATGCAAAATTTGACTAACTTAAAAATCGCATTTTATCTATTACACCTTTCATTTCATCAAAATCATTAATAAAATAATCGTGATGAATGTTATCTTTATCTTTTTCTGTATAGCCATTAGCAACTAATACAAAATTTATTTTAGCAGATTTTGCAGTTTCAGCATCAGTCTCGCTATCGCCAACCATGATAGTATTGTGTTTTTCAATGTCCATTATTTCTAAAATTTGCGTAAGGTGTCTAGGATCTGGTTTTTTATATTCAAAGGTATCAACGCCTGCAACAAAATCAAAAAAATGAATGAGATTAATTTCTTTAAGTAACTTTTTTGCAAGATATTCAAGTTTGTTTGTACAAACTGCAAAACTAATATTTTGAGACTGTCCCCATTTTAAAAATTCTGTTACACCTTTAATTTCTTTAGAATTTTTAGAAAGATTGTCAGTATAGTGTTTTATGAAATCATCCGTCATTTGCTTGTGAAGTTTTGGATCAAAAGCTTTTTTTGCTTCATTTAAAGATCTAAGCACCATATTAGAAGCACCGCGGCCTGCAAGAAAACGAATATCTGATAATGGTTTTGGCTCATACCCATGTTTACGCATTACAAAATTATGCGAGTCCATAAGATCAGGCGCAGAGTCAACTAAAGTGCCATCAAGATCAAAAACTATTGCCTTACTCATGTATTAAATAAAAGAGCAAAATTTTTACTAAAATAAAGAATTTGCGAATTAATGTGTAAAATCATTAGTATATTAAGGTAAATTAAATTGCAATAAATCACAATTTTGAATTAATGTTGTCATAAAAGTTTAATTTATTAATTTTTAAAATGAAATTTCATAATGCAAAATAAATTAAGACATAAAGCAATTAAACAAGGCGTTAAACTTGTATCGCCTCAGTCTATTCATCTTTCAAAAGATACAAAGTTTGGAAAAAATGTTCTGATAGAACCATATGTTGTTATTGGTAAAGGCGTAAAAATTGGAAACAATGTGAAAATTTTGAGTTTTTCTTATATTGAAAAAACTAAAATCGGAAACAATGTTACAATAGGCCCATTTGCTCGTCTTCGACCAGAGACAGTGTTAGAGGATAATAGTCAAATTGGAAACTTTGTTGAAGTTAAAAAATCTAAAATTGGTAAAAATTCTAAAATTAATCATTTGAGTTATGTTGGAGATTCTGAACTTGGAAAAAATGTAAATATTGGAGCTGGCACAATTACTTGTAATTATGACGGAAAGAAAAAACACAAAACAAAAATTTTAGATAATGTATTTGTAGGCTCAAATACAGCGCTTGTTGCGCCAGTCAAGCTTGGAAAAAATTCAACTATAGGCGCAGGTTCGACAATTACTAAAAATGTCACTGACAATTCTTTAGCTCTTTCTAGAGTTCATCAAAGAGAAATTAAAAAAAGAAAATAATATATGTGTGGAATCATTGGAATCGTAAGCAATAAGAATGTCGTAAGTGATATTATTCATTCTTTAAAAAAACTTGAATATCGTGGTTACGATTCCGCAGGTGTTGCAACAATAACTAAGGGTGAAATTATTGAGAACAAATGCGCTGGAAAAGTTGAAGATTTAGAAAAGTTAATTGGAAAAACTTTATTAAACGGAACGACAGTTATAGGGCACGTGCGTTGGGCAACTCATGGAATACCCAATCAAATAAATGCACATCCGCATTCGTCAGATGATGTCTCTGTTGTACATAATGGAATTATAGAAAATTCTAATTTTATTAAAAAAGAACTAATTAAAAAAGGTTATACATTTAAATCTCAAACAGATACTGAAGTAGTTACTCATTTAATTACTGAGAATTTAAAAAAATTTAACTATTTAGAAGCAGTTTTTGAAACTCTAAAAGAATTAAAAGGTAGTTTTGCTTTAGGAATAATCTTTAAAAAATTTGATAATTTAATTGTTGGTGCAAGAAGAGGCAGCCCACTTGCGGTTGGCTATTCTAAAGATGAGAAATATATAGGCTCAGACTCTTATGCGTTAAATTCAATGACAAAAGAAATTTCTTATTTAGATGACGGTGATGTTTGCGTTGTTACCAAAGAAAAAATTGAATTTTATAATCACCACAAAAAAAAAGTTGAAAAGAAAGTTCATAAAATAGCCGATGAAGAAGTTGCTTATAACAAAGGTAATTACAAAGATTTCATGTCAAAAGAAATTGATCAGCAACCAGAAGTTATAAAAAAATCTATTAATGAATACGTCGATAAAATTAGAAAAGAAATTAATATTACCAATTTTCCAATTGATCCTCAAAATATAAACAGAATTATATTAATTGCATGTGGCACAGCTTACCATGCTTGTGTCGTTGCTAAATATTGGTTTGAAGAGTTTACAAATTTAGAGATTGTTGTCGATATTGCATCCGAATTTAGATATCGAAAAAATCAATTTAGAAAAAATGATTTTTACATTTTTATTTCTCAATCTGGGGAAACTGCAGATACAATAGCTGCTCAAAATTTATGCAAAGCTAACAAAGCTATAAACTGTGCCATTGTAAACGTTGCTGAAAGTTCATTATCAAGAGAAGCGGATATGGTGTTACCGATCCATGTTGGACCAGAGGTTGGAGTTGCATCTACAAAAGCTTTTACCGGGCAGATACTTGTTGCTCTTTTATTAATTTTAAAAATTGCAAAACTTAGAAAAGAAATTTCTGACAAAGATTATAACGAAGTCATTACAGGACTAGAAAATATTGCTGATCAAGTTTCTACTATTTTAAAGCATAATAAAGATGCAATTGAAGAGATTGCACCTGACTTAACAAATATCAAAGGATCAATTTTTTTAGGTCGAGGAATTTCTTATCCGGTTGCATTAGAAGGTGCTCTTAAATTTAAAGAATTAACCTATTTGCATGCAGAAGGGTATCCCGCTGGCGAAATGAAACATGGTCCTTTGGCGTTAATTGAAAATGGTATGCCAGTCATTGTAGTTGCGCCTCATGACCAACTTTATGAAAAATCAGTTTCTAATATGCAGGAAGTTATTGCGCGAGGTGGAAAAATTATTTTAGTTACCGATAGAGAAGATGAAGAATATTCAGGTGATAATATTTGGTTTCAAATAAATGTTCCAAAAACTAATAGATTTTTAACTCCGTTTTTAACAAATATTCCTTTACAATTACTTGCGTATTTTGTTGCGTTAAAAAAAGGTAACGATATTGATAAGCCTAGAAACCTAGCTAAATCAGTTACCGTAGAGTAATTTTTCTTGTCCGCGTAAAGCACTCTCTATATATACTCTAGGTTGAATATGAAAAATTGGAAACCAAATACTTGGAGAAATAAACCTGCGAAACATTTACCCGTTTATTCTAATGAAGGTAAATTAAACCAGGTACTTAAGGAAATTTCAAAGTTTCCACCACTTGTGTTTGCAGGAGAATCTCGTTCGCTTAAAACTCAATTAAAAGATGTTAGCGAAGGAAAAGCCTTTTTGTTTCAAGGAGGAGATTGTGCAGAAAGTTTTGAAGAGTTTCATCCTGATCATATCAGAGATTTATTTAAAGTTATGTTGCAAGTTTCTTTAATTTTAACCGTGTCATCGCATTTGCCGATTGTAAAAATTGGAAGAGTTGCTGGACAATTTTCAAAACCTAGAAGTTCACCAACTGAAAATGTTAACGGCAAAGAATTACCAAGTTACTTAGGTGACAATATAAATGGCATGAAATTTGATGAACAGTCAAGAATACCAGATCCTGATCGATTACTTCGCGCTTACTCTCAATCGGCATCAACTTTAAATTTACTTAGAGCATTTTCTCAAGGAGGTTATGCCGATCTTAGTAAAGTTCATTTATGGAATATGAGTTTCGTAAACGAAAGTGCCAATAAAAAATTTAAAGAAATACAAAATCGAGTGAGTGATGCTTTACAATTTATGGAAGCATGCGGAATTACAGTTGAGCAAAATAGAAGACTTAGAACAGTTAATTTCTATACTAGTCATGAAGCATTACATTTGCCATTCGAACAGGCAATGACACGAATTGATTCAACAACCGGGGAATGGCACGATACATCTGCACATTTCTTATGGATTGGTGATCGAACTCGTCAAATAAATGGAGCGCATGTTGAATTTTGTAGAGGCATAAAAAATCCTATCGGAATTAAATGTGGACCTTCATTAGATCCAAAAGAACTTGTGAAGTTGGCTGAAGTATTAAATCCTGAAAATGAGCCAGGACGTCTAACCTTAATTGCTCGATTTGGGCATGACAAAATTAAAAAAAATTTACCAAAAATGATACAAGCTATAAAAAAAGCTGGAAAAAAAGTTGCATGGGTATGCGATCCTATGCACGGTAATACTATAAAGGCTTCAACTGGTTTTAAAACAAGACCGTTCAAAGATATTATTTCTGAGACAAAAAGCTTTTTTGAAATTCATCATGATGAAGGCACCTATGCGGGTGGACTTCATATTGAAATGACAGGTAAAAATGTAACAGAATGTATTGGCGGAGCTCAAAAAATCACAGATAAAGATTTATCTAGCAGATACCATACTCATTGCGATCCAAGATTGAACGCAAATCAGGCGATAGAATTAGCATTTTTAATTTCTGAGGAAATTAAAAAAAATTCTAAATATTCAATAAATTCAATTAAAAAAGCTTCTTAAAAATTATTTTTTAATAATTATTTTGCTTCAAGTTAAAAAGAAAGTAAAAATATTAATATGAAACCAGCTGATAGAATCAAACACATTGTAAAGTGGATTAAAGATTATTGTGGTTCTATGGACAAAAAACCTGACTGCTTAGTAGTTGGGGTATCAGGCGGAATAGATTCTGCAGTTGTCAGTACGCTTTCAGCTATGACTGGAATTAATACAAAAGTTTTATCTATGCCCATTCGCCAACTGAAATCTTTAGATGATTTAAGCAAAGCTCAACTTCAATGGTTAAAAACTAAGTTTAAAAATGTAGATGATATCATTGTCAATTTAGATGATGTGTTCCAAGCTTTTGAAAAACAATTATCAAAGTTTAATAGCGAGCTTGCATTTGCAAATAGCAGAGCAAGACTTCGAATGGCAACTCTTTATCAAGTTGCGGGCGCAAATAATGGAATAGTGGTTGGCACCGGTAACAAGGTTGAAGATTTTGGAGTTGGGTTTTATACAAAATATGGCGATGGTGGAGTGGATATTTCACCTATTGCAGATTGTATGAAATCACAAGTGTGGGAAATGGGAAGAGAGCTTGGGCTTTTAAAAGAAATTATTGATGCACCGCCGACAGATGGACTATGGGCAGATGGCAGAACAGATGAAAGTCAATTAGGTATGTCGTATCATGAGCTTGAAAAGGCTATGGTAGATCCAAGTGATAAAAATTATAAAAAATATTTAGCGATTAGAAAAAAAAATCTTCATAAAATGAATTCAATTCCAGTTTGTAAATTTGAGGACAATGACTAGTCTTAAAATTTACAATACTTATAATAATAAAAAAGAAGATTATGTTCCGATTCATTCTAAAAAAATTGGAATGTATGTTTGCGGACCAACTGTTTATGATTTTCCGCACATCGGTGTCGTATCACGAGCTTGAAAAAGCTATGGTAGATCCTAGTGATAAAAATCATAAAAAATATTTAGCGATTAGAAAAAAAAATCTTCATAAGATGAATTCAATTCCAGTTTGTAAATTTGAGGACAATGACTAGTCTTAAAATTTACAATACTTATAATAATAAAAAAGAAGATTATGTTCCGATTCATTCTAACAAAATTGGAATGTATGTTTGCGGACCAACTGTTTATGATTTTCCGCACATCGGTAATGCTAGACCGCTTGTAGTTTTTGATATTCTTTACAGAGTTTTAATTAAATTTTTTAATAAATATTCTGTTAATTACGTTCGAAATATAACAGATATTGATGACAAAATTATTGAGCGTGCTAATGAATTGAAGATCTCAATTAAAGATTTAACAGAGCAAGTCACAGAAGTTTTTTTGAGTGATTGTAAATATTTAAACTGTTTATCACCAAATTATCAGCCCAGAGCAACAGATCATATAAAAGAAATGATTTTAATGATCGAGCAATTAATAGCTAAAAAATTTGCTTACGTAAAAGATGGCAACGTATATTTTGAAGTTAGCAAATTTAATGATTACGGAAAATTATCTAACAAAAAACCAAAAGACTTAATTTCTGGTGCTAGAGTGGAAGTCTCTGAGCTTAAAAAAAATCCTTTAGATTTTGTTTTATGGAAGCCGTCTAAGGTAAATGAACCTTCGTGGGATTCTCCTTGGGGCAAGGGTAGGCCAGGATGGCATTTGGAATGTTCTGCTATGTCTGAAAAATATCTTGGTAATACCTTTGATTTTCATTGTGGTGGACTCGATCTTATTTTTCCTCATCATGAAAATGAAATTGCACAATCTGTTTGCTCTAATAGCACAAACTTCTTTGCTAAATATTGGCTTCACAATGGTTATGTTACAGTTAATGGGAAAAAAATGTCTAAATCAGATGGAAATTTTATTAGCATCCAAGATTTAAAACAAAACTATAATGGTCAAATTGTTAGACTTGCAATTTTAGGATCGCATTATCGTCAGCCATTAGATTGGAATTTAAAAATTTTAGATACTAATAAAAAAATTTTAGAAGGATGGTATGAATATTACACTGGCGAACATGCGGAATTAGATGATGAATTTTTAAATATTTTACTAGACGATCTAAACACCCCGCAATTTATAACTCATTTGCATAACTTATTTAGTAAAGTTAAAACTGGCGATGAAAACGCGAGAATTAAATTCAACTCAGCCTTACAGTTCTTAGGTTTATTTAACGAAAGCAAAGAAAAGTTTTACGCTTCAAAAAAAGTTTCTCATTTAGACAAAGCTGAGGTAGAGAGGTTAATTCAATTAAGAAATGCCGCTAGAAAGTCCAAAGATTTTGGAGTTGCAGATAAAATAAGAGAAGATCTGGAAAAAAACGGTATAATTATTGAGGATTTAAACGATACGACAACTTGGAAGTATAAATAATATGAAAAAAGAACGATTATATTTATTTGATACAACGCTCCGTGATGGTGCGCAAACTCAAGGGGTTAATTTTTCAACTGATGAAAAAAACAAAATTGCAAAAGCTCTTGAGACTCTAGGGGTTGATTACATCGAAGCTGGTTGGCCTGGGGCAAATCCAAGTGATACTAAATTTTTTAATGATGCACCAAAATTTAAAAATTCTACATTAGTTGCTTTTGGAATGACAAAGCGATCAGGCAGAAGCGCTGCAAATGATCCTGGATTATCTGCAATATTAAATGCAAATACTAAATCGGTCTGCATCGTAGGTAAAACTTGGGATTTTCATGTGGACGTAGCTCTTGGAATTTCAAAAGCAGAAAATTTAGAAAATATCATTGAAACAACAAAACATTTTGTAAAAAATAAAAAAGAGTTTTTATTTGATGCAGAGCATTTTTTTGATGGTTATAAAAATAACAAACAATATGCGTTACAATGCATAAAAGCAGCCTATGACAATGGAGCTCGCTGGATTGTTCTATGTGATACTAATGGTGGAACATTACCTTTTGAGATTGAAGAGATAGTTACGGGAGTAACAAAAGTAATTCCTGGAAAAAATTTAGGCATTCATACGCATAATGATACTGAAAATGCAGTTGCTAATACTTTAGCCGCTGTAAAAGCTGGCGTTCGTCATGTACAAGGAACCTTAAATGGTCTTGGCGAAAGGTGCGGTAATGCAAATTTAGTATCTATTATACCAACTTTATTATTTAAAAATTATTTTAAAGATAAGTTTGAAATTTCTATTAAAGAAAAAAATATTAAACATTTAACTGAATGTTCAAGATTATTAGATGAAATTTTAAATAGAAAACCTAATAATCATGCAGCTTATGTTGGAGCTTCTGCTTTTTCTCACAAAGGTGGACTACATGTGTCTGCAGTTGAAAAAAATCCAAAAACATACGAGCATATTGATCCTAAAGCGGTAGGCAATGTGCGATCAGTGGTAGTTTCCGATCAATCTGGAAAGTCTAATATTCTTGCACGTTTGGAAAAACTAAAAATTAAAATTAATAAAAACGATCCTAAGGTTCAAAAATTATTAGATCAGGTTAAAGAGCGCGAATTCATTGGTTATTCTTATGATGGCGCTGATGCTTCGTTTGAATTGTTAACAAGAAGATTATTAGGACAGGTTCCTGATTATTTAAAAATTAAGAAATATGAAGTTAAAGTTGAGAAATTATTAGATGACGAAAAAATACAATCATTTGCAAAAGTGGTTTTACAAGTTGATAACAAAGACATCACATGCGAAGGAGCAGGAAACGGACCTGTTAATGCTATGGATAATGCTATTCGTTCCAATTCAAACAATATCAGCAAATATGCAAAGTATTTAAAAGATTTAAAACTTTTAGATTATAAAGTAAGAATTTTAAATACTGGCACAAATGCAACTACTAGAGTTTCAATCGAAAGCACAGATGATAGCGGTGAGGTTTGGTTTACGATCGGAGTTTCTCCAAATATTATAGATGCTTCGTTTAAAGCCTTGATTGATAGTATTGATTACAAATTGTTTAAGGAAAAAGCTCCAGCAAATTTGTAATGCTGCTGAAAAATATTCATTTTGTTTTAATACGACCACAACTTGGTGAAAACATTGGCGCTAGCGCTAGAGTCTTGAAAAATTTTAATTGTGAAAATTTAAGATTGATTAATCCAAGAGATTCTTGGCCGAATAAAAAAGCTCGTGCAACTGCAGTTGAAGCAAAAGATGTAATTGATAACGCGAAAATATTTACACAAAATGATCAAGCAGTTGAAGATCTGCATTATGTGTTTGCAACAACCTCAAGAAGTAGATCGGTTAATAAAAAAATATTAAATTTAGATGAGGCTTTAAAATTAATAAATACTTTTAGTAATAAAAAAAATATTGGCATTTTATTTGGTCCAGAGTCTTCTGGCTTAAGTAATCAAGATTTAGAAAATGCAAATTATTTAGTAAATATCCCAACAAATATTAAATTCAAATCTTTAAATCTTTCACATGCTATTTCGGTATTTGCCTATAATCTTTTTGTTTATGCTAAAAAGCCTAGTTACTCATTTAAAAATTTATATCGAAGTGATGATGCTAGTAAAAAAGAAGTTCAAATATTTTTAAAGTTTTTAATAGATAATCTCGATAAAGTTGGTTTTTTAAAGCCAGAAGAGAAACGCAAGTTAATGATTATGAATATTAAAAACATATTTCATCGAAGTCTGCTATCTACTCAGGAAATTAGAACATTATCTGGAATTATAAGTTCTTTTATCAAGTATAAAAGCGCTAAGCGCATTGACTAAAATGGTTGGTGTTATTATAACAGGGCAATTTTAAATATGACAAAACGAGTAAATTCTACGCACAAAGTTGATCGAAGATTAGGAGTTAATCTTTGGGGTCGACCAAAAAGTCCTTTCAACACTAGAGCTTATAGACCTGGTCAGCATGGTCAGCGTAGCAAAGGCAAACCTTCAGATTACAATATTCAATTACAAGCAAAGCAAAAATTAAAAAGTTATTACGGAAATATTAGTGAAAGACAATTTAGAAATCTTTTCAGAAAAGCTTATAAGAAAAAAGGTGATACAGGAGAAAATCTAATTGGATTGCTAGAGAGAAGATTGGACGCTGTAATCTATAGAGCTAAATTTGCAATTACAGTATTTTCTGCACGTCAAATTATTAATCACGGAAAAGTAAAAGTGAATGGAAAAAAAGTTACAATTTCTAGTTTTTTAGTTTCCGAAAATGATCAAATTGAAATTAAAGATTCTTTTAAACAATCATTACCAATTTTAAGCGCTACTCAAAGCAAAGAAAGAGAAGTTCCAGATTATATTATTGCTGATCATAAAAAAATGACAGCGCAATTTAATAAAGTTCCAAAGTACGAACAAGTTCCATATCCTGTACAAATGGAACCTAAATTAGTTGTTGAGTATTACTCAAGATAATTTATTTTTTAACTCTCCAGACTCAAACATTTCTTTTACTATATCGCAGCCACCAATAAATTCGCCTTTGATATATAATTGAGGGATCGTAGGCCAGTTGCTAAATGCTTTAACACCTTCTCTAATTTCTTGATCTGCTAAAACATTTACTCCATTAAATTTTACTTTAAGCTCTTTTAAAATATTACTTACAGTCATAGAAAATCCACACTGAGGCATATCAGGTGTGCCTTTCATAAATAAGACTACATCGTTTTGTTTTATAATCTGTTGTATTTTAGTTTCTACATCTGACATTTTATTTTTCCTCTGTTGTTAATGCTAAAGCGTGCAATTCATTTCCCATTTTTCCTTTTAGAGAAGCGTATACCATTTGATGTTGTTGAACTCTTGATTTACCTTTAAATTTTGAAGATCTGACTTTTGCTGCAAAATGATTATCATCTCCTGCTAAATCGTTAATCTCAATATCTGCATCAGGAAAACCCTCTTTTAGTAATTGATGAATTTCTTCTTGTTTAATTGCCATAATTAATTTTTATTATACTGTTTAAACCAATTGTGGTTCATTTTTATTAATTCTTTAATAGGTATTTTAAAATTATTTTCAACTTCAAAGTAGTTTTTTTGAGTGTTTGCAAAGATTTCTAGATGAATTTTCTTTGTTTTGGCTAATTTTTTAATTTTATTAAAATTTTCATTTTTAACTTCAATTAAATACCTTGCCTGATCTTCTCCAAATAAGAATTTAATTTTATCAATATTTTGAACGTTGGTCTGAATTTTAGCGCCTATTTCGCTCGCCATACACATTTCAGCTAGGCTTACAATAATTCCACCATGCGCAATGTCATGCACAGAAAGAGCTAATTTATTTTTAATTAGATCAGCTACAAATAATCCATTTTTCTTCTCTTCTTTTAAATCAATTTTAGGAGGAGGACCTTTTTTATCTTTTAAAATATCATACATCAAAGCGCTTTGACTTATGTGACCAGTAGTTTTGCCAATAACTACAATTAGACTGTCATTTTGTTTTAAATTAAAAGACATCATCTGATTAATTTTATTTAAAATACCAACGCCACCAATTGTTGGGGTTGGATAAATTGCAACCCCATTCGTTTCATTATAAAGCGACACGTTTCCTGATACGACCGGATAATCTAAATAAGTGCAGGCATCTTTAATTCCTTTAATACTATCAACCAGTTGTCCCATAATTTCTTTCTTTTCAGGATTTCCAAAATTTAAACAGTTGGTAATTGCAATTGGTTTAGCTCCAACAGAAATTAAATTTCTCCATGTTTCACATACTGCTTGCATTGCTCCGTTATAAGGGTGTGCTTTGCAATATCTTGGAACACAATCAACCGTAGCTGCTATTGCTTTATCTTTTCCGTGATAGCGAACCACAGCAGAATCTCCACCTGGTTTTTGAATTGTATCAGCCATAACCATATGATCGTATTGTTGCCATACCCAAGATTTATTTGAATAGTTATGGTGTGATAAAATTTTTGTAAGACAATCTTTAATATTCAATTTGGATAATTTTTTATCAAAATTTATATTTTTTGGATAAGTATGATTTACGTAGGGTCTTTTGTATTTAGGAGCATTATCTCCTAATGCTTGAATTGGAATGCTGCATACATTTTCTTCATCAAAAAAAAGCTCTAATTTTTTTGAATTGGTAAGCTCTCCAATAATTGCAAAATCAAGACCCCACTTTTCAAATATTTTTTTTGCCTCATTTTCTTTGCCTTTTTTTAAAATCATTAACATTCTCTCTTGGCTTTCAGAGAGCATAATCTCATAAGGCGTCATATTGTTTTCTCTGCAAGGTATTAAATTTAGATTAATTTTAATTCCAAGATTTCCTTTTGACGCCATTTCAATAGATGAAGATGTAAGGCCTGCAGCACCCATATCTTGAATTGATACGATTGAATTTTTTTGCATTAATTCAAGACATGCTTCTAATAATAATTTTTCAGTAAAAGGATCGCCGACTTGAACGGTTGGTTTTTTTGATTCAGAATCTTCATCAAATTCAGCTGATGCCATCGTAGCTCCATGAATTCCATCTCTTCCAGTTTTAGAACCAACATACACAACCGGGTTTCCAATCCCGCTTGCTATTGAATAAAACACCTTATTTTTCTTGGCAATTCCAATATTCATAGCGTTTACTAAAATGTTGCCATTATAACATTCGTCAAATTCAGTCTCGCCACCTACCGTCGGCACTCCAATACAATTTCCATAACCACCTATTCCAGAGACAACGCCATTTAATAAATGTTTTGTTTTTTCATGATTTGGTGATCCAAAACGAATAGAGTTTAAATTGGCAATTGGTCTCGCACCCATTGTAAATACATCTCTTAATATTCCTCCAACGCCGGTAGCTGCTCCTTGGTAGGGTTCGATGTAAGAGGGGTGATTATGACTTTCTATTTTAAATATTGCAACGTCACCATCTCCACAATCAACAACTCCAGCATTTTCACCCGGCCCTTGAATTACATATTTATTTTTTGTAGGCAACGTTTGAAGCCAAACTCTAGAAGATTTATATGAACAGTGTTCATTCCACATTGCTGAAAAAATTCCAAGTTCAACTAAATTTGGATTTCTTCCCATAAGTTTAATAATTCTTTGAAACTCTTCTTTAGTTAGTCCGTGCTTAATTGCGAGTTTTTCGTTAACTTCTTGCATAATTTGTAAGTGAGTTAAAAATTAAAGAGCCATCAGTGCCTTCTAACATAATATCAGATGCTCTTTCTGGATGTGGCATAAGACCAAATACATTTTTTGATTTATTAACAATACCTGCAATATTGTTCAGTGAACCGTTAGGATTAGATTCTAAATTTATATTACCATTTTCATCACAGTACTTAATTACGATCTGCTCATTGTCTTCTAGTTTATTAATTAAATCTTTAGACGCAAAGTAATTTCCTTCATTATGAGCAATAGGAAGTTTAAGAACATTATTTTTAATAGTCTCTTTCGTGAAATAGGTTTTGTTATTTAAAATTTTAACATTTATAGTTTTGCAAATAAATTTTAAATTAATATTTCTAATTAGAACACCAGGAAGTAACTCAGATTCTACTAAAATTTGAAAACCATTACAGATTCCCATAACTAATCTGCCTTGCTTAGAATGTTTTATTACTTCCTTCATAATTCTAGATTTTGAAGCAATGCTTCCGCATCGTAAATAATCGCCATAAGAAAAACCTCCAGGCAATACAACAAGGTCCGTTTTAGGAAGAGTAGCGTCATTGTGCCACGTCATGGTTGTTTTTATTTTTGCTTGCTCTAAGGCAACTTTAACGTCTCGATCACAGTTTGAACCTGGAAAAACTATGATGCTAGCCTTCATTCTTTGGTAATTTTAATGGAGTAGTCTTCGATAGTTAGATTTGCGAGTAATTTTTCGCACATTTGTTTAGCTTTAGATATTGCCTCTTTTTCGTTTTTTTCTTTAACGACAAGGTCAAAAATTTTTCCTTGTCTTACATTTTCGACATTTTTAAAACCCATGTTTGCAAGTGAATTTTTAATGGCTGAACCTTGAGGATCTAAAACATCCTTTTTAAGTGTAACAATAACTTGTAGCTTCAATTTTTATTTTTTCTTTAAGGTTATTTTTGTGATTCCAGTCTTAATTTCTTTAATATTTGTGCCTTCAGGCATGATCCCAAGACGTCTTGCAACTTCTTGATACGCCTCAACTAGTCCTCCAAGATCTCTTCTAAAACGATCTTTGTCTAATTTTTTTTCATCTTTAATATTCCATAATCTGCAACTGTCAGGACTAATTTCGTCAGCAACATATATTTCTGAATCTTCTCCGTTCCAAAATCTTCCAAACTCTAGTTTAAAGTCAACTAACTTAATACCTATACCCCTGAATACACCAACTAAAAAATCATTTATTCGTAATGCTTGCTCTGAAATAAAACTAAGTTCATCTTGGTTAGCCCAATTTAAAGTTAAGATATGATCTGTATTTACTAAAGGATCTCCTAATTCGTCATTCTTGAAATAAAACTCTAGTATTGGTTTTGTAAGTTCGGTTCCCTCACTAATTCCAAGCCGAGTTGAAAAAGTTCCAGCCGCAATGTTTCTTACTACAACTTCGATTGGAATAATTTCTAAAGATTTTATTAATTGTTCACGCATATTAAGACGTTTAATAAAATGTGTCTTAATACCAATTTGATTTAATTGAGTTAAAATAAATTCTGATATGCGATTATTTAAAACACCTTTTCCATCAATGACTGCCTTTTTTTTATTATTAAAAGCAGTAGCGTCATCTTTGAAATATTGAATTAAAGTTCCTTTTTCAGGACCTTCGTATAAAATTTTTGCTTTGCCTTCGTAAATTTGTTTACCTCTAGCCATTAGCCTTAAAAACCCTTCCGTAGATAGTGCTAATGTATCTTAAATGAGAATTGATGTTGAATAATTTTTTAAGTTCTTCTGTGGATAATTTAGATTTAATTTGTTTGTCGTTATTTAAATTATCAAAAAAGTTTTCATTTAAATTCCACGTTTTCATTGCATTTTTTTGCACCAATTTATAAGCAACTTCTCTTGTCATTCCTTTTTGAGTTAATTGCAGAAGAACGTTTTGAGAAAATATAAGACCATTAAATTTATCTAAATTTTTTTGCATATTTTTTGGGTAAACAACTAAATTTTTGATAATACCTGTAAGCCTTGAAAGAATAAAATCTAGTGTCACTGTAGCATCAGGGCCAATGTTTCTTTCAACACTTGAGTGGCTAATATCTCTTTCATGCCATAGAACTACATTTTCAAGGGCAGGAGTGACGTAACTTCTTACTAATCTTGCAAGTCCTGTAATATTTTCTGACAAAACTGGATTTCTTTTATGCGGCATAGCAGAGGAACCTTTTTGTCCGCTTGAGAAAAATTCTTCAACTTCTAACACTTCTGTTCTTTGTAAGTGTCTTATTTCTGTTGCAAGCCTTTCCACAGATGACGCGATTACGCCAAGTATACTAAAATAATAAGCGTGACGATCTCTTGGAATAATTTGAGTAGAGATTGGTTCTGCTTTAAATTTTAATCTTTTTGCAACGTGTTTTTCAATTCCAGGATTAAGGTGTGCAAAAGTTCCAACAGCGCCAGAAATAGCACAGGTTGATATTTCATTTAATGCTTGCTGCATTCTTTTTTTATTTCTCTTAAACTCTGCATAAAAAGTTAAAAGTTTTAAGCCAAATGTTATAGGCTCTGCGTGTATTCCGTGACTTCTACCAACACAAACTGTTTTTTTGTATTTAATAGCTTTTATTTTTAAAATTTTTAAAAGCTCGTCTAAATCTTCTAAAATAATTTTTCCAGATTGATAGAGTTGGATATTAAAACAAGTATCCAAAACATCAGAAGAGGTCATTCCTTGATGCAAAAATTTTGCTTTCGGACCAACTTTTTCAGTAATCGAAGATAAAAAAGCAATTACATCATGTTTTACTTTTTTTTCTATTTCATCAATTCGTTTAGGATTTATAATTGCTTTTTTTCTAATAATTGTAGCAATTCCTCTTGGAATAATTTTATATTTTTCCATTGCTTCTGCTGCGTAAATTTCTATATCAAGCCAGATTTTATATTTATTTTCGGCGCTCCAGATTTTTGCGATATGTTCTCGTGTATATCTTTGGATCATTGAGATACGATATATTTAGTTAGCACTATTTTTTTATAAAGTAAAAATTTCGTATCCATTATCAGTTATACCTATTGTATGTTCAAATTGTGCTGATAACGATTTATCTCTTGTCACAGCGGTCCAACCATCAGCTAATACTTTAGTATCAAAATCTCCAGAATTAATCATCGGTTCGATTGTAAAAACCATACCTTTTTTTATTTTAATACCTTCACCTTTTTTACCGTAATGCATGATATTTGGTTCTTCATGAAAACTAGTTCCAATTCCATGACCACAGAAATCTCTCACTACTGAAAATCCGTTTGCTTCAGCATAATTTTGAATGGCATAACCAATATCACCTAAAGTAATTCCTGGTTTTAATATTTTAATTCCTTCCATCATACTTTCTCTTGTGACATTTACTAATTTTTCAGCTTTAACAGAAACTTTTCCTACACAATAAGTTTTGCTGGTATCACCATAATAACCCTCTAATACTGCAGTAATATCCACATTTACAATATCACCATCTTTTAAAATTTTGTCTCCAGGAATGCCATGGCACACTACATGATTTATAGAAGTGCAAACAGATTTTGGAAAACCTCTGTAATATAGTGGGGCAGAGTATGCTTTATGTTCGTTTAAATATTCATTTGCCTTTTGATCTATCAAATCAGTTCTTGCTCCAACTTTAATAAATTGCTCTAAGTATTCCAAAGTCCTGGCAGCAAGAGAACCTGCTTTTTTTAGTCCTTTAAAATCAGTCTCGTTATATATTTTAATTTCTGATAAATTATTTTCTGTGCTTTTCATTAAAATTTAATTTCTAATTGTTTATCAACTATTATTTCTTTATCTGACACTTTACTTGAATAACAAATAAATTTCACACCTTTTTGATACGCTAATTTAAAATATTTATAATATTCTTTGTCGATATCTTCTGCGATTTTGAAATATTTACAATCATTGCGTTGTACTAAGTAAATTAAATAAGCTTCATAACCTTTTTTTATAGAATCAATAAGATGCAAAAGATGTTTTTGACCTCTGGTGGTAGGCGCATCTGGAAATTCAGCAATTAACTCTTTGCGTTTTAAAGTTACATTTTTAACTTCAACAAATGCTTGTTGCTTGTTATTTGAAATTAAAAAATCAAAACGAGTATTATCTGAAAACTTCACTTCTCTTTGAACTTTTGAATAGTTATTAAGTTCATAAATTTTTTTATTTATTAAAGCTTCTTCTACAATTTTATTTGTTGAAAAAGTGTTAACGCCAATCAGTTGTTTTTTATGTTCTAAAATTTCAAGTGTATATTTTAATTTTCTTTCTGGGTTTTTAGATTTTGAAACCCAGGCGTTTTCACCTTCATTTAACAACCCAAGCATAGAGCCTGAATTCGCACAATGGGCTGTTATCGTCTCTTTATTTATTTCGCAGTCTACAAAAAATCTTTTATATCTTTTTATAAATTTAGTTTTTATAAGAGGGCTGTCAAATTTCATTAAATATATTAGTATCAAAAAGAAAATGAGAGTGAATAAAAAAAGCAGAATTTATGCTGCAATATTAATCATCGGTGATGAAATTTTATCTGGCCGAACACAAGATACAAATACCTGCTTTCTTGCAAAATGGTTAAATGAAAGAGGAATTCAAGTAAAAGAAGTTAGAGTTATCCCAGATATTTTAAAAACGATAGTTGAAACCTTAAATGTTCTTAGAAAAAAATATAGTTATGTTTTAACTACAGGTGGAATAGGACCAACACACGATGATATTACCGCACTTGCAATCTCAAAAGCTTTTAAAGTTAAGTATGAATACAATAAAGAAGCTTATCAGATCTTAGAAAAACATTACGGACAAAAAAATTTCAATGATCCAAGAAAAAAAATGGCAAAAATGCCTAAAGGTGCAAAATTAATTTATAATCCATCAAGTGCAGCTCCAGGATTTTACATGAAAAATGTTTTCACTCTTCCTGGTGTGCCAGCAATATTAAAATCAATGATGTATAATTTAGAACAACTGTTAGTAGGCGGCCAAACTATGCACAGTGTAACAGTAACGTGCAGTAAGCCAGAAAGCAAAATTGCAAAAGATTTTGAATTTTTACAAAAAAAATTTAAAGATTTAATTTTAGGAAGTTATCCTTTCTTTAAGGATGGAAAAGTTGGAGTTGCTTTAGTAATCAGAGGATACTCTTTAAAGCGTATCAACAGTTGCAAATTATTATTAGAAAAAATTGTAAAAAAAATTCAAACCGCTTAATGGGTAAGCTTAAAGATTTAGAAAAATTAAAGAAATCAATTCTAAAAGCTAAAAATAAATTTCCTGGTAAAAATTTAGTATTTGCAGACGGAAATTGTAATTCTAAAATCATGATAATTGGTGAAGCTCCAGGAAGAACTGAAGACAAACTTCAACTCCCATTTGTTGGTAGAGCTGGAAAAATATTAAATGAATTATTATCTTATATTAAATTAGATCGATCAAAAGTTTATATTACAAATGTTGTAAATTTTAGACCTGATGAAAATAGAAAACCAACTGAAAATGAAATTTATTTTTTTAAAAAGTTTTTAATTAAACATATTCAAATTATAAATCCGAAATTTCTGCTTCTTGTTGGATCGACAGCTGCATTTGCTATTCTTAATCATTCAGCGCCATTAGCAGACATTAGGGGCAAGTGGATTAAATCTAAAGAGTTGAATTTAGATGCGTTTACAATCTACCATCCAGCTTATTTGTTAAGACAATCTGCTCAAGTAGCGGTTACTAAAAAAGATATGCTTAAGTTTAAAACTAAAGTTACGAAATCATAAAAATTCCAAAGAAATTTGCAAAAAAAGCTACAATAGCGCCACTTAAAATTATCCAAACTGGATTTATAGTAGTAAATCCCATGAGAAGCATTGATAGCATTGTCACTATAACCGTGAATACACTTCGATCTGAAATTATGGCAAAGCTTAAACCGCTTGCAATAAATAGACCGATCGCAATAGGAATTAATGATCTTTCTAATAATTTATAGTTTTCTGTACCTACAAATTGACTTGCAAATCTACTTACAAAATAAGTTACTATAGAAGCTGGTAGCAACATGCCTATGGTTGCTGCAATTGCTCCGAGTAAGCCAGCAACCTGCCAACCAATTAAAGTAACCACCGTTACATTAGGACCGGGTGCCATTTGAGCTAAAGCATATAACTGAATAAAATTTGAATGACTCATCCAGTGATATTTATTGACCACATCGTGTTGTAATTCGCTTAATGAAGAAACAATCCCACCAAAAGAAATTAAAGAAAGTTTAGTGAAAGTTAACAAAATTTGTAAAGATAAAATTAGTTGGTTCATTGTTTTTTAAAAATTTTATTAATAATAATTGAGAATGGAATTAGTAAAAATAATGATTGTGCAATTCGAAAATGAAATATGACAATTAATGTTGTCGCAAAAAGAATAACCAAATAGTTATTTAAATCATATTTTAATTTTGTTAGCATTTTAATGCCGTTACCAATAATCATTCCAATAGTAGTTATTCCAGCGCCAACCATCAGAACATGAATTTCAGGTATTAACGAAAATTTATTATATAATATTGCAAGAATAACAACGATCACTGCTGGAATAAAATAAATACCAAACGCAGATACAAATGCGCCTAATTTTCCATGATACTTATTGCCAATCATTACACTTACATTGATATAATTTGGACCAGGTAAAATTTGTCCCATACCAACATAAGTTGCAAATTCTTCTTCAGTTAACCATTTGCGTTCTTCTACAATAATATAACGACCAACAGCAGCCACCCCTCCAAATCCAAGCATGCCAATTTTTAGAAATCCAAGGAATAATTCTTTAAGAGTGGGTTTCAATTGTAAATTTTAATTTGAGTTAATTGAATTATTTTAAAAAATACTAAATTAAAATTATTTGTTATGCAATTAATCATTAGTTAACTTTCGGTTGCACTAAATTTTTAAATCATTAAAAAGGTTGGTAACCAATGCATTTTAAAGGGCCCTCGTGGTGGAATTGGTAGACACAAAGGACTTAAAATCCTTGCCCTTTTTGGGAGTGCCGGTTCAAGTCCGGCCGAGGGCACCAGTAACAAATATGAGAATATTATTAATTTTTTTAGTTTTAGTTTTGGGTTGTTCTAAAAATACAAAAATTCTTTTTACGTCTAAAGAAAATAAACCAAACAATGTAAATATAGAGGGTCAATTCGACGGTACTTATATTTTAAAAAATGTTGGAAATTATTGTTCAGTTATTTTAAATGCTAAAAATATTAGTAATACTGATAAAAGAGCTTCATTTACTGTTAGCGCAGTTTCATACGATGATAAAAAATACGAAGCCTATGTTA
This sequence comes from uncultured Alphaproteobacteria bacterium, assembly GCA_903869725.1. Classification (GTDB taxonomy): domain Bacteria; phylum Pseudomonadota; class Alphaproteobacteria; order Pelagibacterales; family Pelagibacteraceae; genus Fontibacterium; species Fontibacterium scandinaviense. The sequence continues at coordinate 51,013 of CAIQAD010000017.1, read as the reverse complement.
TTGGCGACAAAGTTAAACCAAGCGAGGCTGTAAATTTAGAGGCAAAATTTGTAAGACCCGTAGACTGCAACGATCTTAAGAAAATAGAAATTTCAAAATAATTTTATAAATCTATATTTTTAACTTTAGGCGCGTTCTCTTCTATAAACTTTAGTCTTAGCTCAGAGTTTTTGCCCATAATATTTGAAATCAATTTATTAGTTTTTTTAAAATCAGTGTTTGGAACATTTACTCTAATCAGTGATCTTGTATTTATGTTCATAGTTGTCTCTTTTAGTTGTTGAGCCATCATCTCCCCAAGTCCTTTAAATCGACTTATCTCAACTTTAGATCCTTTTTTAATATTTTTTAACAATTTATCTTTATCTATATCATTTCGAACGTAATAGATTTGGTTTGAGATCGTAAGTTTATAAAGAGGGGGTACCGCTAAATATAAATGTCCATTTTTAATTAGATTTGGCATTTCACAGAAGAAAAAAGTAAGCAATAAACTTGCGATGTGATCGCCATCAACATCAGCATCTGTCATAATAATAATTTTTTCATAGCGTAAATCTTTGTCATTATATTTTTCTCGTCTTTGGCAACCAAGCGCTTGAAGTAAATTTGAAATTTCAGTGTTTGCTAAAATCTTTGCGGTATTAGAATTTTTTACATTTAAAATTTTTCCACGCAAAGGAAGAATTGCTTGAAAATTTCTATCTCTTGCTTGTTTTGCAGATCCGCCCGCAGAATCTCCTTCAACAATAAATAATTCTGTGCCTTCTATTTTAGATGAACTGCAATCAGCTAATTTTCCAGGCAATCTTATTTTTCGAGTTGCGCTTTGTCTTCCTGTGTCTAAATTTTGATTTTGAAGATCTTTTTCTCTTATTTTTCCTTCGATGAACTCAAGGATAGAGTTTGCAGCTTTTGGATGTTGATTGAACCACTCTTCAATTGCTTTTGATACTGAGTTATCACAGTATTTTTGAATAAAACTTGAAGAAAGCCTCGATTTTGTCTGACCTTCAAATTCTGGATTGCTTATAAAAATTGAAAAAATATAACTTGCGTTAGATAAGATGTCGTCCGCACTTGCACTCTGGACTATTTTGTTATTTTTAAATTTAGCGATTTTTCTAATAGATTTTGAAATACCAGATCTAAATCCCTGTTCATGGGTTCCACCATTTGAAGTTAAAACAGAGTTGCAAAAGGATGTTTGAAAATTAGAAGCTTCATTATGCCATTGCACTGCAAATTCGAAGTTTCCTTTATCCTCCTCAAATTTATTTTTATGATGACATACTTTATCGTTTATAATTGTATTTTTTCTAGTCTCACTTTGTAAATATTCAATAATTCCATCAGGAAAAAAAAGTTTAGCATTTATTGGCGTATCATCTTTTCTATTAATTAACGATCTGTCACATTCCCAATGAATGGTAATCCCTTTAACTAGATAAGCTTTGGTTTTACAAAGTTGATAGAGTTTATTTGGTTGAAAACTTATTTCTTTTCCAAAAATTTCTTTATCTGGAAAAAAAGTAATTTTTGTTCCTGTTTTTAATTTTGATTTACCTTTTTTTATTAATTTATCTAATGGTTTACCTTTTGAGTAATTTTGTTGAAAAATATTAGAATTATTAAATACCTCTATTTTTAATTTATCAGACAAGGCATTAACAACTGATAATCCAACCCCGTGTAGTCCAGCTGAAGTAGAGTAGGACCCTTCTTTAAATTTTCCACCAGCATGTAATGTTGTCATTACAATCTCGAGTGCTGTTTTGTTTTTTTTTGGATGTTTATCTATAGGTATTCCTCGACCATCATCTATTACAGTTAACGATTTATCTTTATTTAGAGTAACATAAATATTTTTAGCATGACCCGCTGATACCTCGTCCATTGAGTTATCAATAATCTCGGTTGCAAGATGATGGTAAGCAGTTTCGTCAGTACCACCGATATACATTCCAGGTCTTTTACGAACAGGATCAAGGCCTTCTAGGATTTCAATGTCTTTTGCTGAATAATTATTATTTTTTTTGACCACGTGTTAAGCATTAGATTAATTTAAAAAAAAATACAGACGTAAATTTTATTTTAGGTAAAAAAAAACCCCGTATTTTTAGATACGGGGTTTTAAACTTTAAATATTTAAATTAGCAGCTGTAATACATTTGGTACTCAACTGGATGTGGAGTATGTTCCATATTATACACTTCGGTCATTTTAAGCTCGATATAAGCATCAATTTGATCGTCCGTGAACACACCGCCTGCTGTTAAAAAAGCTCTATCTTTGTTTAAGTTTTCTAAAGCTTCTCTTAAAGATCCACACACTTGTGGCACACCTTTAAGCTCGTCAGCAGATAAAGAGTATAAATCCTTATCGAATGGTTTACCTGGGTCAATCTTGTTTTTAATTCCATCAAGACCAGCCATTAACATAGAAGCAAAAGTTAAGTATGGATTTCCTGCGGCATCTGGGAATCTAACCTCAACTCTTTTGCCTTTTGGACTATTGCTAAAAGGAATCCTGCAGCTTGCAGATCTATTTCTTGATGAGTACGCAAGAATAACTGGAGCTTCAAATCCAGGAATTAATCTTTTGTAACTGTTTGTAGTAGAGTTAGTGAACGCATTTAATGCTTTAGCGTGTTTTATAATTCCACCGATGTAATATAAGCATTCTTGCGAAAGACCTGCGTATTTATCGCCAGCAAAAAGAGGTTTGCCTGCTTTCCAAATAGATTGGTGACAATGCATTCCAGATCCGTTGTCTCCTTTAATTGGTTTTGCCATAAACGTCGCAGTTTTTCCAAAAGAGTGAGCAACCATCTGAACAGCATATTTATAAATTTGCATGTTGTCCGCGTTACGCACCATTGTGTCAAACATTGTTCCTAACTCATGTTGAGACGGCGCAACTTCATGGTGATGCTTTTCAACTTTAACACCCATATCTTTCATTGCTTTTAAAGCTTCTGCTCTTAAATCTTGACAGCTATCAACTGGTGGTACAGGAAAGTAACCACCTTTAACAACTGGGCGATGTCCTAAGTTACCGTTTGGATATTCTTTGTCACCGTTATAAGGGCCTTCATTACTATCAACTTGAAAAGAAACTTTTTGCATAGTGTTAGAAATTTTAACATCATCAAAAATAAAAAATTCTGGCTCTGGTCCAAAATAAATTGTATCTCCTATTCCAGTTGTTTTTAAATAAGCCTCAGCTTTTTTTGCAATCGATCTTGGATCTCTTTCGTAATAATCTTTTTTAATCGGATCCATAACGTCGCAAAATATAACTAAAGTGTTATGCGAAGTGAAAGGATCAACGAATGCTCGTGATAAATCTGGTTTTAAAATCATGTCAGATTCATTGATTGCTTTCCATCCAGCAATAGAAGAACCGTCAAAAAAAGTTCCGTCGTTTAGAAAATCTTCATCAATAGTTGTCAAGTCCTGAGTCATGTGTTGTAATTTTCCTCTGGGATCTGTGAATCTAAGATCTACAAATTCTATTTCTTTTTCTTTAATCAGTTTTAGTATGTCTTGTGCGCTCATTAATCGCTCCTAAGTTATTAAATTTTTTGTTTTTTATAACAGAATTAATATAACTAATGACACAATATTCTATTGCCTTTTAGTTATGCCAGTTATGCATAATAAGAGTATTAGAAATTAAACTATAGATTGTGTTTGATTAAATGATTTTAAATTCAAAGGAAATTAAAGCGATTGAACAAAAAGAATTTAGGTTAAGAAAGAATTCATTTTCTTTAATGCAATCTGCAGGAGAAAAGTGCGCACACTATATATCGAGTAATTTTTCTAAAGATAAAGATTTTTTTATTATTTGTGGCCCTGGAAATAACGGCGGAGATGGTTTTGTAATTGGAAAAAATCTTATTAAAAAAGGATATAAAGTTAAATTTTTTTTAGTTCTTCCTGTAAAAAATAAAACAAAAGATAATTATAAAGCCCTAACACAACTTAATTCTAAAATTTTTAATTTAAGCGACCTAAACAAAGATTTAAGAAAGAGTTCAAAGCCTGTAATTATTGATTGTATTTTTGGAACGGGCTTAGACAGAAACGTTAATTCTAATATTAAAAATTTAATTAAGTTAATTAATCATAAAAAAACTTTTGTTATTTCAATAGATATGCCCACAGGCATTAATAGTGATAATGGGGCAATTATGGGTGAAGCAATTAAAGCGAATTTAACCTTAGCTCTTCATTGTAAGAAAGTAGGACATGTACTGTTTCCAGGGGTTCATTTTTCAGGTTTGGTAAAAGTTTTGAAAATTGGTATTCGAAAATCTTTAAATAAAATTGTTAAAAGCAAAATCAAAGAAAACTGCCCGTCTTTATGGATTAAAAAAAGATTTCCATGGAAACAGTATAATTCTCATAAATATTCTAGAGGAAGAGTGTATGTATACGGATCTTTAAAAAATTATATAGGCGCATCATTATTATCATCTAATGCTGCTATTCGGTGTGGAGCAGGATCTGTAACCGTTGTTGCCAATAAGAATACAATAGATAAATACAATCAAAGTTTTTTCTCGTTGTTAAAAATTGAAATTAACTCGCAAAAAGAATTAGAAAATTTTTTAAAAAAATCTGTAATTACTTCATTTCTTATAGGTCCAGGTGCTGGTGTTGGTAAAGATACAATTGAAAATGTTAAATTAATTTTAAAGTACATAGATAATGTTGTTGTAGATGCTGATGCGATAACTTCATTTAATAAAAACCCTAAACAATTATTTTCTATTTTAGATAAAAATAAAATTATCACACCGCATGAAGGGGAATTTAATTCTATTTTTCCCCATTTAAAAAATATTAAAAATAAGATTGAAAAAACTTTAATGGCATCAAACAAAGCAAATTGTGTAGTTATTTTTAAAGGTCCAGACACAGTAATAGCTTCTCCAGATGGCAGAGTTTGTGTTAATACTATCGCAACTGAGGAACTTGCAGTTATTGGCTCAGGAGATGTTTTGAGTGGAATAATAGTAAGTCTTATTGGAAATAATAAAATGTCATCATTTGATGGTGCTTGCGCAGGTGTTTGGCTTCATTCCTTTGCAGCGAGATTAGTAAAAAAAGGATTGATTGCTGAAGATATTATTAAAAATCTTCCAAAGGCTTTAGAACAGTTAGATAACAAATATAATTAGTTTATTTTACTTTAGAGGGAATTACTTTGTTATTTTCAAACTGCGGAGGAATATAAGTTCCTGTTGCTTGAGGAGTGTTAAGGCGAAAATAAATTAAAGAACATATTAGTAAAATAAGACTTATTAGAGATAAAGTTATTAAGGGAAATTTTCTGTTAATTTTGTCTGTTATTAAAAGAACTAAATAATAAAGTGCAAATGGTAATATAATTGAGCAAAAAATTACAGCGTATCGAAGCATAAATTTAACCTTTGAAACTCATTTATATAAGTAAAATTAATTATTTTGCACTAGTTATTGGCAAATAAATCCTAGAAACCTTTAATAATATAGTTATATTCGGCTGCGTTAATATTTTAATATTATTGCGGAAGTGGCGGAACGGTATACGCACTGGTCTTAGGAACCAGCCCCGAAAGGGTTAAGGGTTCAAATCCCTTCTTCCGCACCATAGAATTTATGAAAGTAACAGTAGCAGAAACAAAAGGTCTAAAAACAAGTCTTAATGTTTTAATTAAGAAACAGGATATTGATAAAAAAATTGAAGAGAGAGCTATAGAATTACAAAAAACTATTAGCTTAAAAGGTTTTAGGCCAGGAAAAGCTCCAATCCAAATGTTAAAAAAACAATTTGGCGAAGCGCTTTATGGAGAAGTAGTAGAAAAAACTCTTCAAGATAGTACGTACCAAGCGTTAAATGAAAACAAAATAAAGCCTGCTGGTCAGCCAAAGATTGAAATTAAATCTTCAGGAGTAGATAAGGATTTAGAATATATAATCATTGTTGAAAAATCGCCTGAAATTAAAAAAATTGATTTAGAAAAAGTAACACTCACCGATTATAAATTAAAGGTAGAAAAAGAAGATATTGATTCTAGAATTAAATTATTGGCTGAAGGCCAAAAAAAATACACAGATAAAAAAGCAGGAGAGAAGTCATTAAACGGAGATGTTGTAGTATTTAACTTTGAAGCTAAAGTTGACGGTAAAGCTTTTGATGGAAACAAAGGAGAGAAAGTTCAAATTATTTTAGGCAAAGAATTGTTTATCAAAGGATTTGATAGTCAATTATTGTCTTGTAAAGTCGGAGAAGAAAAAGAGGTTAAGGTTAACCTTCCTGAAAATTATCCAGCAAAAGAAATCGCAGGAAAGCCTGCTGTTTTTAGCTGTAAAATTGTTGAACTTAAAAAATCTGAAGATGCAGTAATTGACGATCAGTTTGCAAAAAATTTTGGAGCTAAAGATTTAAATGATTTAAAATCTTTAATTGAAAAGCAACTTTCAAAAGAGCAGTCATCTGTCACTGAATCGATCATGCGAAAAGAAATATTAGATTATTTAGATGCCAATACTAATTTTGAATTGCCTCAAGATCTTTTAGATAGCGAAAAAGAGTCTGTTAAACATAGTTTTATTCATGAAAAAGCACATCAAGGAGAAGAGCACGACAATCATAAGCATGGCCATCATGATCATTCAGATATAAAACTCACAAAAGACGATGAAGAGGAGATTTTAGATTTATCTAAAAGAAGAGTGAAATTAGCTTTAGTATTTAATAAAATAGGTGATGATAATAATGTTATTGTCACTGCTCAAGAGCTTCAAACAGAATTACAAAAACAAATGAGTATGTATCCAGGACAAGAAAAGCAAATTAGAGAATTTTACCAAAAAAATCCTGGTGAAATTACGAGACTAAGAGGACCGATTTATGAAGATAAAGTTGTTAATCTTATTAAATCAAAAGCAAAAATTAATGTTAAAGAGATTAATAAAAAACAATTAGAAGAACTAGTAAAAGACTTAACTTCTGAAATAAAATCAAAAACTAAGAATAATGAGAAAAAAGCAAGCGCTACTGAACCTGAAAAAGAAACGAAATCTAAAGATGCGTTAAAAAAACCTTTAAAAAAGATTAGTAAAAAATAATTAAAACCTGTAAAATCTGATTCTCTATGAAAGACCCAATTGAAATTTCTATGAACACTCTGATACCGATGGTCATAGAGCAAACAGCCAGAGGTGAAAGAGCTTACGATATATATTCAAGATTATTAAAAGAGAGAATTATTTTTTTAGTAGGCGGTGTTAATTCGCACCTTGCAAGTTTAGTTTGTGCGCAATTACTTTTTTTAGAATCTGAAAATCCAAAAAAAGAAATTTTTTTATACATAAATAGTCCAGGCGGAATTGTAACTGATGGTTTAGGAATTTACGATACGATGCAATATGTTAAGTCTCCAGTATCAACTATTTGCATTGGTCAAGCAGCGTCAATGGGATCTTTTTTATTGGCTGCTGGAGAAAAAGGACAAAGATTTTCTTTGCCAAACGCTAGAATAATGGTTCATCAACCTTCAGCAGGTTTTCAAGGACAAGCAACTGATATTCAAATTCACGCCAATGAAATTATTTATGTAAAAAAAAGGCTGAACGAAATTTATGCAAAGCACACTGGAAAAGATTACAAAACTATTCAAGAAGCTCTAGAGAGAGATAAATTTATGAGTCCAGAAGAAGCAAAAGATTTTGGAATTATAGATAAAGTTGTTGAAAAAAAGATCGACTAATAGAGTTTATATTTTTTTTGCCCACATTATATATTGTTAGATTCAACTATTGCTTGATTTTAAGCTTAAGACCCTGTTTTAATAAATTTAACTGATTCGTTAGTTTTTTATTATGGTCAAAGATAACAAAAATACACTTTACTGCTCTTTCTGTGGAAAAAGTCAGCACGAAGTTAGAAAGCTTATAGCAGGTCCTACGGTTTTTATTTGTGATGAGTGCGTCGAGTTATGTATGGACATCATAAAAGAAGAGAACAAAAGTAATTTTGTAAAAGATGATACAGGAATACCAACGCCAAAAGAAATTTGTAAAGTTTTAGATGAATACGTTATTGGACAAGATAAAGCTAAAAAAGTTTTATCAGTAGCCGTCCACAATCATTATAAAAGATTAAATCAAGATTCAAAAAGTAATAAAGATGTAGAAATTTCAAAATCAAACGTTTTACTGATTGGTCCAACAGGTTGTGGTAAGACTTTACTTGCTCAAACTCTTGCTAAAATTTTAGATGTACCTTTCACTATGGCTGACGCAACTACCCTTACAGAAGCTGGTTATGTGGGCGAGGATGTTGAAAATATTATTTTAAAATTATTACAGGCAGCAGATTACAATGTTGAAAAAGCTCAAAGAGGAATAGTTTATATCGATGAAGTTGATAAGATTAGTAGAAAAACTGAAAATCCTTCAATTACCAGAGACGTTTCAGGAGAAGGTGTTCAGCAAGCTTTATTAAAGATAATGGAAGGAACAGTTGCAAGTGTTCCGCCACAAGGAGGCAGAAAACACCCTCAACAAGAATTTTTGCAAGTTAATACAACAAATATACTATTTATTTGCGGTGGTGCTTTTGGCGGACTTGAAAAAATTGTTTCCATGAGAAGCAAAGGTACAGCAATGGGTTTTGGTGCAACAATAAGAGAAAATGATACAAAGAGTGCTGGACAGATATTAAAAGATTTGGAACCAGAAGACTTGTTGAAGTTTGGTTTGATCCCTGAGTTTATAGGAAGACTTCCTATAATTGCAACCTTAGATGATTTACATGAAGAAGCTTTAATTAAAATTTTGCAAGAACCAAAAAATGCTTTGATTAAGCAATATTCAAAACTTTTTGAAATAGAAGGTGCAAAACTCACGTTCACAAAAGATTCATTAAACGGCATTGCTAAAAAAGCTTTAATTAGAAAGACTGGCGCTAGAGGATTAAGATCAATACTTGAAGATATTTTATTAGAAACTATGTTTGAATTGCCGTCTCAATCTTCAATTAGTGAAGTAATCATAAATAAAGAAGTAGTGGATGGTAAAAATAAACCTTTATTAATTCATTCTAAGAAAAGCTCTCAAAATAACAATGTTTCTCCAACTAAAGAGAGTAAAATAGGCTAGTTATACACAGTTGAAATAACTGAAGCGTATACCCATATAGAAATTATTATAAACTTATATAATGGTATTAATATTTTATGGAATTTAAAGATCCCAAAAGTCCAGCTTTGAACGAGTACCCAGTGCTTCCTTTAAGGGATATTGTTGTATTTCCAGGAATGGTTGTTCCATTATTTGTTGGAAGAGAAAAATCTATAAACGCTCTTAATGCCGTAATGGATAAATATAAAAAAATTATTCTTGTAGCGCAAAAAAATCATGATGTTGACGACCCTAAAGAAAATGAACTTTATGGAATTGGGTGTATCGGTGAAATTTTGCAGTTATTAAAACTACCGGATGGAACAGTTAAAATTTTAGTTGAAGGAAAAGAAAGAATTAAGGTTTCGCATTTTAATGTTGAAGAAAAAAAATTTCTTTTAGCAGAAGCAGCAGTGCTAATCGAAGTTCCAGGAAAAGAAGATCTAAGTTTATTAGCAAAAGCAGCGCTAAGTAAATTTGATAAGCTTATTAAAGTTTCAAAAAAAGTTTCTGATGAAAGTCTAGAGGCTATAAAAGATACAAAAGAACCATCTAAGATTGCAGATGCAATAGCAAATCAGTTGCAAATTAGTCTTATTGAAAAACAAAAACTTTTAGAAACTTTGCCAGTTCAAAATAGACTTGAATCAATTATTGCGTTTATTGACAGCGAGATAGAAGTTTTGTCTGTTGAAAAAAAAATTAGAGGCAGAGTAAAAACTCAAATGGAAAAAACTCAAAGAGAGTATTATTTAAATGAACAATTAAAAGCTATTCAAAAAGAATTGGGCGAATCCGAAGATGGAAAAGACGAAGTTCAAAATTTAGAAGAGGCAATTAAAAAGGCAAAAATGTCAAAAGAAGCTGAAGAAAAATCTTTAGCTGAATTAAAAAAATTAAAAACAATGAGCCCAATGTCAGCCGAGTCCACAGTTGTAAGAAATTATTTAGATTGGATGATCTCACTTCCTTGGTCAAAAACTTCTAAAGTAAATACTGATATCAATAATGCTAAAAAAATACTGGATGAAGACCATTTTGGTTTAGAAAAAGTTAAAGATAGAATTTTAGAATTTTTAGCGGTTCAAAGTAGAATTAATAAAATTAAGGGACCAATTTTATGCTTAGTTGGAGCTCCAGGTGTTGGAAAAACTTCTCTTGGAAAATCTATTGCTAAAGCTACTGGAAGAGAATTTGTTAGAATGTCTTTAGGAGGAGTTAGAGACGAAGCTGAAATTAGAGGACATAGAAGAACTTATATCGGTTCTTTACCTGGTAAAATCATACATATGATGAAAAAAGCAGGAAAAAATAATCCTCTAATATTATTAGATGAAATTGATAAAATCGGAACTGATTGGAGAGGTGACCCTTCTTCTGCTTTGCTTGAAGCTTTAGATCCAGAACAAAATGCTTCATTTAATGATCATTATTTAGAAGTTGATTATGATTTATCTAATGTGATGTTCGTGACAACTGCCAATACTTTAAATATTCCAGGACCATTACTAGATAGAATGGAAATAATTAGAATATCTGGCTACACAGAAGATGAAAAAACAGAAATCGCTAAAAAATATCTTGTGCCAAAACAAATTAAAGAAAGCGGACTAAAGGCTAACGAGTGGTCAATTGATGATGAGGCAATTAAAAATATTATAAGATTTTACACTAGAGAGTCTGGGGTTAGAAGTTTAGAAAGAGAAATTTCAAAATTAACTAGAAAAGCAGTTAGAGATATTGTTGCTAAAACTAAAGAAACAATAAAAGTCAATAAAGATAATCTTAAAGATTATTTAGGTGTACAAAAATTTAAATACGGTGAAATTGAAAATAAAGACGGCACAGGAATAGTAACTGGTCTTGCATGGACAGAAGTTGGCGGCGAATTGTTGACGATCGAATCTGTAATAATGCCAGGAAAAGGTAAAATGGAAATTACAGGAAAATTAGGTGAGGTTATGCAAGAGTCGGTAAAAGCTGCAAAATCTTATGTTAGATCAAGATGTTTTGAGTATGGAATTATACCTCCAGTGTTTGATAGAAAAGATATTCATATTCACGTTCCTGAAGGCGCAACTCCAAAAGACGGACCATCAGCTGGAATAGCTATGGTTACTTCTATTGTGTCTTCATTAACTGGCATTCCAGTTCACAGAGAAGTTGCAATGACAGGAGAGGTTACTCTAAGAGGAAGAGTTTTGCCTATTGGTGGTCTTAAAGAAAAACTTCTTGCCGCTTTAAGAGGTGGAATTAAAACTGTTTTAATACCTGAAGAAAATGAAAAAGACCTTGCGGACATTCCAAAAAATGTAATTGAAGGTTTAAAAATTATTCCAGTTAAAAATGTTGATGAAGTATTAAAAGTAGCCTTGGTAAGAGAGTTAAAACCAATTAACTGGGTTGAAGTTGATATTTCTCAAACGCAGACTGGAAAAGAAAATAAGAACGAATTACCTGTAAATTAATTATCTTATTTTTAAATATTGCAGATAACTTTGAACTGAAATAACGAGCAAATAAATTCCAAATACTTTACTAACGGTAGATTTTTGAATTTTTTGAACTGCTCTAGCTCCATAAGGAGCCATAAACATAGTTACTGGAACGAATACTAAAAATCCTGGTAAGTTAAAGTATCCCAAAGTTAATGGTGCGCTTATGTCTGCAAATAATGTGCCACTAGAAATCATGCTTATTGTTCCAGCGATTGCTATTAAAAATCCAATTGCTGCTGATGTTCCAATAGCTTTTCTCATGTCATACCCAAATAATTTCATAAAAGGTACCGACAATGAACCTCCACCAATTCCGAGCGGAACCGAAATAAATCCTATAATAGTTCCAATTATAATTTTATAAATTTTTGGAATATTTCTCTCCGTTTCTTCTAATTTATTTTTAAGAAAAATAAAAAATAATGCCACTAAAAATGTAAAAATTGAAAAAAATAATATTAAATTTGCAGTTCTAAGATTTGACGCAAGAATTGTACCGCAAATAACCCCGAACACTATAAAAAGTCCAAAAGATTTGATAAGTCCAAAATCAACCGCGCCATATTTCATGTGAGTTCTAGTAGACATTATTGAAGTAGGAATAATAATCGCAAGAGAAGTTCCAAGAGCTATATGTTGTCTGCTTGAAATATCGTAACCTAATACAGAAAAAGCATAATAAAGTGCAGGAACCATTACCAATCCACCACCGACTCCTAGAAGTCCAGCCATAAACCCAGCTACAGAAGCTGCAATGCACAAAACTAATAGCAATTCAATAATTTGATACCAACTAATACTGCCTAACATTTATAATTACTATTTAACTTTGATATAATTTAATAATAGATAAATTAATTAATCTATTGTAAAATAACTTTCATTAACTAAATTTTAAATTCAAAAATGTCAGAAATAAAAAAGTGTCCCGTAATGCATGGCGCTTTAACAAAAGCTAGTCAAACCCCAACTGCTTGGTGGCCTAATTCTTTAAATCTAGATATTTTGCATCAACATGATGTCAAAACAAACCCACTTCCAGAATTTGATTACAAAAAAGAGGTTAAAAAATTAAATTTCTCGTCATTAAAAAAGGATTTACTAAAATTAATGATTGACAGTAAAGACTGGTGGCCAGCAGACCTAGGAACTTATTCAGGTCTTTTTGTTAGAATGGCCTGGCATTCTGCCGGAACTTATAGAATTGCAGATGGGCGTGGAGGATCTGGTACTGGCAACCATAGATTTTCACCTTTAGATTCTTGGCCTGATAATACAAACCTAGATAAAGCAAGAAGACTTCTTTGGCCGATTAAGAAAAAATATGGAAATAAACTTTCTTGGGCAGATCTTATGATTTTAGCTGGCAACATGGCGTACGAACATGCCGGACTTAAAACTTATGGGTTTTCATTTGGACGAGTTGACATTTGGCATCCAGAAAAAGATGTTTATTGGGGAAGTGAAAAAAATTGGTTAGAAGATAAACGTTATAGCGATAAAAAAGACCGAACATCTTTAGAAAACCCTCTTGCTGCTGTAGTGATGGGATTAATCTATGTAAATCCACAAGGAGTAGACGGCAAACCTGATCCATTGAAAACAGCGCATGATGTTAGAGAAACATTTAGAAGAATGGCAATGAACGATGTTGAAACCTGCGCTCTTACTGTTGGTGGTCATTCAATAGGACGAGCACATGGTAATGGAGATGCTGCAAAACTTGGAAGAGAGCCTGCAGCTGCAGAAATTCATGAACAAGGATTTGGTTGGAATCAAAAAAATGGATTAGGTAAATATCAAGTTACATCTGGATTAGAAGGGGCATGGACAACAAATCCTGATAAATGGAATTATGAATATTTAGATCTTTTATTAAATTATGAATGGGAAAGTAAAAAAAGCCCAGCAGGTGCTTATCAGTGGGAACCCATTGGACTTGAGGAGCATAAAAAACCAAGAGACTTAGAAAATCCAAAAATCAGACATAATCCAATGATGACCGATGCGGATATGGCAATGAAGATCGATCCAGAATACAGAAAGATTACTGAGAAATTTTATAAAAATCCAAAATACTTAGATGAACAATTTAGCAAAGCTTGGTTTAAATTAACGCATAGAGATTTAGGACCAAGAACTAATTACATTGGACCTTGGGTTCCAAAAGAAACTTTGATTTGGCAAGATCCTGTTCCGGCCCATAAGAAAAAATACAACGTTGATAAAGTTAAAAAATTAATTGCAGCAAGTGGCCTTAGCATATCAGAACTTGTTTCAACCGCTTGGGATAGTGCTAGAACTTATAGACGAACTGATAAGAGAGGTGGATCTAACGGAGCAAGAATTAGACTTGCTCCTCAAAAAGATTGGGAAGCGAATGAACCAACAAGACTTAAAAAAGTTTTAAAAGTTTTAGAAAGCATTGCTAAGAAGAGTGGCGCTAGCATTGCAGACATAATCGTTTTAGGTGGAGTTGTTGGATTAGAGAAAGCAATTAAAAAAGCAGGATCTAAAGTTAAAGTTCCATTTACAGCAGGACGTGGCGATGCAACGCAAGAGCATACAGATATTGAATCCTTTAAAGTATTAGAGCCACTTCATGACGCATTTAGAAATTATGTTAAGAGAGAATATTCAGTAATGCCAGAGGAGTTAATGTTAGATAACGCTTCTCTAAAAGGATTGTCAGCTAAAGAGATGACTTGTTTAGTTGGCGGCATGAGAGTTTTGGGCGCAAACTACGATGGTACAGAGTATGGTGTATTTACTGATAAAGTGGGAGCTTTAACTAATGACTTCTTTGTTAATTTAACAGATATGAAATATAAGTGGGAACCGTCAGGCAAAAATAGTTACAATATTATAGAACGAAAAACTAATAAAACAAAATTCAAAGCAACAAGAGTTGATTTGGTATTTGGCTCAAACTCAGTGCTTCGTGCATACGCAGAAGTTTATGCTCAGGATGATAATAAAGAAAAATTTGTAAAAGACTTTGTTACTGTTTGGACGAAGATTATGAACGCAGGCTTTGTGAGCGTTCACTAAATTTATATTACAAATTTTGCTAAAATCTTAGGAATTTGATCTTTGAAAGCAAAGAAACCTTTATTGGCAAATGGAAAACAAAATTGATCATATTCTCTTACTAAATATGAAATATTAATTTTAGTCTTTATTTCACTAATGTAATCATTCTCATATCCGCAAGTCAGATAAGGCATAATTACATTTTTTATATTTCTATTGGTTATTATTTTTAACAGATCATCTTTATTTTTAATGATGAGATTAGAGCCAAAGTTATTTTTTAATTCAGTTAAAATCTCAATATTGATTGCTGATTTAAAATCTAATACTTTTTTTGAAAAATTATTTTCCAAAACAGTATTAAAATCCATAAGTGCACAGTGATTAAATTGAAATTTATTTTTATATTTCTGTAAAAATACACTATCTAAATTATGAATAACCAGTAAGGAATTACTAAAATCAACTTTATCAAAATGTAAGGGCTGAATGGTCAAGTTTTCACTTTCTAAAATAGGTGCCGCATTTTCATTAAGCTTCAAATTATTATATTTTTTCTTTGAAAACTTATTAATATTCCAACTAGTAGCCAGATAATTTTTACCCCTTGTTTGCAATCCTGCAACCCAGCGCCAACTTAATGTGTTGGACGCGGGATCTCCATCTAGTAAATGTTTGAGAAAAAAATCAGCCCCTAATTGCCAAGGTAAATTTAAAGTAAAAATCCAAATACTTGCAAACCACATTCGTGCATGATTATGCAAATATCCGTGCTCTTTTAATTCTTTGACCCAATCGTTAAAAGGTTCAATTTTGGTCTGAGCCATGGTTGCATTTTGGTATTCTTCTTTGTTTACTTCATCTTTTAACTTATTTAAATCCGCCTTATATTTCTTCCATAACTGCGGGCGCATCTCTAGCCAGCCTTTCCAATAAGTCCGCCATAATACTTCTTGAATAAATTTTTCAATGATTGGGTAAGAAAATTTTTTATAGCTTGTTTTTAAAACCTCAACTTCATCTAAAATACGATGACTGATATATTTTGATAATTCACTTACATTTTCTCTATACTCTGGGCCATTATCAAAATTTCTTTGCGTTGAGTATTTTGAAAGATGGTTTAGACAGAAATATTCAAGTTTTTCTAATGCCTGCGCTCTAATTTCCATTAATTAAATTTTAAATAATAATGATTATTTGTCTTAACTCGATACTAGTATATGTCAGTAAATTTTAAAATTATAAAGCCGAATACTAAAAAAATTAAACTAGTTTAAGTTGGAACGGTTACTTAAAAATGAGTATCTTTAATTATTCATTTAGATAGTCAAAAGGTATAAATCAGTTAAATTAAAATTTATGAAAAATATAATTGAATTTAAAAGACCAGACGGCAAAAGTTCAAAAGGTTATTTAACGGAATCTAAAAAAGATGCACCTGCCATCGTTGTCATACAAGAATGGTGGGGGATGAATGATCAAATCAAAAAAGTTGCAGATACTTTGAAAGATGCAGGTTACCGTGCACTTGTTCCTGATTTATATAAAGGAAAATTAGCACTCGATGCTAATGAAGCTAAGCATTTAATGACAGGACTTAATTTTTTAGATGCCGCAAGTCAGGATATACGAGGTGCTGTTCAGTATTTAAAAAGCACTGGTTCTAAAAAAGTTGCAGTTACTGGTTTTTGTATGGGGGGTGCCTTAACATGTCTTTCATCCGTTCATGTGCCAGAACTTGACTGCGGAGTTATTTGGTATGGCTATCCACCACTTGAATTAGTAGATGCAAGTAAGATTAAAATTCCCCTAATAGGACATTGGGCAATTCATGATGATTCTTTTAAGCTAGAAGGAGTTGATCAATTGGAAAAAAAATTAAAAGATGCTAAAGTTAATTTTGAATTCTTTAGATATGATGCAAAACATGCATTCGCTAATGAAGAGGCAGATGAAAAACATCTTCCTTACCTTAAATATAATGCTGAGGCAAAAAAAATTGCATGGTCTAGAACTATAAGTTTTTTAAAAAAAAATTTAGGTTAGTTCGAAATTTATGAAAGTTTATATTATTCACGAAAATGAAGATTGGACTCTCCCTTTAAAAGAACATTTACAAAAATTATCTGTGCCCTTTGAAGATTGGCACATGGATAAAGTTAAAGTGAATACAGATTTAGAACCACCTCTTGGTGTATTTTATAATAGAATGAGTGCTTCATCTCATGCAAGGGGACACAGGTTTGCACCTGAATATACGGCTGTAATTTTAAATTGGTTATCTGCTTATAAAAAAAGAATTATCAATGGTGAAAATGCTTTAGCTTTAGAAATTAGTAAATCTCTACAATACAAAAGATTAAAAGAGCACGGTATTAAAATTCCACGATCTATTTTTTGTTCAGGCGTTGAAGGGATTTTAAAAGCTGCGGATAATTTTACAAAACCATTTATTACAAAACACAATAGAGCAGGACGTGGTCTTGGTGTTAAATTGTTTCAAAATAAGGAGGAATTAGACACTTACGTTAAAGGAAAAAATTTTGAAGATTCAATTGATGGTATTACAATTTTACAAGAATACATAGAGGCAGATCCTAAAGTTATAACTAGAATAGAATTTATTAATTCTAAATTTTATTATGCTGTTCAAGTTGATGCGAGTGACAGTTTTCAATTATGCCCAGCAGATTCATGTAATATTGAAGAACAGTTTTGTCCAACAAACCCTGATGGTAATAAATTTATGATTGTAAAAGATTATAGAGATACAATTTTAGAAAAGTACGAAAAATTCTTAAAGGCAAATAACGTAGAAGTCGCCGGTATAGAATATGTAAAAGATACAAATGGTATCAATTATACGTATGATGTTAACACAAATACAAACTACAATTCTATTGCTGAGAAAAAGACTAACTTTTCAGGAATGAAAGCAATTGCAGAATTTCTTAAGTTTGAACTTAAAAAAGTTTAAGTTTTAACTTCATATTTTTATTGCTATATAAAGCCTTCGAAATAGTAGGGCGATTAGCTCAGTTGGTAGAGCATCTCGTTTACACCGAGAGGGTCGGGAGTTCGAGTCTCTCATCGCCCACCAAAATATCATGGATAAAATTTTTGTTTACGGCAGCCTAATGCCTAATGAAAAAAATAATTTTATTTTAAAAAAATTAAATGGAACCTGGAGAAAAGCTTATACATTCGGTCATTTAAAAATAATTAATTTAGGAATAAAGGAAAAGTACAAAAGTATAATTCTTGATATAAAAGGTAAAAAATTTTTGGTTATATATTTTCTTCTTTTGCGCTTAAGTGTTTATGGAAACAATTAGATGAATTTGAAGGAAACAATTACCAGCGTGTAGAAAGTGAATTCTTTATTAGCAGTACAAAAAGAATAAATGCATATGTCTATAAGTATAAAAATCGACAATATTTTTAAAAGACATTTAAAAAAATAAAGTATATAAAATAAATGCAAGTAAAATTAATTATGGTGACAGCGTAATTCTAGCTGAGCCATTTTATTCGGGGGTGTAGCTCAGCTTGGTTAGAGCGCCTGCCTGTCACGCAGGAGGCCGCGGGTTCGAGTCCCGTCACTCCCGCCACTAAAAGTTTTAAATTTAAAGCAAATCATGTTTAAATAAGTTTATGTTAGAAGTTTTTGTAAAATCTTTTGCAGCTTTATTTGTTGCTTTAGATGTTGTTGGATCAGGTCCTTTATTTTTGATTTTAACTGAAGGCGCTAATGAAAAACAACGGCATCATATTGCATCTGAAGCATGTTTTGTAGCTTTTATCGTATTGATTATTTTTGCAATCATTGGAAATTTTTTCTTTAAATTTATTGGTGTAACTATTGATTCATTAAAAATCGCTGGTGGAATTTTATTATTTGTATCATCTATCAATATGCTACTTGGTAAAAGAACAGTTGTAAGTAAAAGTTTTTTTTCAAAAAAAAAAATTAATGAAATTATAATTTATCCATTATCTATTCCTATGATTGCAGGACCATCCGCGTTAACTTCTACTCTTTTACTTGTAAACTCTAATTTTCATATCACTGAGAACCTCATTACTGTTCTGTTAGCTTTAGCGTTTGCAATGATATCGGTTTTTATACACATGTATTTTGCAACCAAAATTGCAAAATATACTGCAAAAAATATTCTTGATGTTTTTTCAAGAGTTTTTTCTTTAGTATTAGCGGCTCTTGCTATTCAATTTATAATTAATGGAATTAAGTCTAGTTTTGGTATTTAGTTTTCATTTTTTAACAAACTAAAAATGCCTAATGTTGCTGAAACAGCATTAGAAACGTTAAGACTTTCTATATTTTTGTTAATATCAATTTTTATTAAATGATCGCAACTTTCTTTTACAAGTCTTCGTAAACCTTCGCCTTCAGATCCAAAAACAAATACATTTTTTTTTGACCATTTTTGCTTATTAAGAGTTTCAGATGCATAACCATCCAAACCATAAATCCAATAATTGTTTTTCTTAAGTAATTGAAGTGCATTTGTTATATTTGAAACTAAAATTAAATTTATTAACTCCATTGCGCCACTTGCGCTTTTATAAAGTATTTTACTTTTTGGATTATAATTTTTTTCTAGAATAAGAACAGCATTCACATTAAAAGCGGTACTAGTTCTGAGTATTGATCCTATATTTCTTTGATCTGTAATGTCATCTAGCACTACGATAGTAGATTGGTTTGTTTTGTTGTTTTTTAAGTAGTCTTTTAAAGATATGTTTTCCAAAGGCTCAATCTCTGCAGCAATTCCTTGATGAACTATATTTTCATTAACAAAAATTTTTTCTATTTCTTTTTTATCTTTGATTTCAATATTAATTTTTTTATTTATTGTTTTAAGATTAATTTCTTCAGAATTTTCTTTTGTTATATATACTTTATTTATTTTCCTTTTTGGGTTTTTGAGAGCTAATAAAACACTATGTTTCCCACCTATCCAAAATGAGCCTGTTTTCATTGATTTTAATACTATAAGTATCTCAATTTCGCTTAAAAATGTATTGCATTAATATACTTGTATATTTATATTCCGCCTAATTTTAAGCTTTATAATCACAATAGTGTGGTTACTAAGTTGTGTTGTAAATTTTTTCTTTTTAGAACACTTGAAAGCCACTCAAAACAAAACCTCCGTAGTTTTGTGAAAAATTGGAGGGGTGACCGAGTGGTTAAAGGTGACGGTCTGTAAAACCGTTGGCTCCGGCCTACGAAGGTTCGAATCCTTCCCCCTCCACCATGAGGGAGTGTTTGTGAAAAGATTTGTTAGCAACAAAAGGTAATTAGGAGTAAAGTTTGGTTACGCGGGTGTAGTTCAATGGTAGAACTCCAGCCTTCCAAGCTGGTTGTGAGAGTTCGATTCTCTTCACCCGCTCCATATTAAAAATTAATAATAACTGAGAGGTGTAGAAAAAGTAAATGTCTAAGGAAAAATTTCAGAGAACGAAACCACATTGTAATATTGGTACTATTGGTCACGTGGATCATGGTAAAACAACTTTAACGGCCGCGATCACAAAAGTTCTTGCTAAAACTGGCGGAGCAACATTTATTGCTTACGACCAAATTGACAAAACTCCAGAAGAAAAAGCTAGAGGTATTACTATTTCTACAGCTCACGTTGAATATGAAACTACAAAAAGACATTACGCGCACGTAGATTGTCCAGGTCACGCTGATTATGTAAAAAACATGATTACTGGAGCAGCTCAGATGGATGGAGCAATACTTGTTGTGAATGCTGCAGATGGTCCAATGCCACAAACTAGGGAGCATATTCTTTTGGCAAGACAAGTAGGAGTTCCTGCGCTTGTTGTTTTTTTAAATAAAGTTGACACTGTTCAAGATAAAGAACTTTTAGATTTAGTTGAAATGGAAATAAGAGAGCTTTTAACTTCCTATGGATATCCGGGAGATAAAACTCCAATTATTAAAGGATCTGCTTTAAAAGCTATGGAAGGTGACGTTGAATTAGGAGACAAACCTATTCTCGCGTTAATGGAAGCAGTAGATACTTTTATTCCACAGCCAAACAGACCCAAAGACAAACCATTCCTTATGCCGATTGAAGATGTATTTTCAATTTCAGGAAGAGGTACAGTTGTTACAGGCAGAATTGAGTCTGGCGTAGTTAAAACTGGTGAAGAACTAGAAATTATCGGAATTAAAGCTACTCAGAAAACAGTATGTACCGGCGTTGAGATGTTCAGAAAACTTCTAGACAGCGGTGAAGCAGGAGATAACGTTGGTGTTCTTTTAAGAGGTATCGAGCGTGATCAGGTTGAAAGAGGTCAAGTTCTAGCAAAACCAGGGTCAATTAAACCTCATACTAAATTTGAAGCCCAAGCTTATATTCTGAAAAAAGAAGAAGGTGGTAGACACACACCATTTTTTACAAAATATCGTCCACAGTTCTATTTTAGAACAACAGACGTTACAGGAGAGGTTGCTTTACCAGCGGGCGTTGAAATGATTATGCCTGGTGATGATGCAAAGATGACAATCACTTTAATAACTCCAATTGCAATGGATAATAATTTAAAATTTGCGATTAGAGAGGGTGGTAAAACCGTAGGAGCTGGAGTAGTTACTAAGATTATAGAATAAATCTTAGGAGTGTAGCTCAATTGGTAGAGCGCCGGTCTCCAAAACCGGAGGTTGCGGGTTCAAGTCCCTCCACTCCTGCCACAGATTAATAGATTATGTTAAATCCTATTCAATTCTTTAAATCTGTTAAGCAGGAAGTGTTCAAAATTTCTTGGCCTACAAGTAAAGAAACGGCAATTGGAGCTGTTACGGTGTTTATTATGTCGATTGTGGCAGCAATATTTTTTTTGCTACTAGATCAACTTTTTAAATTTGGTTTAGCATATTTGTTAGGAATATAATTATGATGAAGTGGTATATAATTCAAGCGCATTCAGGTTCTGAAAAAAAAGTAGCAGAATTAATTCCTGAAAAATTAGAAAAAGAAGGGTTGAGCCATCATTTTGAAAAAACTTTAGTACCTACTCATGAAGTTACAGAAGTTAAAAAAGGAAAAAGAACAACATCAGAAAGAAAATATTTTCCGGGATATTTTTTAGCAAAATTAGATATGAATGATCAAATTTATCATTTAATAAAATCTATTAAAAGAATTACAGGATTTCTGGGGTTGCCTGGAAAACCTTCTCCAATATCTGAAGCAGAAGTTGCAAAAATAATGGGTAAAATCGAAGATGGTGCTTTAAAACCATCTACTAGCATTAGCTTTGAAATCGGTGAGCAAGTAAGGGTGTCTGATGGTCCTTTTGCTTCATTTAGCGGATTAGTAGAAGGAGTTGATGAAGAAAAATCTAGACTAAAGGTTTCCGTTTCTATATTTGGTAGACCTACACCCGTAGAACTAGAGTACGGTCAGGTAGAAAAGATTTAATTATGGCTAAAGAAGTTGCTGGATATTTAAAGTTACAAATTAAAGGAGGACAAGCAAATCCTGCTCCCCCAGTTGGTCCTGCATTAGGTCAACGAGGCGTAAATATCATGGAGTTTTGTAAATCTTTTAATGACAAAACTAAATCGTTAATGGGTCAGCCAGTTCCTGTTGTTATAACTATATATAAAGACAAAAAATTTGATTTTGTAATTAAAACACCTCCTGCTTCATTTTTAATTAAAGAAGCAATAAAATTAAAAAGCGGATCAAAGGAGCCAGGAAGAAACATTGTTGGCTCAATTACTAAAGCTCAACTTAAAAAAATAGCTGAAATAAAAATGAAAGATTTAAACGCATTTGACATAGAACAAGCAATTAAAATTATAGCTGGTTCTGCTAGATCAATGGGGGTGGAGGTTAAAGAGTAATGAAAAAAAAACACTCTAAAAGATATTTAGAATTAGTAAAAGGTCATAACAAGTTAGCAGAAAAATCTTTGTCGGAAGCTATTAAATTATTAAAAACAAAATCTACAACAAAATTTCCTGAATCAATGGAAGCTATCTTTTTTTTAAATATTGATAAATCTAAAACAGACCAAAATTTAAGAACTATTGTTGATTTACCTAACGGCTCTGGAAAAAAAATAAAAATAGCGGCTATTTGCAGTGCGGACAAAGTTGATGAAGCAAAGTCCTCTGGAGCAGAAGTTGTTGGATCTGAAGATTTAATTAATGAAATTAATTCAGGAAAAATAAATTTTGATATTTTAATCTCAACACCAGACATGATGTCTAAAGTCGGAAAGCTTGGAAAAGTTTTGGGACCAAAAGGTTTAATGCCTAACCCAAAATTAGGAACTGTAGCAAAAGATATAAAAGGAACTGTTAATGCTATTAGAAAAGGACGTGTCGAAATTAAATGTGACAAAGATGGAAATCTTGCATTGTCAATTGGTAAAGTAAAATTTTCAGAACAAGAATTGTCTCAGAATTTTAAAAGTGTTTATGAAATTGTATCAAAAGAAAAACCAGCTGGGATTAAGGGTAACTTTATAAATTCAATATATCTCTCTACAACTATGGGAACTTCAGTGAAACTTCAACTTTCTAATTTATCATGAACAAAGAGCAAAAAACTACTTACGTTAATGATCTAAAATCAGTCATCGCTGCGCACGAAGGGATTTTAGTCTATCATTACGAAGGCATTACAGTTAAAGATTTAGAGAAACTAAGAGCTCAAATGAGAGAAAATGGTGGTGCTCTACAAATTACTAAAAATAGAATTACAAAAATTGCCTTAAAAGGATCAAAAGCAGAAAAATTAGAAAATTTGTTTAAAGGTCCAACGGCTATCGCTTATTCAAAAGATGCTGTTAGTTTATCTAAAACCTTAGTTAATTTTTCAAAGACTAACGAAAAACTTAAAATATTAGGGGGATTGATGGACGAGAAGGTGTTAGAACCTTCAGACGTAGCTCTTATAGCTACCTTACCTACATTAAATGAGGCGCGAGTCAAAATAGTGGGAATTTTAGCCACTCCAGCCAAAAAAATTGTAAGTATTTTGCTTGCACCAAGCCTTAAAATAGTTAATTTATTGCACGCTAAAAATTTAAAAAATTAAACCACTAGGAATATTCATATGCCAGATTTAAATAAAATTATAGACGAGTTATCTAAGCTTACTGTTGTAGAGGCAGCTGAGCTTTCAAAAACATTAGAGGAAAAATGGGGAGTGACAGCAATGGCTCCAGTTGCAGCAGCTCCAGCGGCAGCAGTAGCAGGAGAAGCTGTGGCAGAAAAAAATGACTTTATAGTTAATTTAGTTTCTTCAGGAGATAACAAAATAGGTGTTATTAAAGAAGTAAGAGCATTCACAGGTTTAGGTCTTAAAGAAGCGAAGGATCTTGTTGAAGGTGCACCAAAACAATTGAAGGCTGGTGTAAATAAAAAAGACGCTGAAGATGTTAAGAAAAAACTTGAAGCAGCGGGCGCTAAAGTAGAATTAAAGTAAATTTATTAAGATTTTAGAACTAGATAATAAAATATCTAGTTAGTTAAACTATGTTATCTTTTACAGATAAAAAAAAAGTTAGAAAAAGTTTTGGTAAATTAGAAAATATATTAAATATCCCTGACTTAATAGAAGTTCAAGTTAATTCATATAAAAACTTCCTAGAAGCAAACTCTGAACACGGTACAGTTTCCGGAATATCAAAAGTATTTCACGATGTTTTTCCAATTGAAGAATTTTCTGGCTTAGCAACAATTGAATATCTTTCCTATCGCTTTGAAAAACCAAAATACACCGTAGAAGAATGTCACCAAAGAAGCCTAACTTACTCTGCGGCATTAAAAGCAACACTTAGATTAGTTGCTTACGATATCAACGAAGAAAAGCAAACAAAACAAGTTTTGTCCGCGAAAGAACAAGAAGTTTATATGAGTGACATTCCTCTTATGACTTCAAGAGGAACTTTTGTTGTTAATGGTATTGAACGAGTAGTTGTTAACCAAATGCACAGAAGTCCTGGCGTATTTTTTGATCATGATAAGGGAAAAACGCATGCAAGTGGAAAATTACTTTTTAGTTGCAGAGTTATTCCTTACAGAGGATCTTGGTTAGATTTTGAATATGATACAAAAGATATATTAAATTTTAGAATTGATAGAAAAAGAAAATTGCCAGTTACAACTTTATTAATGGCGCTTGGATATAACAGAGATGATATTTTAAATTTATTTTATGAAAATATTAGATACGATTTGATAAACGTTGAAGACTGGAAAACTAAGTTTATTCCTGAAAATTTTAAAAATTATAAATTAAAAACAGACCTTGTAAACGCTGAAAATGATAAAGTAGTTGCTAAAAAAGACACAAAATTACTTTATCCTTTAGCGTTAAAATTAAAAAAAGAGGGTTTAAACAATTATTTAGTTAAAACTCCTGATTTATTTGGAAAATATTTAGCTAATGACATTATTAATGAAAAAACAGGAGAAGTTATCGCTGAGTCAGGAGATGAAATTAATAATGATTTAATTACAAAACTTACAGATTTAAAGATTAAAACAATATTTTTATTAGATATTGATGGAATAAACAAAGGTCCTTTTTTAAGAAATACATTAACTATAGATAAAAATTTAAACCAAGATGAAGCTAGTATGGACATTTACAGAGTCCTAAGACCTGGTGAGCCACCAACAATTGAAACTGCTAAAAATTTATTTGGAAATTTATTTTTTAATCATACTCGTTATGATTTATCAGAAACAGGTCGTGTAAAAATGAATGCGAGAATGGAATTAGACTGTGATCCAAAACTTACCGTTTTAAGAAAAGAAGATATCACTACTATCATTAAGTACATGTTAGATCTTAAAGATGGAAAAGGAGAAGTTGACGATATTGATCACTTAGGAAATAGAAGACTACGTTCTGTTGGAGAATTAGTAGAAAATCAATTTAGAATTGGTTTAATAAGAATGGAAAGAGCTATTAAAGAAAAAATGGCTTCTGTTGAAGTAGATTCCGTAATGCCGCAAGATTTAATTAATGCAAAACCAATCGCAGCTTGTTTAAAAGAATTTTTTGGACAATCTCCATTATCACAGTTTATGGATCAAACAAATCCGTTAGCAGAAATTACTCATAAGCGAAGAGTTTCGGCTTTAGGACCAGGAGGTTTAAACAGAGAAAGAGCCGGATTCGAAGTTCGTGACGTTCATCCAACACATTATGGAAGAATTTGTCCAATTGAAACACCAGAAGGTCCAAATATTGGACTTATTAATAGCTTAGCAACTTATTCAAGAATTAATAAATATGGTTTTATTGAAAGCCCTTATAGAAAAGTTATTAATGGAAAAGTTAGCAAAGAAATTCATTATCTTTCAGCAATGGAAGAAGGAAAATTTACTATCGCGCAAGCAAACTCTCCTTTAAGTAAAGACAATACTTTTATTGACGATCTTGTTTCTTGTAGAAAATCTTTAGGATTTGAATTAGCTAAACCAGAGAACGTTGATTTTATGGATGTGTCTCCAAAACAAGTTGTTTCAGTTGCCGCCGCGTTAATTCCATTTTTAGAAAATGATGATGCCAATAGAGCTTTGATGGGATCAAACATGATGCGTCAAGCAGTTCCTTTAATTAAAAACGAGTCTCCTCTTGTTGGAACTGGTATTGAAAAAGATGTTGCGGTTGATTCTGGAGCAACATTAGTCGCAAAAAGAGATGGAATTGTTGATAAAATTGATGGTAAACGTATTGTTGTTAGAGTAACTTCTGAAAAAGATTTAACAAAATCAGGTGTAGATATTTATAACTTAAGTAAATTTCAAAGATCTAATCAAAATACCTGTATCAATCAAAGACCACTCGTTAAAGTTGGAGATAAAATTAAAAAAGGAGATGTTATTGCAGATGGACCATCTACGCAGTTTGGAGAACTTGCGTTAGGAAAAAACGTGACGGTAGCCTTTATGCCTTGGCTTGGTTACAATTTTGAAGATTCAATTTTAATTTCAGAAAGATGCGTAACAGATGATGTATTCACGTCAATTCATATTGAAGAATATAGTGTTATGGCTAGAGATACTAAACTTGGACCTGAAGAAATTACAAGAGATATACCAAATACTGCTGAAGAAAATTTAATTAATCTTGATGAATCAGGCGTTGTTTACGTTGGAGCCGAAGTTAAACCTGGTGATATTCTAGTTGGCAAAGTTACTCCAAAAGGAGACTCCCCAGTAAACGCTGAAGAAAAACTTTTAAGAGCAATATTTGGTGAAAAAGCTATTGATGTACGTGACACATCTTTAAAAATGCCATCTGGAACAAATGGTGTTGTAGTTGAAGTTCGAGTATTTAATAGACATGGAATAGAAAAAGATGAGAGAGCTATTTCTATTGAAAGAGCAGAAATTGAGTCGGTTCAAAATGATAAGCAAGCAGAAGAAGAAATTTTAGAGTCTAACATTAAAGCAAGAGCAAAAAGTATTTTAAACGGTTCAAAAACAGAAGAGAATTTGAAATCTTTAAAACAGGGTACGATTATAAACGAAGATAACGTTTCTGAGTTATCAACTAACGATTTATTAAAATTAGTTGTTGAAGATAAAAAAGTTCAGTCAAATTTAGCTATTCTAAAAGAGCAATTTATTAAAGCAAAAAAAGACATTCAAATAAGATTTGAAGATCAGGTAGACAAAATTCAAAAAGGAGATGATCTTTTGCCTGGCGTAATGAAAATGGTGAAAGTTTTTGTTGCCATGAAAAGAAAATTGCAAGCAGGCGATAAGATGGCAGGAAGACACGGAAACAAAGGGGTGATAAGCAGAATAGTTCCTGCAGAAGATATGCCTTATATGCAAAATGGCAAACCAGTTGATATCGTATTAAATCCTTTAGGAGTTCCAAGTCGTATGAACGTAGGTCAAATTCTAGAAACTCATTTAGGTTGGGCGTGCTCTGAAATGGGAGAAAAAATTAGAAAATTAGTCGATGAAATGCAAAAGAACTCCTCTAAGCGAGATGAGTTAAAAACTTATCTTTCTAAAATTTATAAAGGTGAAATTTCAGATGATATGAAAAATTTATCTGATGAAGAGTTTAAAGAATTAACAGGCAATCTTTCTTATGGTGTGCCTATAGCTACGCCAGTATTTGATGGAGCAAGTGTTAAAGATGTTACAGATATGCTTAAATTCTGTGGTTTACCTGAATCGGGACAAACTGAATTATTTGATGGAAGAACAGGAGAAAAAATTGATAGGCCAGTTACAGTTGGAATTATTTATATGTTGAAACTTGCTCATATGGTTGATGATAAGATCCATGCTCGTTCAACAGGACCATACAGTTTAGTAACTCAACAACCATTAGGTGGAAAAGCACAATTCGGAGGACAAAGATTTGGTGAAATGGAAGTCTGGGCGCTAGAGGCTTACGGAGCTGCATATACTTTGCAAGAAATTTTGACAATTAAATCAGATGACGTTGCAGGAAGAACAAAAGTTTATGAAACAATAGTAAAAGGTGATGATGACTTTGAATCTGGAGTACCAGAGTCATTTAACGTTTTAATCAAAGAGATTAGATCTCTAGGACTAAATATTGAACTTACAAATTAATTTATGAGTAAAGAATTAACTAATTTATTTAAAAAAAATATCAATAAAGATAATTTTAATAACATAAAAATTTCTTTAGCAAGTCCAGAAAAAATTAAATCCTGGTCATTTGGTGAAATTAAGAAGCCAGAAACAATTAATTACAGAACATTTAAACCTGAAAAAGATGGTTTATTTTGTTCAAGAATTTTTGGTCCAGTAAAAGATTATGAATGTTTGTGCGGCAAGTATAAACGAATGAAGTTCAGAGGAATTATCTGCGAAAAGTGCGGTGTTGAAGTTACAAAAGCAAATGTAAGAAGAGAGAGAATGGGTCACGTTGAGTTATCAACGCCAGTTTCTCATATTTGGTTTTTGAAATCATTACCAAGTAGAATTGCTTTGGCAATGGATATGAAATTAAAAGATTTAGAAAAAGTTTTATATTTTGAAAATTTTATTATTATTGAACCTGGTTTAACTGAATTTAAGAAAAATCAATTAATTACTGAAGAAGAATTAATTAAAGCACAGGAAAAATACGGCGAAGATCAATTTACAGCTGGAATCGGTGCTGAAGCAATTCGTGAAGTACTAGCAAATATCGATTTAGCAACTGAAAGAGAAAGATTAAGAGAAATTCTTAAAACAACAACTTCTAAAGTAGCTGAAGAGAGAACAATTAAACGATTAAAATTAGTTGAAAATTTTATTAATTCTGGAAATAAGCCAGAATGGATGATTTTAACAGTGATTCCAGTTATTCCCCCGGAGCTTAGACCTTTAGTTCCTCTTGATGGTGGTCGATTTGCAACCTCAGATCTTAACGATTTATATAGGAGAGTAATAAACAGAAATAATCGTCTTAAAAGATTAATGGAGTTAAGAGCTCCAGATATTATTGTAAGAAATGAAAAAAGAATGCTGCAAGAAGCGGTAGATGCATTATTCGATAACGGAAGAAGAGGCCGAGTAATTACTGGAACAGGAAAAAGACCATTAAAATCTTTAGCTGATATGCTAAAAGGTAAACAGGGAAGGTTTAGACAAAATTTATTAGGTAAGCGTGTAGACTATTCTGGACGATCTGTAATTGTTGTTGGTCCAGAGCTTAAATTACATCAGTGTGGTCTACCAAAAAAAATGGCTTTGGAACTTTTTAAACCATTTATTTATGCGAAATTAGATAAACTCGGATTAGCCACAACTATTAAGCAAGCTAAAAAAATAGTTGAAAAAGAAAAATCTGAAGTTTGGGATATTTTAGAAGAGGTAGTTAGAGAGCATCCTATTCTTTTAAATAGAGCACCAACGCTTCATAGATTAGGAATTCAAGCTTTTGAACCAATTTTAATTGAAGGAAAAGCTATACAACTGCACCCATTAACAACAGCTGCTTTTAATGCCGATTTTGATGGTGACCAAATGGCGGTTCATGTGCCACTAAGCTTAGAAGCTCAGTTAGAAGCTAGAGTTTTAATGATGTCGACAAACAATATATTAAGTCCATCAAATGGTAAGCCTATTATAGTTCCATCACAAGACATGGTTCTGGGTATTTATTACATGTCGCAATTTTTTGGTACTATAGAAACTAAGCCAGTTGGATATTTTTTAAATTTAGATGAAATTAATCAAGCTCTTGAGAGTAAATCTATTAATATTCATTCAAAAATTATTTCAAGATTTGAAACAGTAGATGAAAAAAATAAATTAGTTATAAAAACCTACCAGAGTAGCGTAGGAAGGTTTATTTTATCTAGTATTCTACCAAAACATCATAAGATTGCATTTGATTTAGTTAATAAGCTTCTCACTAAAAAACAAATCTCTGAATTAATTGATATTATCTTTAGATATTGCGGACAAAAAGAAACAGTTATCTTCTGCGATAAACTAATGAGTTTAGGTTTTCTTCATGCTTTCAAAGCAGGAATATCTTTTGGAAAAGATGATTTAGTTATTCCAGACACCAAAGTTAATATTATTTCTGACGCTAAGAAAATGGTTGAAGAATACGAAACTCAATACTCGGAAGGCCTAATCACTAAAGGTGAAAAATATAATAAAGTAGTCGATCAATGGTCGAAATGTACTGATAAAATTGCAAGTGAAATGATGAAAATTATTTCTACATCAAAAACAAATGCTGACGGATCAATTAAAACAAATTCCATATTTATGATGGCCGATTCAGGGGCTAGAGGTTCAGCTGCTCAAATGAAACAACTAGCTGGCATGCGAGGATTGATGGCAAAACCATCTGGAGAGATTATAGAAACCCCAATTATTTCTAATTTTAAAGAAGGATTAACAGTTCTTGAATATTTTACCTCAACTCACGGTGCAAGAAAAGGCTTAGCTGACACTGCGTTAAAAACAGCAAACTCTGGATATTTGACTCGAAGATTGTGCGATGTTTCTCAAGACGTTATTGTAAGATTAAAATTCTGTGGCACTAAAAAACATATTAATGTCCATGAAATTATTGAGGGTGGAAATGTTATCGTCAGTTTAACGGAGAGATCGCTAGGAAGAGTTGCAGCAAAAGATATTAAAGCTCCAAATACAGGAGAAGTTATTGTTAAAGCTAAACAATTAATCGAAGAAAAGCAGTGTGAATTAATGGACTCGGCAGGAGTGAAATCTATAGAAGTATACTCACCAATCACATGTGAGGCCAAAGATGGAATTTGTGCTACTTGTTATGGAAGAGATTTAGCTAGAGGAAGACCAGTTGCAATTGGAGAGTGCGTTGGAATGATAGCCGCTCAATCTATTGGTGAGCCCGGAACACAGCTTACTATGAGAACTTTTCACGTTGGAGGAACAGCTCAAATTAAACAAGATTCATCAATTACATCTCCATCTGACGGCATTTTAAAAATTTCTAATAATAATTTGATTGAAGATTCTAACAAGCAATTGATTGTTATGGGAAGAAATACAGAATTAATCATTGAAAAGAACGGAACTAACGTAGCGATATACAAAATACCTTATGGATCAAAACTTTTTGTAAAAAATGATCAACCAGTTAAAAAGAACCAAAAAATTTGTGAATGGGATCCATATACTTTACCAGTAATTTCCGAGACTGAAGGAGTTGTAAGTTTTGTTGATTTAATTGATGGTGCTTCGATCACAGATGTTACTGATGAAACTACAGGAATTTCATCAAAAGTAGTTTTAGATTGGAGAGGACAATCTAAAAATTTAGATCTTAAACCTAGAATTACTTTAAGAGATAATAAAGGAAAAGTTGTTAAAAAAGCTGACGACAATGAAGCAAGATATTATTTAGTTCCGGAAACAATTTTATCTGTAGAAGACGGAGATAAAGTAAATGCAGGAGACGTTTTAGCTCGTTTACCAAAAGCTACCTCTAAAACAAAAGATATTACAGGAGGATTACCTCGTGTTGCAGAATTATTTGAAGCAAGAAAACCTAAAGAAGGAGCAATAATTGCTGAAAATGATGGTAAAATTGAATTTGGTAAAGAAGTAAGAGGAAAATTAAAAATTACAATTAAATCCAAAGATGGAGTTGAATCTTCATATTTAATTCCAAAAGGCAAACAAGTTAATTTTAATCCTGGAGAAGAAATTAAAAAAGGAGAATACTTACTAGACGGAAGCCCGGCTCCTCATGATATTTTAAGAATTTTAGGTATTGAAGCGTTAGCAAATTATTTTATAGATGAGGTTCAAGAAGTTTACAGATTACAAGGCGTTATTATTAACGATAAACATATAGAAGTTATCGTCAGACAAATGTTAAGAAAAGTTGAAATAAAAACTTCAGGCGATACGTCATATTTAGCAGGTGAATTAGTTGATAAGATAGATCTTGATGAATTAAATAAAAAATTATCCTCTGAAGGAAAAAAACCTGCTCAATCTGAACCTGTGTTATTAGGAATTACAAAAGCTTCATTACAAACTAAATCATTTATTTCTGCAGCTTCATTCCAGGAAACAACGAGAGTTCTTACTGAGGCGGCTATCAAAGGAAAAGTAGATGTTCTTCACGGTTTGAAAGAAAATGTTATTGTTGGAAGATTAATTCCTGCTGGAACAGGAGATAGTACCTTTAAATATTCCAAAATTGCTAGACAAAGAGATATTGAGTTGCAAAACGCTCAAAGCGTCAAGATAAAAGAACCAGAAAAAATTGAAGCCGCTAAGTAGTTAAAATCATTCAATTCGTAAGATAAATTAAGCATTTTTAATACAACTTAAATTTGACCTTTGGTTTAATTTAAGTATTATGCGGAAACTTTTTTAAGGTAGTATGTAAGGCCCTAGAGCACTTAAACCACTACCAACAGACTTAAAACTAGTCCTTGTTGCTTCCTTAAATAAATTTTTAAAAATTATGCCAACTATTAATCAATTAGTTAAGCGAGGAAGAACTAAACCAAAAGTAAGGGATAAAGTTCCAGCGCTAGAAGAATGTCCTCAGAAAAGAGGTGTGTGTACAAGAGTTTACACAACTACTCCAAAAAAACCAAATTCGGCATTAAGAAAAGTTGCGCGCGTACGTCTCTCAAATGGTTTTGAGGTTACAAGTTACATACCAGGAGAAGGACATAACTTACAGGAACACTCTGTTGTAATGATTAGAGGAGGAAGGGTGAAAGATTTACCTGGAGTTCGTTATCATACAATTCGAGGAGTTTTAGATACGCAGGGCGTTACTAAAATGAAACAGCAAAGATCTAAATACGGAGCAAAGAGACCTAAATAATTATGTCACGTAGAAGAAAACAAACAAAAAGAGATGTGGCACCAGATCCAGTTTACAAATCTAAAGTTGTTACAAAATTCATGAATTCTTTAATGTACCAAGGTAAAAAAACAGTTGCTGAAAGAATTTTATATAGTTCATTTGATTTGATTAAATCAAAAACTAATGATGATCCAATTAAAGTTTTTAATGAAGCGATTAAAAATACTAAACCTAATTTAGAAGTAAAATCTAGAAGAGTTGGAGGAGCTACATATCAAGTTCCAGTAGATGTTAGAGCGGATAGAGCGCAAGCTTTAGCAATTCGTTGGTTGATTGATGCATCAAGAAAAAGAACTGACAAGAGCATGCAAGAAAAATTAGTTAAAGAATTAATGGATGCTGCAGCAAATAAAGGTGCTGCAATTAAAAAAAGAGAAGATACTCACAAAATGGCTGAAGCCAACAAAGCTTTTGCTCATTTTAGATGGTAAATTTATGAGCGAAAAATATCCAATAGAAAAGTATAGAAATATAGGAATCGCAGCTCACATTGATGCTGGAAAAACTACTACAACAGAAAGAATTTTATATTACACAGGAAAAGCACATAAAATTGGAGAAGTGCATGATGGTGCAGCAACAATGGATTGGATGGAACAAGAACAAGAAAGAGGAATTACAATTACTTCTGCGGCAACAACTTGTTTTTGGAAAGGTCATCGAATTAATATTATTGATACCCCTGGTCACGTTGATTTTACTATTGAAGTTGAAAGATCATTAAAAGTTTTAGATGGAGCAGTCGCATGTTTTGATGGTGTAGCAGGTGTTGAACCTCAATCTGAAACTGTGTGGAGACAAGCAGATAAATATAAAGTTCCAAGAATTTGTTTTGTTAATAAATTAGATAGAACAGGCGCAAATTTTTTCATGTGCGTTGATATGATTAGAGAAAGATTGGGAGCGACGCCATTAGTTCTTCAATTACCAATTGGTATAGAAAACACTTTTAAAGGAGTTGTGGATCTAGTTTCTATGAAAGGTGTCGTTTGGCAAGATGAAAGTTTAGGAGCAAAATTCGATTACGTTGAAATTCCAGTCGATCTTAAAGAACAAGCAACAAAATATAGAAAAGAACTCGTAGAACTTGCTGTAGAACAGGATGAAAAAGTAATGGAGAATTACTTGAATGGAAAAGATCCATCAATTGAAGAGTTAAAAGCTTGCATTAGAAAAGGAACAATTAATTTTGTGTTTGTGCCGATAGTATGCGGAGCTGCTTTTAAAAATAAAGGTGTACAATTAATTTTAGATGCAGTTGTTGATTATTTACCTAGTCCTAAAGATGTTGGTCAAGTTAAAGGAACTAATCCAGATACAGGTGATGAGATGATTAGAAAATGTTCTGATGCAGAGCCTTTTTCAGCTTTAGCTTTTAAAATTGCAAATGATCCTTTTGTTGGTTCGTTAACTTTTATTAGAATTTATTCCGGCACTCTAAGCACAGGAACAGGTGTTCTTAATGCAAAAACTGGAAAAGAAGAGCGCGTTGGTAGAATGTTGTTAATGCATGCAAATAATAGAGAAGATATTAAAGAAGCAAGCGCAGGAGATATTGTTGCTTTAGCAGGTCTTAAAAATACAATTACTGGCCATACTCTGTGCGACAAAAACAATCCAATTATTTTAGAATCTATGGATTTTCCAGAGCCAGTTATAGAGATTGCTGTTGAGCCTAAAACTAAAAACGACCAAGAAAAAATGGGAGAGGCACTTAACAGATTAGCAAAAGAAGATCCATCATTTAGAGTTTCTTCAGATAATGAGTCTGGTCAGACAATCATTAAAGGAATGGGAGAATTGCATTTAGAAATTATTGTTGATCGAATGAAAAGAGAATTTAAAGTTGAAGCAAACATTGGTGCACCACAAGTCGCTTATAGAGAAACGATTACATCAAGTGGAAAATTAGAATATACGCATAAAAAACAAAGTGGTGGAGCAGGTCAGTTTGCAAAAGTTAAACTTGGCGTTGAACCTCTAGCGCAAGGAGAAGGAAGAATAGTTGAAAATTTAATTAAAGGGGGATCTATTCCGCGTGAATTTATTCCTGGAGTTGAAAAAGGTATTTTAAGCGTTGCTGATTCCGGAGTGCTAGCAGGATTTCCTTTATTAGATTACAAAGTTCAAATTTTAGACGGATTGCACCACGAAGTGGATTCAAGTCCTTTAGCATTTGAATTGGCTGCTAGATACTGTTTTAGAGAATTATGCTTACAATCACATCCTAAATTACTAGAACCTATTATGAAAGTTGAAGTAGTAACCCCAGAAGATTACATGGGAGACGTTATTGGAGATTTAAACAGTAGAAGAGGACAAGTAGGATCCACAGATAAAAGAGGAAATGCAGCAGTTATAAATGCAATGGTTCCTCTTGCTAACATGTTTGGTTATGTAAATACTTTAAGATCTATGTCGCAAGGTAGAGCTCAATATACAATGCAATTTGATCATTATGATCGCGTTCCTCAAAATGTTCAGGATGAAGTAACTAAGAAGATGGCTTAAATAAATGGAAAAACAAAATATTAGAATTAAATTAAGAGCATACGATCATAAGATTTTAGATCAATCTACAATAGAGATAGTTAATACAGCTAAAAGAACTGGTGCTCAAGTAAGAGGCCCGATACCCCTTCCTACTAGAAAAGAAATTTTTACGGTTCTTCGCTCTCCTCATATTGATAAGAAAAGCAGAGAGCAATTTGAAACAAGAACTCATAAAAGAATGATTGATATTTTAGACCCAACTCCACAAACAGTTGAAGCCTTAATGAAACTAGATTTGGCCTCAGGTGTTGATGTTGAAATAAAAATATAAATGTAAATGTAAATGTAAATATAAATTTATGACACTAGGATTGATAGGAAAAAAGATAGGAATGACCAGAAGGTTTTATGAAAACGGGCAATCTGTACCGGTAACTGTGCTTCATGTTGAGCCAGGTAAAGTTGTAGATATTATTACAAAAGAAAAAAGAGGTTACAGTGCTGTTATGATTGGATTTGGACATATCAAAAGTTCTAAAGTTACTAACCAAATGAAAGGTTTTTTTGCAAAAAAATCTTTAGAACCTAAAAAAATTTTAAAGGAATTTAGATTAGATAAAGATAGTGATTTAAAACCAGGTTCAGATGTTAACTTAAGTATTTTTAAAGATATTAATTTTGTTGACGTTAAAGCAAGAACTATCGGTAGAGGTTTTGCGGGCGTTATGAAAAGACATAATTTTTCAGGATTAAGAGCAACTCACGGAGTTTCTGTTTCTCATAGATCTCACGGTTCTACCGGTCAACGTCAAGATCCTGGACGAGTTTTTAAAGGAAAAAAAATGGCTGGACATATGGGTGATCGTTCAAGAACAATACAAAGATTAGAAATTATTGAAACAGATATTGAAAAAAACTTATTATTTTTGAAAGGATCAGTTCCTGGTGCAAAAAATGCGATTGTTGAAATTAATAAAGCTATAAAAGATAGATCAAAAAGAACTATGAAAGACAAAATTCAGTCATTTAAAGACGATTTAGCAGAAGGTTTAAAAGAAAAAACAACTAAAAAAGAAAAAAGTGCTGATACTAAGCAAGCAAAAGCACCGGAGAAAAAAGCCTAATATGAAAATACATGAAGTTGGAATTGACGGAAAAGAAATTGGCAGCATAGAGCTTGCTGATAGTATTTTTTCTTTAAAACCTAGAAAAGATTTAATTAAAATGGTTGTTGATTGGCAAATCAGCAGATTTACTAAAAAGACAGGTTATACCAAAACTCGTGGAGAAGTAGCAGGATCTAGAAAAAAAATTGGACCACAAAAAGGTTCTGGAGGAGCTAGACACGGAAATATTACTGCGCCTATATTTGTTGGCGGTGGTATTGCGCATGGTCCAAAAGCTAAAGGGAAACACACTGTTAAACGACTTAATAAAAAAGTTAGAAAATTAGGATTGAAACATGCTCTTTCTACAAAAACAAAAGATAATAAAATTAAAATATTATCAGACAAAGATTTTCAAAACATCAAGACAAAAGAATTTAGTAACTTTTTAGAAAAAATTAATTCTAAAAGCACTCTTATAATTTACGACAAAAAAGATAATGAAAAATTGACTAAAAATATTAAAAATATTCCTAATCTTAAAAATATTCCAGAAATAGGAACAAATGTTTATGATGTGTTAAAGTATAATACAATTTTATTTACACATTCATCTATTAAAAAACTAGAAGAAAGACTTATAAAATAATGAAAGCTGTTAATTATTCTTACGATATTATTTTAGAACCAATAGTCACAGAAAAATCGACAAACTTAAGTTCTTTAAATAAAGTTGTTTTTAAAGTTGCAGATTTTGCCAACAAATCAAATATTAAAAAAAGTATAGAAAAAATATACAAGGTGAATGTAATTAAAGTTAATACAATAAATTCTAAACCTAGATTTAAAACTGTAAGAGGAAGACCAGCTAGTACTTCTGGATATAAAAAAGCAATTGTTACTCTTAAAAAAGGTCAATCAATCGATATTACTTCAGGAATTTAATTATGGCTCTTAAAACTTATAAACCTTACACAAAATCAACTCGAGGAACCATTATTTTAGACAGAACTGGTCTTTGGAAAGGAAAACCTGTTAAGTCTTTAACAGCAGGAATCGGAGGATCTCATGGAAGAAATAATCTAGGCAGAATTACATCTAGACACCGTTCAGCTGGTCATAAAAAGAAATATAGATTTGTTGATTTTAAGAGAAATAAATTTGATATGCCGGCAACAGTTATTAGATTTGAATATGATCCATATAGAACTGCAAATATTATGTTAGTTGAGTATGAAGATAAAACGCAAAGTTATCTTATTGCGCCGCAGGAAATTAAAGTCGGTACAAAAATCTATTCTGGAAGAAAAAAAGACATTGAAATTGGAAATTGTATGCCTTTGATTGATATTCCTCCAGCGACTGTTGTCCATAATGTTGAGATGATACCTGGTAATGGAGCAGTTATAGCTAGATCTGCTGGTTCATCAGTTCAAATAATGAGCCACGATCAAGATTACACGACTTTAAGATTAGCCTCAGGCGAAGTTAGAAAAGTTCTAAGTTTATGCAAGGCAACAATTGGAGCAGTTTCTAATCCAGATCAAAAAAATATTAAAATTGGTAAAGCAGGTAGAAGTAGATGGTTAGGTATTAGACCGCAAACAAGAGGTATTGCAATGAACCCGGTTGATCACCCGCACGGAGGTCGTACTAATGGAGGTCGTCATCCAGTTACACCTTGGGGAATAAAAACTAAAGGTAAAAAAACTCGAAAAAATAAAAATACTAACAAATATATTATTTCTAGAAAAAAAAAGAGGAACATTAATTAATTATGAGTAGATCCGTTTGGAAAGGGCCTTTTGTCGAAATGAGTTTGATGAAAAAAGCTCAAAAACATAAAGAACAAGGAATAAAAAAACCTATTAAAACTTGGTCTAGAAAATCTACAATAATTCCTGAATTTATAGGTTTAACTTTTGAAATTCATAACGGAAAGAAATTTTTCCCTGTGACTATTTCAGAAGAAATGGTTGGACATAAATTAGGCGAGTTTTCAGCAACTAGACAATTCTTTGGTCATACACCAGCTGACAAGAAAGCAGCCCCAGCAGAAAGTGAGAAAAAAGATGTCAAAAAATAAAGATTTAAATCAAGTTAAAGCTATTTATAAAAATTTAAGATCAAGTCCTCGTAAAATTAATAATATTTTAAAAAGCATTAGAGGAAAAAATGCAAATATTGCAATGAGAGATTTAGAGTTTACTAATAAGAGAGTAGCTAAAGAAATTAAAAAAACACTAAAATCTGCAATTGCAAATGCAGAGAATAACAATCAATTAGATATCGATAATTTAATAATCAAAGAAGCTTATGTTGGAAAAGGTATTACTCTAAAACGTTTTATGCCAAGAGCAAGAGGAAGAGCTGCTGGAATAAAGAAACATTTTAGCAATCTAACAATTGTTGTTAGCGAAAATAAAAAAAATTTAACTGAAGCAACAAAATAATGGGACAAAAAGTTAATCCGACTAGTTTTAGACTTGGTTTAAATAAAAATTGGGACTCTATGTGGTTTGCCAAAAAGAAAGAGTATGGGCAATATTTAATAGAAGACTTTAAAATTAGAAAATATATACAGGAGAATTTAAAGAATTCTGGTATTTCCAAAATTTTTATCGAAAGACCAACTAAAAAATGTATTGTAACAATTTACACCTCAAGACCTGGATTTGTAATTGGAAAAAAAGGTTCGGATATTGATAAAATTAAAAATAATTTGAATAAAATTTCAAGTTCATATGTTTCTGTTAATATTAAAGAAATAAGAAAGCCAGAGTTAGACGCGTACCTGGTAGCTGAAAACGTTGCTCAGCAACTTGAAAAAAGGATTGCATACAGAAAAGCAATGAAAAGAGCGATGCAGTCAACGTTACGGTTAGGAGCAAAAGGAATTAAAGTAACAGTAGCTGGGAGATTAGCCGGAACTGAAATTGCAAGAACAGAATGGTTAAGAGAAGGAAGTATTCCGCTTCATACTTTAAGAGCTGACGTTGATTATGGAGAAGCAGAAGCAGAAACTACATATGGAATTATTGGCGTAAAAGTATGGATTTATAAAGGAATTGTTTTTGAAAAAGACAGAAAAAAAATTGATGAAGAAAATAAAATTTTAACAGAGAAAGAAAATGTTGCAGCCAGCTAGAACAAAATACAGAAAAGCATTTAAAGGAAAAATACATGGAATAGCTCATAGAGGGTCTACTTTAAATTTTGGTTCTTTTGGTCTTAAAGCAATAGAACCTAACAGAGTAACTTCTAAGGAAATAGAAGCTGCGAGAGTTGCTTTAACTAGACATATGAAAAGAGCTGGTCGTGTATGGCTTAGAATTTTCCCAAATATTCCTGTCACTAAAAAACCTATTGAAGTTCGAATGGGAAAAGGTAAAGGCGGATTAGAATATTACGTATTTAGAGTAAAGCCAGGAAGAATCATTTTTGAAATAGATGGAGTTGAAGAAAGTGTCGCAAAAGAAGCTTTTGAATTAGCAAAAGCAAAATTGTCAATAAAAACTCAAATGGTAAAAAGATTAGGTACATTGTAATGCTAAAAATAAAAGAAATTAAAAAATTATCAAAAGATCAACTTTTTTCTGAGTTAGAAAAATTAAAAAAAGAACAATTTAATTTAAGATTTAAGAAAAAAGGCGGTCAATTAACTGATACTTCTAGCGTAAAAAATAATAGAAGAACAATCGCAAAAATTAAAACATTTATTAATTTTACAAAATAAAGAAATGGTTAAAAGAATTTTAAAAGGAAAAGTAGTAAGTGATAAAGGTAAAAAAACTATAGTTGTTCAAGTCAGCAGAAGATTTGCTCATCCAGTTTTTAAAAAAGTTATTACTACAAATAAAAAATATTATGCTCATGATGAAAAAGAAATTGCAAAAGTCGGAGATTTAGTTTCCATTATTGAGAGCAGACCTATTTCCAAATTGAAGCGATGGACACTAATTGAGGAAAAAAAATGATACAAGTACAAACTGAACTACTAGTTGCTGATAATACAGGTGCTCGAAAAGTTGAATGTATAAAGGTGTTAGGTGGGTCTAAAAGAAGATATGCAACAATTGGTGATATAATTGTTGTTTCAATAAAAGACGCTATTCCTAAAGGAAAAGTTAAAAAAGGAGACGTTCACAAAGCTGTTATTGTTAGAACAAGAAAAGAAATTAAAAGACTAGACGGAACTTCAATTAAGTTTGATGCAAATGCAGCTGTTTTAGTTCAGCCAAATGGAGAGCCAATTGGAACTCGTATATTTGGGCCAGTTACAAGAGAGTTGAGAAACAAAAGTTTTATGAAAATAATTTCGTTAGCCCCGGAGGTTTTATGATTAAATTAAAAATTAAAAAAGGTGATACTGTTAAAGTAATTACTGGTGACGACAAAGGTAAAACTGGAAATGTTATTAAGGTGTTTCCAGAATTAAAAAAAATTTTAGTAAAAGGTCTTAATGAGAAAACTAAACATCAAAAACCAACAAAAGAAAAAAAAGGTGGAATCGTAAAAATTGAAAGACCGATAGATATTTCAAATGTAGTTAAATTAAATTCAGCTAAAACAGTAGAAAAGAAAAAAGATACAAAAGTAGAAAAAAAAGTAGAATTAAAAAATGAAAAAAAAGAAATTGCAAAAATAAAAAAAGGTAAAAAATGAAGTTGGTACCGAGATTAAAAGAAAAGTACGAAAAGGAAATAGTCCCTTTGCTTTGCAAAAGCATGTCATTTAATAATAAAATGCAAGCGCCTAAAATTATAAAAATTGTTTTAAATATGGGTCTAGGTCTTGATGCTACTGATAATAAAATTTTAAAAAGTGCTGAAGATGATCTAGGAAGTATTGCTGGACAAAAAGCACAAATTACTAAATCTAGAAAATCGATATCGAATTTCAAAACAAGAGTCGGTATTCCGTTGGGTTTAAAAGTTACTTTAAGAAAAGATAATATGTATTTTTTCTTGGATCGACTAATAAATATCGCATTGCCAAGAATTAAAGACTTTAGAGGCTTGAATCCGAATAGCTTTGATAATGAAGCTAATTATAGTTTTGGAATAAAAGAACATATTATTTTTCCTGAAGTAAATTTTGACAAAGTAGATAAAATCAGAGGATTGGACATTACAGTGGTAACATCAGCCAAGACAAAACAACAAGCTAAATTATTACTTGATAGTTTTAATTTTCCATTTGCTAAAGGACAAGTTTTTGGAATTGATAAGAAGTCTAAAAAAAAAGAAATTAACAAAGAAAAAGATAAGGAGCTAAATTAAATGGCAAAAACTGCATGGATAGAAAGAAATTTAAAAAGAGTTAGAATGTCTAAGAATTTAGAAGCTACTAGAACTAAATTAAAAAAAATTATAATGAATAAAACATTACCTTTGAATGAAAGATTTTTAGCTAGTCTTAAATTAAGTAAAGTTCCACGAAATTCAGCAAAGACAAGAATAAGAAACAGATGTGAAATAACTGGCAGATCAAGAGGTTATTATAGAAAATTAAAAATGTCTCGAATTGCACTTAGAAAATTTGCCTCTAGTGGAAAGATTCCTGGCATGACAAAAGCTAGCTGGTAAAGGAGAAATATGAAAATTACAGATCCAATTGGAGATTTAATTACAAGAATTAGAAATGGACAAATGAGAGGTCTAAAGAAAGTTTCAGCGCCAAGTTCTAGGTTAAGAAAAGCTGTTTTAGATGTTCTTCAAAAAGAAGGTTTCATTCAAGATTATGTTGTTAATAAAGAAGCTAAATTTGAAAATATAGAAATTAATTTAAAATACATGTACGGAGATCCAGTTATCAAAGAAATCGAGAGAGTTTCTAGACCTGGTAGAAGAATTTATTCACGATTTGAAAGTATAAAAAAAATACAAAACGGTCTTGGAATTTCTATTATTTCAACATCCAAAGGAATTTTGTCAGACAATGAAGCTAGAGAGCAAAAATTAGGAGGAGAAATCCTTTGCAAGGTTAGTTAATATTTATGTCTAAAATTGGAAAAAAACCTATCATTTTACCTGCTGGAGTGACTGTTAAAGTAGAAAATAACAAAGTTACTATTCAAGGAATAAAAACTAAAAAAGAATTATTAATAGATCCATTTTTTTTCAAAGTTATCGTTGAAGATAATAAAGTAATTTTGAACCCGGTAGATAAAAAAAATATAAATAAACTTACTTGGGGACTGCATAGAAGTTTGATTAATAATGGAATTATAGGTGTATCTAAAGGATTTGAAAAAGATTTGAAATTAACTGGTGTTGGTTTTAGAGCCACACTACAAGGTAAAAAAATTATATTTCAGTTAGGTTTTAGTCATGATGTACACTATGATATCCCAGAAGGAATTGAAATTGCTATTGATAAACAAACCTCAATTAAAGTTAAAGGAACTGACAAAGAATTGGTAGGAAAAGTTTGTGCAGATATTAAATTTTTAAAACCAGTTGAGCCTTACAAAGGAAAAGGTATTACTTCCTCAGATCAATTTGTTTTAAGAAAAGAGGGTAAAAAGAAATAATATAATGGCTGATACATTAAAACGACAAACAAGAATTAGATCTAAAATGAAAAAACACAACCCAACGGGGTTACGTTTGACAGTCTTTAGATCTTTGAAAAATATATACGCCCAAGTTATTGATGATAATAAAAATCAAACATTGGTTGCTGCTTCTTCAGTAGAAAAGCCATTAGAAAATAAAAAAAAAATGGAATTATCAGTCGAGGTTGGAAAATTGATTGCTAAGAGAGCTTTAGATAAAGGTATTAAAGAAGTTTATTTCGACAGAGGTAAATATAAATATCATGGAAGAGTAAAAACTTTGGCAGAATCAGCAAGGAAAGAAGGGTTAAAATTTTAAATTATGAACACTACCTCAGAGTTAAAAGAAAAATTAGTTGCTATAAATAGAATTACAAAAGTCGTAAAAGGTGGAAGACGTTTTGGTTTTGCAGCTTTGGTTATAGTGGGTAATCAAAAAGGAATGGTTGGATTTGGTCACGGCAAAGCTAAACAAGTTCCAGACGCTATAAAAAAAGCTTCTGATGAAGCTAAAAATTCATTAGTAAAAATTCCATTAAGAGAAGGCAGAACAATCCATCATGATATCGCTGCAAAAAGTGGAGCTGGAAAAGTAGTTTTAAGAAGTGCTCCTGCTGGAACAGGAATTATAGCTGGCGGTGCCATTCGAGCAATTTGTGAAATGTTAGGTGTGCAAGATGTTGTTGCAAAATCCATTGGTTCAGCAAATCCTTACAATGTAGTTAGAGCGTGTATGATTGCTTTGCAAAAGCAAAGATCACCCAAAGATGTTTCTATTCTGCGAGGAAAAAAAATTAGTGAAGTTGTAGCGAGAAGATAATTTTATGAAATTAAATACATTAAACATTCGATTGTATAAAAAAGGCAAAAGATATGCACGAGGCATAGGTTCTGGAAAAGGAAAAACAGCTGGACGTGGTGTAAAAGGGCAGAAAGCTAGATCTGGAGTTACTATAAAAAGTTTTGAAGGAGGTCAAATGCCTCTTTACAGACGACTTCCAAAAAGAGGTTTTAATACTATTATTAAAAACACTTCTTACGATCAAATGATTATTAATTTAAATGATATTCAAAATTTAATAGAAAAAAAGAAGCTAAATATATCTGGAAAAATTA
This sequence comes from uncultured Alphaproteobacteria bacterium, assembly GCA_903869725.1. Taxonomy (GTDB): domain Bacteria; phylum Pseudomonadota; class Alphaproteobacteria; order Pelagibacterales; family Pelagibacteraceae; genus Fontibacterium; species Fontibacterium scandinaviense. The sequence continues at coordinate 6,646 of CAIQAD010000017.1, read as the reverse complement.
ATTTAGAGTCTCTAAGAAAAGTTAAAAATATAAAAAATAATTACAAAAAATTAAAAGTGTTAGGAAATGGTGAAATTAAATCTAAAATTACAATTGAAGCTAATCAAATAAGTGCTTCAGCAAAAGAAAAAATAGAAAAATTAGGCGGAAGTATTAATTTATTACAATCGACAATTGGTAAATAATAATAATGTCTAGCACTTTTGCTTCTGCTGACTCGCTTAAGTCAAATTCTTCGTTGGATGATTTAAAAAAAAGAATTTTTTATACTCTATTCATATTAATTATTTACAGATTTTGTACTTATATTCCTATCCCGGGAATAGATGGAAACGCACTTAAAGGCTTAATATCCAACAATGAAAGAACTTTATTGGGGATGTTTAACGTTTTTTCAGGTGGAGCAGTTTCTAGAATGGCAATATTGACCCTTGGTATTATGCCTTACATTTCTTCTTCTATTATTATTCAGTTGTTAACCGGCGTTAGTGAATATTTTAAAAATTTAAAAAATTCAGGTGAAATTGGTCGTAGAGCAATTACACAATATACAAGATACGGAACTTTTTTTTTGGCATTAGTACAAGGTTACGGAGTAGCTATAAGTCTAGAGCATTCTCAAGGTATTGTTTTAGAACCTGGGTTATATTTTAAATTAACAACAGCAATTACACTTACTACAGGAACTCTTTTTTTAATGTGGTTAGGAGAGCAAATTACTTCAAGAGGAATAGGCAATGGAATTTCTTTAATAATTTTTTCAGGTATAGTTGCCCAACTTCCAAGTGCTATCGTTTCTACTTTTGAATTAGGCAGAACAGGTGCTATTTCTGGTGGAATTATTTTTTTAATATTACTTATATTAACAGGGGCCGTTTGTTTCATTGTTTTTGTAGAAAGAGCGCAAAGAAAAATACTTATTCATTATCCAAAAAGACAAGTCGGTAACAAAATTTATGGTGGTGAAGCTTCTCATTTGCCTTTAAAGATAAATACAGCAGGAGTAATACCAGCAATTTTTGCCTCAGCATTATTGATATTACCAACAACTATTTCTAATTATTTTGCTTCTTCAGATTCAGTAATTGTAAGTATCACATCCTTATTAGGACATGGAAAGCCCCTATATATGATTATTTATGCAGCTGGAATTATTTTTTTTTCTTTCTTTTATACTTCGGTAATTTTTAATCCGAAAGAAACAGCTGAAAATTTAAGAAAGTATGGTGGATTTGTGCCAGGAATAAGACCAGGTGAACAAACGGAACAATTTATAGATAATTTATTATTAAAATTAACTGCTATCGGATCTGCTTATTTAGTAGTTATTTGTCTATTGCCTGAATTCATTATTTCTAATTACCCGATACCATTTTACTTAGGAGGAACTTCATTATTAATTGTTGTAGTAGTTGCAATGGATACCGTAGCTCAAATACAAACACGTTTAATGAGCCAACAATATGAAAGTTTAATTAAAAAAACTAAATTTAATCGTTAATGAATATTGTTATTTTTGGCCCTCCAGGAGCTGGAAAAGGAACTCAGTCTTTAAGGCTTGTAAAGGAGTTTAATTTATCACAATTATCTACTGGCGATTTGCTTCGAGATGAAGTTAATAAAAAAACAAATTTTGGAAACCAAATAGAAGAAATAATGAAGACTGGAGGTTTAGTTTCGGATGATATTATTAACAACTTAATTGAAAAAAAAATTTCTGATCCTCAGTTTAAAAATAAAATCATTTTTGATGGATTTCCTAGAAATTTGGATCAAGCAAAAAAATTAGATATTTTATTAGAAAAGTATGATCAGAAAATGAGTCTTGCTATTAATTTAAAAGTTGACAACGAGATATTAACCAAAAGAATTACAGGCCGAGTCATATGCTCAGTTTGCAATAAAACTTTTAATATTTTTTTTAATCCTCCTAAAAGTTGTGAAATAAAAGAATGTTCAAAGCGTAAATTAAATCAAAGATCAGACGATAACGAAGAGACTATTGTAAAAAGGTTAAAAACATATGACGAAAAAACGTTTCCAGTTTTAGACTACTACTTAAAAAAAGGAATTATAAAAAATGTCGACGGAATGCAGGAAATATCAGCAATTAGCGATCAATTATTTACTGTAATTAGAGCCTTACGTAGTTGACTTTAGGCGCTTCATTCATATAATCGCATTTTTTCAAAAATACATTTAATTTATGGCTCGTATAGCTGGAGTAAATATTCCTCAAAATAAAATAGTAAAAACTGCTTTGACATATATTTATGGAATTGGTGACAAAACAGCTAATGATATTTGTAATGAGTTAAAAATTGACAAGGCAAAAAGAACAAATGCACTTACCGATGATGAGGTTTTAAAAATTAGAGAATTTATAGACAGCAAATATAAAGTAGAGGGAGACCTTAGAAGAGAAATTTCTTTAGACATTAAAAGATTAAGAGACTTAGGTACTTACAGAGGGTCACGTCATAGAAAAAAATTACCTGTTAGAGGACAACGAACACACTCAAATGCACGTACAAGAAAAGGAAAAGCAATAGCAATTGCTGGAAAAAAATTAACTAGTTTAAAATAAAATGGCTGAAGAAAAAATTAAAGATAATAAAAAAACTAACACTGAAAAAGCACAAACTATTAAAGATGTTAAGCAAGATTCTGCTGCAATTAAGAAAAAAATTAAAGTTAAAAAAAAAGAAAAGAAAAACGTTATAAATGGAAATGTATATGTTAATGCAACTTTTAATAATACTATTGTTACGATTACAGACAAACAAGGAAACGTAATATCTTGGTCTTCAGCCGGCTCTAAAGGTTTTAAAGGTTCAAGAAAATCTACACCGTATGCAGCGCAAGTTGCAGCAGATGATGCGGCTGGAAAAGCTTTAGAACATGGTTTAAAAAATATTACTGTAGAAGTTAAAGGACCTGGATCTGGTAGGGAAACAGCACTAAGAGCGCTTCAAGCTAGAGGTTTTAAAATCACTTCTATTAAAGACATGAGTCCGACGCCACATAATGGTTGTCGGCCTCCAAAAAAGAGAAGAGTTTAATATTAACTTAAAAAAATAAAAGGAGAAAATCTTGATAGATAAAAACTGGAAAGAACTTATTAAGCCATCTAAATTAAATGTTACTCAAAGTGATGATAAAAGACATGCAAAGGTTATTGCTGAGCCACTCGAAAAAGGATTTGGTCTTACTTTAGGAAACGCACTTAGAAGAGTTCTGTTATCATCTGTTCAGGGAACAGCAGTTACAGCTATTCAAATCGATGGTGTAGTCCATGAGTTTTCATCAATAGACGGTGTTAGAGAAGATGTTACTGACATAGTGCTTAACGTTAAATCTTTAGCTTTGAATCTTAAAGTTCCTGGTCCAAAAAAATTAATTTTAGATGCTAAAGGACCTGGAGAAATTAAAGCTAAAATGATTACTTCTAATCCTGATATTGAAATTCTTAATCCAGAATTAGTAATATGTAATTTGGATGAAAAGACAAAATTTCACATGGAATTGACTGTAAATACCGGAAAAGGTTATGTTTCAGCAGATAGAAATAAATCTAACAATGCGCCATTAGGTTTAATTGCTATAGATGCTGTGTTTAGTCCTGTAAAAAGAGTTTCTTATAATATTGCTAACGCTAGAGAAGGGTTAACCTTAGATTACGATAAATTGACAATGGAAGTTGAAACTAACGGATCTGTAACAGCTGAAGACAGCATTGCTTTTGCAGCTAGAATTTTACAAGATCAACTTGCTATGTTTGTAAATTTTGATGAACCAGTCGCAACAGTTCAAGAGAAAAAACCTTCTGAACCCGAATTTAACAGAAATCTTCTTAGAAGAGTTGATGAGCTAGAGCTTTCAGTTCGATCTATGAATTGTTTAAAAAACGATAATATCATTTATATAGGTGATTTAGTTCAAAAATCTGAAAGCGAGATGTTACGCACTCCAAATTTCGGAAGAAAATCTTTAAATGAAATTAAAGAAGTATTAACAGTAATGTCTTTATATCTTGGAATGGAAGTTCCAAATTGGCCACCTGAAAATATTGCCGAACTTTCTAAAAAGTTAGAAGATAATTATTAATTAAGTTATGAGACATAAAATTGCTCATCGTAAACTAAACAGAACTTCTGAACACAGGAAAGCACTGTTTAAAAACATGCTTAATTCATTGATAAAGCATGAACAGATAAGGACTACTATTCCAAAAGCAAAAGAACTAAAAGTTTTAATTGATAAAGTAATTACAATTGGAAAGAAAAAAAGCCTTTCTGCTCGAAGAGCTTTGATTTCAAAACTACAAGATGAAAAATCAGCTGAAAAACTAATTACAGTTTTATCAAAAAGATATGAATCTAGAAAAGGTGGTTATTCTAGAATTGTTAGAACCAAAAATAGATTTGGTGACAATTCTTCAATGGCATATATAGAGTTAATAGAAAAAGATTTCAACGCAAAAGGTCAAGATTCAGGACCTGTTATTAAAAAAAATCAAGAACCAGCTAAAGAAGAAGTAAAAACAGCAAGCTAAAAATTAATGAGATCTTTTTTGCTCATAGGCCTTTGCGGTGGACTAGGTACATGGGCGCGTTATATTGTAGCTAAAATTATTCACAAATTATTTTCTTCAACATTTCCTATAAGTCTTATTTTTATTAATTTATTAGGTTGTTTTATTATAGGGATTGTATTTTCTAAGTTTCCACAACAAGTAGACAGTGACGTTAAAAATTATATTACTATTGGTTTTCTTGGAGGATTTACGACTTTTTCCGGCTTTTCAGCAGATTTTTTTAATCTTTTTAATAATAATTATTATTTTTTAGCTTTTTTATATGTTTTTATTTCAGTTTTTTTTGGACTATTATTATTTTATCTAGGTAATAAGTGCTTTTAATGGAGCCTAAAATAAAAATTAATATTGAAGAAAAATTTGAAAATATTAGATTTGATAAATGGTTTAAAAAAAATATAAAATCTATACCTCAATCATTAATAGAGCGTTTTTTAAGAAAAGGAAAAATACTAGTTAATAAAAAAAAATTAAAAGTTCTTACAAAATTCAAAATAATGATTTAGTTGAAATTTTTAAAGATATAAACAATAATCAAATTTACGAAAAAGTAAAATTTACATATTTACCTTCAAAAAAAGATTATCAATCGATAAAAAATAATATTATTTTTGAAAATAATGATTACTTTGTTTTTAACAAATCAGCTAATTTAGCTGTACAATCAGGTACAAAAACTAATAAGAATTTATTCGATATTTTAAAAAATTATGAAAATACTGAATATTCAAATCCATATTTAGTTCATCGATTAGATGTAGAAACTACTGGAATTTTAATAATTGCTAAAAATTCTAAATCAGCAAAATTTTTTTCTGATCTATTTAAAAATCGAAAAATAAATAAATTTTATTTAGCTGTTGTGCATGGAATAATAGAAAAGAAAAGTGGAACACTAAAAAATGAATTAATTTATGTTGAAAATAATCAAGAAAGAAAACATTTGGCAATAACAGATTACAAAGTTATTTCAGAAAATCAAAATTATTCTTTATTATCTTTATTCCCAGAAACAGGTAGAAAACATCAGTTAAGAAGGCAATTAAGTTTTATAAAACACCCTATTGTAGGAGAAAAAAAATATACAAATAAATCTTTAACGCAGTCAAAAAAAATAAATTTACTTCTTCACGCTTATAAAATTTCTTTTTTTCAAGATAAAAAGGAAATTAATTATAAAATTGATCCTCCTCTAATTTTTTTAAATTTCTGTAAAGATAATCAGTTAATTCTTGAATAATTTTTCAAAATTTTTTTTTATAGAGTTTTCCAGATCAAATTTTGAAGGTATTTTTGTATAATCTGCAATGTTAGCGATTCCTTTATTTTTAATGCCGCATGGCACAATGCCTCGATAATTTTCTTTTGGTACATTGATATTTATTGCAAATCCATGATAAGCGATCCACTTTTTCACTCTTATTCCGATAGCTGCAATTTTGTTATCTAGATTATTATTTTTAACCCAAATTCCAATATTTTTTGGGTCAGCGTATGATTTGATGTCAAAATCTTTAAGAATATTTATTATCCATAATTCAACCATTCTAACAAATTTTTTAATTTCTTTTCCTCGATTATTTAAATTTATTGCAAAATAAACAACAATTTGTCCTGGACCATGATATGTAAATTGTCCTCCTCTGTTAGTATTTATTACTGGAAATAAATCAGGAATTAATAGATCTCCATTTTTTGAACTGATGCCTCTAGTATAAATAGAGGGGTGTTCTAGAATCCATACAAATTCTTTTTTTTTATTTTGATATACTTCTCCAACTTTTTTTTCTAAAAAATTAATTGCTTGATTATATTCAATAGGAGATTTAGATATTTTAAAAATTATCTTAAAATTTTCCATTTAAAGATTATCAATTAATCTTACTCCGTTTAAATAATATGCAATAAAAATTTTTGAATACGAAGAAAGAGTATTAGTTTCTTTTAAAGTAAAAACATTAAAAGTCTTTAAATATTCAATTTTTTTAACGCCTATTTTTTTTATTTCTTCTAAAAATATACTTTTATTTTTACTTTTAATAATTAATT
>CAIQAD010000016.1 GCA_903869725.1 uncultured Alphaproteobacteria bacterium | reverse complement strand
TTAATAAAAAATTAACTTTTTTTCTCCATTTTAAATTTTTATCTTCTACTTTTTCTAGAACGTTAATTGGCTTAACTAAATTCTTATGAGAATATTCTGGTCTAGCACCAACACACCAACCTTCAAAAATTATTACATCAAAATTATTTTTAATATGATGCCAATATTTTTTAGGCATCCTATCATCGATCGATTTATCAAATTTTGGTATAGAAAATAATCTATTTTTTTTTGTATTATTTAAATTTTTAAAAAAATTAACTAAATACTGAACGTCATGAGTTCCCGGAACTCCTCTTGTTAAAAATAAATTACTTATTTTTTTTGAAAAACTAATTCGATCTTTTTTAGTTTTATATATATCATCAATAGAAATTATGATCGTTTTTAAATTATATTTTTTTTCTAAAATAATTTTAAGAAATTGAGCAAAAGTCGTCTTGCCTGATCCTTGACTACCGGTAAGTCCTATAATAATTTTTTTATTGCTCTTAAGTTTATTTAAGAAAATTATTTCTGCTAATTTTAAATATATATTTTTAAAACATTTATTTAAATTCGCTTTAATTAATAATTTTTTTTTTAAGTTATTGAGATTATTTAAAATCTTCATGCCAATTAATAAAATAGATTAACTATTTTTTAATGCTTTCTCTAAAAAATCTAGACGGTCCTGACCCCAAAACATTTGATTTTTATAAAAATAAGTAGGCACTCCAAATACATTTAGAGCAATTGCTTCTTTAGTGTTTTTTTCATAAATATTTTTAATTTTATCGCTTAAAGCTAACTTGTGCAGTTCAGAAAAATTAAGTTTTAGATCTTCAGCTATTATTTTTAATGTATCCAAACTAGCTATATCATTCTCCTTTGCCCATAAATGTTCAAACATTTTAAAAGAAAAATCTAATTTTTTTCCCATTTCATTACTAGCTATACAAAATAAAGACGGTAGATGAGGATCTTTTACTGGAAAGAATTTTGGAGTTAAATTTAATTTAATATTTAGATATTCAGACCATCTTTTTAATTCAACCAACCTATAAGCAAGTCTTGCAGGATGTCTTTTTGGCATAACAACACCTCCTGTTGCTGGAAAAACCTTATCAATTAAATCTACTGGCTTTTCGATAATCTCAGCAGAATAGTCTTTAGCAATTTTATAAAGTCTTTGCGCACCCAAATAAGACCATGGAGATGCAGCGCTGTAAAAATAAATAATTTGCTTCATATAAACTTTTATAAACTATTTAATACAAAGAAATAGAGCGGAATTAATTAATTATCTGCAAATATTTTTTCTTCTCGTTCATGTCTTTCTTGAGCTTCAACAGTTAGAGTTGCAATTGGTCTTGCCATTAATCTTTTTAATCCTATTTCTTCTCCAGTTTCTTCGCAGAATCCATAAGTATCATCTTTTATTTTTTTAAGAGCATTTTCAATTTTAGAAATAAGTTTTTTATTTCTATTAACAGTTCTCATTTCAAGCGCCTTGCCTGTTTGAGATGTTGCTTGGTCTACAAAATCTGCTGAAGTATCATTATCATCTAATTCATTAAATAATATCTTATCATTTTGTAATGCAAGTTCTTTTTTCCAATCTTCTAACAATCTTCGAAAGTATTCTTTGTGCTTTGCACACATGTATTTTTCTTTTTGCGTTGGAATATATTTTTTTGGTAACTTAGTAGCCATTTGAATAAATCAATATAAGTAGCTTTTTTATAGTGTCAAGTTGGATTGAATGTAATAAAACCTTATTAATGACGCAATTAGATAAAGAAAAAAAAACTTTTTATCTAATATGTTTATATCATATTATTGTTTGGACAATTCTTCCATTTCTTGCGAATAAAAATCTTCCTTTAGATACAATAGAAGCTCTAGCATGGGGCGGTAGTTTTGATTTAGGCTATAACAAACATCCACCGCTAAGCGCTTGGATTACAGGATTATTATTTAAATTTTTTGGTAATAAAGACTTTATTTATTATTTATTAAGTCAATTATTTATTGTTTTGGCGCTCATATATGTTCGAAAAATTGCAAAAATTTTTTTAAAAAAAAAAATCTCAATTACTTTATCTTTTCTTATTTTAGAAAGTATTGCATTTTTTAATTTTGAAACACCACAATTTAACGTCAACATATGTCAAATTCCTTTCTGGATAATGACAATATATTTTTTTTGGCAAGGGATTGAAAAAAATAAATTTATAGACTGGTTTTTTTTAGGAATCGTGTCTGCTCTTGGACTGCTTACAAAATATATATTTGTTTATCTTTTAATTTCTTTATTTATCTACTTTATTTACTATTTTTTCTTAAAAAATAAAAAAAATTATAATTTTGTCATTTCAATTTCAATTTTAATTTTAATTATTACCCCTCACTTTGCTTGGTTAATAAATAATGACTACACAACTATTCACTATGCATTGAAAAGAGCTAGCATCAATGAGTTTCATTTATTAAATAACTTTATAAATCCATTAAAATTTTTAATAAAACAAAGCGTCATATTAAGTCTGTTTTTATTATCTTTATTAATTTTG
>CAIQAD010000015.1 GCA_903869725.1 uncultured Alphaproteobacteria bacterium | reverse complement strand
AATTAAATTAGTTATATAAAACAATAACTTTAATAAATAACTTAATGTAATTAATTAATTAATAGTAAACAATAAATTAACTAATATTTCCAACAGATCCAGCGGAAATTACAAATTTAGAAGCCTCTTCAAAATTCATATTTAAATAAATTAAAGAAGTTTTCTCAACAATTAATAGATATCCGCCAGTTGGATTTGGTGTCGTAGGAACAAAAACAGAGGCAAAATTTCCTTGCAATCTGCCTAAATTATAGTTTTTAGGTTCAGAAGTAGTAAACCCTACTGCCCAGCTTCCTTTTGAAGGAAATTCAACTAAAACAACCTTTTTATTCAAAGAATTATTATCTTTTCCACCAAAACTTTGTGTTAGTTGATTGACGCTAGAATAGATAGTTCTTAAAACAGGTATTTTTTCGAGAATTGTTTCACTAAACCTCAGCAATCTACGTCCAAATAAAGTTGCTGAAATCATACCTAATATGGTTAGAAGGATGCACGCTATTAGTATTTCTATACCTGGAATTTTAAATGGTAGGTATTTATTTGGATTTATCAGATCAGGTAATAATCTAGAAAAAACGTCTATAATCCATAAAACTACGTATATTGTAATGAAAATTGGAATAGTAGTTATTACGCCAGTTGCAAAGTAATTTCTTAATCTTAAAAAAATAGAGTTTTTCATTGAATATTCAAATATTGGTTTTTTATTGTGATATAATTCATATATTCGATAAAAAATACATGAATCTTAAAAATAATTAAAAAAAATGAATAGGAGAGATTTTTTATCGTTCGCAGGTTGTAGTTGTTGTTGTTTTTTTTTAGATTCTTGCTCAACAGCCCCAATAACTGGAAGAAGTCAATTTACCATCCTGCCTGAATCTTTCATAAATAAGCAATCTTTAGCAGCTTATAAAGAAGTTAAAAAAAAATCTAAATTAATTACAGAACCAGAAAAATTAGATCCGATTGTAAGAGTAGGAACAAGAATTGAAAAAGCAATTGCTTATTATTTTCAGAGTAAACAAATAAAGGACCCTACCCAAAATTATGAGTGGGAATTTATATTAATTGATGAACCAAAAATCCTTAATGCCTGGTGTATGCCAGGCGGAAAAATAGCTGTTTACTCTGGTATTCTTGAAATTACGAAAGATGACAATGGTTTAGCTGCTGTATTAGGGCATGAAATATCACATGCTGTAGCCAAACATTCTTTAGAACGCGCTAGTCAAGCAATGACACTTGGTATCGGATCAATGGCAGCCGATATAGCAACAGGCGGAGCCATTTCAAGAGTTAATAACACTGTTGGTCAAGTAACTGGTATGGATATTCTTCAACTTGGAATATTAAATCCATTTAGTAGAGTTCAAGAGTCTGAAGCTGATCATTTAGGTATAATTTTTTCTTCATTAAGTGGATATGATCCTAATGGTGCTATTGAAGTTTGGCAAAGAATGCAGGAAAAAATGAAAGGAAAAGAAATACCTCAGTATATGAGCACTCACCCTTCTTCGGAAACTAGAATTCACGATTTAAGAGCTTGGTTACCTTACGTAAAATTACAATATCCTAAAATTTCCGATTTATAGGAAATGGTGAGCCCGACAGGATTTGAACCTGTGACCCATTCCTTAAAAGGGAATTGCTCTACCAACTGAGCTACGGGCCCAACAAAAAGAGGTTTATATAGTTTAAGAGTTATTTGAAAGCAATATTTTAATTTTCATTTACTAGCATTGCTAAAGATTTTTTATAAAATTCATCGAATCTGTTTTCTTCGATAGATTTACGAATTTTTTTCATTAAATCTTGGTAAAAAGCAATATTGTGCCAAGTCAGCAACATTGAACCTAAAATCTCATTAGAGTTAACTAGATGATTTAAATAATTCTTTGAATATAATCTGGAAGCTGGACAATCTATACTATCATCAAGCGGAGTTTGGTCTTTTGAATATTTAGAATTTCTAATATTGACTCTGCCTTTCCAAGTAAAAGCTAAGCCTGTTCTGCCAGATCTTGTTGGTAAAACACAGTCAAACATATCAATTCCTCTTTTAACAGCCCCTAGAATATCCTCAGGAGTACCAACGCCCATTAAATAATGAGGTTTATCTTTTGGCATTAAATCTTTTACACAATCTAAAACATCAAACATTTCTCTTTGCTTTTCTCCAACGGCAAGACCTCCAATTGCATATCCATCAAAGCCAATATCTATCAATTTATTAAGACATTCACGTCTCAGGTCTGAAAAAACACCACCCTGCACTATTCCAAAAAGCCATTTAGAATTTTGATTTGCAAATTTATCTTTAGAACGTTTTGCCCATCTTAAAGATAAATTCATAGATTCTATTATCTTATTTTTATCAAATGAATATTTTGGACAATCGTCAAAAACCAACACGATATCTGAATTTAATTTTAACTGAACATCAATACTTTCCTCTGGGGTTAGGAAAAACTTTTTACCATCAAGGTGAGAATTAAATATAACCCCATCCTCTGTTATTTTTGTTAATTTAGATAAAGACATTACCTGAAATCCACCTGAGTCAGTCAATATTGGTAAATTACAATTCATAAATTGATGTAACCCCCCAGCTTCTATTATTCTCTGGGTTCCTGGTCTGATCATTAAATGGTAGGTATTACCAAGTAAAATTTGTGAACCACAATCTTTAACTTGATCGACGTACATTGCTTTTACAGTTGCAGCCGTACCAACAGGCATAAAAGCAGGAGTGTCAATCACACCTCTTGGAGTAATTATTTTCCCTAAACGAGCGCCATTATTTTCATTTAACAAATTAAATGAAATCGATCGCATTTAAGTATGCAATTTTTAGTTTTTTATAGATTTGAAACTTATTATGATATCCGGATTACTTACAGCACCTGAGCCTGGTACGCCTTTTTTAATTTTATCAACAAATTCCATGCCGCTTATAACTCTACCAAAAACAGTATACTGTCTATCTAAACTTGGTTGAGAGTCAAAACAGATAAAAAATTGACTATTAGCACTATCAGGATCTTGTGCTCTTGCCATCGAAAGAGTTCCTCTTACATGTGGCAAATTATTAAATTCAGCTTTAAGGTTTGGAAATTTAGATCCACCTGTTCCTGCTCTTTGTTCATTGTAATTTGCTTTAACTTCACCTTGATCTTTAGTATTTCCGAATTGAACATCGCCTGTTTGAGCCATAAAACCATCTATCACTCTATGAAAAGCAACGCCGTCATATTTACCTTGATCAGCCAAAGATTTAATTCTTTTTACATGATTAGGGGCAAGATCATCAAATAACTCAATTTTTACATCACCGTATTTAAGTTTCATTAGCATAATTGTTCTTTTCTCCTGTGCGTTAATAGTTGATGAAAAAAAAATAGTAAGGATGCTGATAAATAAAAATATTTTTTTAATAAACATTGTTTAAAATTTCTTTTTCAGAGCTTTAATAACAACATTTGGAACAAATTGCACTAAATCTCCTTTTAAACTTGCAATTTCTTTTACAAAATTTGAAGAAATAATCTGGTTTTGTATTTCGGCCATCAAAAAAACAGTCTCTAGATTACTATTTAATTTATAGTTCATACCAGCTAATTGAAATTCATATTCAAAGTCTGAAGCAACTCTTAGACCTCTAAAAATAACTGTTGCTGATATTTTTTTGCAGTAATTTGTGGTTAATCCTCCAAAAGATACTACTTCAATTCTTTTTTTTAAATCGGGATTAAAATCATTAACTACTGCTTTAATTAAATTCACTCTTTCAGTTATAGTAAAAATAGTTTTTTTTTTGTTTATTAAAGGAACGCCAATAAATAATTTATCTACAATTTTGGATGCCCTTTTTATAATATCAATGTGTCCAAAAGTTATAGGATCAAATGAACCTGGGTATAAACCAATTTTTTTCATAATTTAATTTTTAAAATTTTAACTTATCACTTTTTCAAAAAAAATAATAACTCAAGTACAAGTACATAAACTAACAGCGTAATTGGTCGAATTAACTCACCATAAATGATCACAACAAATAATGGCTAGCTAAATAACATAGAGTTTGCAAAAAAACTAAACTTTTAGAACTTAATTGGTCGGGGCAGCAAGATTCGAACTTGCGACCCTCTGGTCCCAAACCAGATGCGCTACCAGACTGCGCTATGCCCCGATCAAACTAGTTAGCAAGGTTTTACAACAACAATTGTAGAAATGATAGATGAAAACTAAAAAAAATTTAGTTTAATAAAAATACAATGATTAGCTTGTAGCTAATGAACGACAATATCTAAATAGTATATTTACGAAATACTGCTATAGGCTAAAATAATATGTATTTAACAAAAAAAATTTAAAATAAATTTTAATGGATAAAAGATTACTAAGTCTTGCTGGTAATTTAGAGAATTATGGAAAAATAAAAAATTACACAAAGAAAATTACTCATAAAAACAATATTTGTGGCGATAAAATAACTTTATACTTACAAATTAAAAAAAAAATATTAGCTAATGTCACTTTTGAGTGCGAATCTTGTTTAATTTGTCAGGTTTCTACAATGTTTTTCTGTCACCACATAACTAATAAAAGTATTCAAAAAATAAAAAATTTTTCGAGAATTTTTATTCATGATTTTAATAATAAAATTCTAAAAACATCTATAGAATGGAAAAAATTTTCAATATTCAAAAATCAAAAATATATAAATAGAAAAGACTGTATATTAATGCCATTTAATGCTTTTATAAAATCTTTTTAAATGGCGGTCCCTAGGGGAATCGAACCCCTCTTTCATGGATGAAAACCACGTGTCCTAACCGATAGACGAAGGGACCATAAGCAAGATTATTTAGAGTGTTTAAGATTAATAATCAACTAATATATACAAAACTTAACTTACTAAACACAAATCATCAATTAAAAATTCAAACGTTTTTTGTTTATTCCAAACATTCTTATTTATTCTCCCAATAATATTAAATTTATTATTTTTTAAATTTTTTAAATAATCAATAATATTTTCTTTATTATTTTTAAAACACAAAGCGGTTAGATAAATATTTGAATTATCTTTAAATAAATATTTTATTAAGTTTTCATTTTCAAAATTTATTTTTAAAGGCGTTAAGTTTTCTATCATAAATCTTGGTTCAGGATTACCAGACCCAAAGGGGGCTAGTTTATCAATTTCTTCAAAAGTTTTTTCATTAACAGAGTTTGCGGTTATAATTTCATCAATATTCATGTCTAGATTAATATTTATATTTTTTTTGGTTTTTGAGTAAGATTGAAAAATAAAATTTTTAAATTCAGATATTTTATTTTTATTAATACTAAAACCTGCTGCCATAACGTGGCCACCTCCTTTTAAAATTAGATTATTTTGTTTGGCAAGAACTATGTTTAATCCGATATCAAAACCTACAATGGATCTGCAAGATCCTTTTGCAATTATATTGGTTTCAGTAATTACGATTGTTGGTTTTGAATACTTTTCTTTTATTCTGCTAGCTATAATACCAATCAATCCTTCGTGCCATAATTTACTAGATACTATAATTACATCATTATTTTTCTCTGTTTCAGCAAGTGCAAAAGCCTCTTTTAGAATATTTTCCTCTATAGATTTTCTTTTTACATTTAATTCATTTAATTGATTTGCGATTTGGTAAGCGGTTTTTGCATCTTCAGTTGTAAGTAGCAATGATCCAAGGTTTGATTTTCCAATCCTGCCCCCTGCATTAATTCTAGGTCCAATAACGAACCCTAATTGATAAGCATTTGGTGCTTCACTAACATTTAAGAGGTCAAATAGGGTTTTTATACCTATATTTTTTCTTTTTTTTAGAATTTTAAGACCTTGATAAACTAAAGCTCTATTAAGTTGCAACAAAGGAACTACATCACAAACCGTCCCTAAAGCGACTAGATCTAAAAAATCTAAAAGCTCAGGTTCTTTAATATTATTCTCAGTATAATATTTTTTTTCTCGCAATATTTTATTTGTTGAAACAATAAATAAAAAGGCAACTCCAGCAGCACATAAATAGTTTAAATTAGAACTGTCATTAATTTGTTTAGGATTAACTAATGCTTTACATTTTGGAATACTAATATCTGCCTGATGATGATCTAGAATAATTACCTCAGTATTGTTATTGTAGGCATAATCAATTGCCTCAAAAGATGTAGTACCACAATCAACAGTTATAATAAAATTTATGCCGTCATTTATAATTTTCTTAAAAGCTTCAAGAGTTGGTCCATACCCTTCTGTTATTCTATCAGGAATATAAATTATATAATTGTCGTAAAAATTTTTCAAAAAATTAATTATTATTGCAGTCGCAGATGCACCATCAACGTCGTAATCTCCAAACACACAAATTTTTTTTTTATTTAAAATTGCATTAATTAAAAGATTAGAAGCTAATTCCATATCTTTTAAAACATTAGGATTAGGTAAAAAATCTTTTATTTTAGGATCCAAGAATAAATCTGATTTATCAATAGTAATTTTTCTAATTGATAAAAGTTTAGATAAAAGAGAACTAAACCCTTTTTTTTGTGAGTACTCTAAAACTTCATTAGAATTAAATTCATTTAACGCCCAATTTTTACCAGTAACTGACTGGTAGCTCATAGGGAATATTTATTAGTAACTTTTTTATTCATTTTAGAATTGTAATGAAGAACTAAAGTTTGAGCTTCGTAATAAGTATTATCTAAAATTTTAATACCTTTGACTAAATCTCCATCAGTAACACCACTTGCGCAGAAAAATACATCATCTTTGACTAAATCGTCGGTATCATATTTTCTATTTAGATCTTTAATACCTAACTTTTTTGCTTTTTTAATTTCATCTTCATTATTCAGAATTAATCTTGCTTGAAATTGTCCTCCAAGACATTTTAATGCTGCGGCAGCAAGAACACCTTCTGGAGCTCCACCTATTCCAAGATAAATATCGACATTAAATTCAGGCAAGCCAGCATAAATTGCTCCTGTTACATCACCATCAGATATAAATTTAATTTTTACTCCCAAAGCTTTTAGATCGGCAATAATATTATTGTGACGTTCTCTTTCAAGAAGACAAGCGGTTAGTTTAGTGGGAGAAGTTTTTTTATGGTCTGCCAAGTTTAAAATATTTTTCTTAACTGAATTATCAAGATCGATAACACCTTTTGGAACATTTTTACCTACAGCAATTTTATCCATATAAGTATCTGGAGCATTTAATAAATTATCTTTTTTAGAGACGGCCAGAACCGATAATGCGTTGGGCAAATTTTTAGCAGTTAAATTAGTGCCTTCTAAAGGGTCAACTGCAATATCAACTTCATCTCCGCCTCCTGTTCCTAAAATCTCTCCAATATATAACATTGGAGCTTCATCCATTTCTCCTTCACCGATGACAATTCTTCCTTTCATAGGGATCTTATTTAAATGAAAACGCATTTTATCTACAGCTGCTTGATCTGCTGCAATTTTATTACCTTTACCTTTTAGTAAAGAAGAGGCGTAAGCAGCTTCACTTGTTGTATTGACAAATAAATCAATAAATTTTTCATCAAATATCATAATTTTTTGTCGTCTCTAATTCTGATCATTACTATTTTTTCTTTTACAAATTTTTGCTTACTAATCATTTTGAGTGCAAATTGAATCCTTTTCTCAACAGCAAGATGAGTAATGATCACTAAGCTAGAATACATTTTGTTAACTGGTTTTTGCAAAAAGTTTTGGATAGATATTCCGCTTTTTGATAAGATAGATGTAATTTTTGACAACACTCCTGGCTTATCCTCAACCGATAATCTAAGATAATATTTACAAGTATGTTTTCTAAAATCAAAAAGTTTTAACTTTCTTGCAGATTTATAACTAAATCCAAATGGGTTACTTAAATTATTTCTTAAAATAGAATTTAGATCAGAAATAACAGATGAGGTAGTTGGACCCTTACCTGCTCCTAAACCCTGATATACGATTTTTCCAATGGGAGAACCTTCAACCATAATTGCATTATTAACACTGTTAACTTTTGCAAGATCAGAATTTTTATGAATTAGACATGGATGAACTCTTATTTTAACTTGATTATTAACAATTTCAGAAATTCCAAGTAATTTAATCTTATAATCAAATCTTTTTGCATAATTAATATCTTCTAGATCTATATTCTCAATTCCTTCAGTTAAAAATGGCTTATTCAAAATAGCAGTTTTAAAACATAAGCTAGATAAAATAGAAATTTTTGATTTTACGTCATCTCCGTTTAAATCAAATTTCGGGTCTGGTTCTGCATATCCTAATTTTTGTGCTTTGTTTAGAATTTCTTTAAAACTTTTTTTTGTTTTCTCAATTTCAGTTAAAATAAAATTTGTAGTACCATTTAGTATTCCGTAAATATGAAATATTTTATTTCCAACTAAACTTTCTTTAATAGATTTAATAATTGGAATGCCCCCACCAACTGAAGCTTCAAATAATAAATTAACTGAATTTTTTTCAGCAATTTGCGCAAGTTGATTACCATATTTGAATATTAAAGATTTATTAGCAGTAATAATGTGTTTCTTATTTTTTAAAGCACCAAAAACTAATTTTTTAGCAATACCCTCTGCTCCACCAACAAGTTCGATAATTACATCAACATTTTTTTTTTTAACTAAATCTACAGGATTTTTAATCCATAGCTTTTTACTAATTGACGACCCTCTTTTTTTTTTTAAATTTCTTGCAGATAAATAATTAATAGAAAATGTAGAGTTAGTAGTTCTTTCTATATTCTTTTTATTTTTATTTAAATATCTTAAAACTTCAGAGCCAATATTACCAAGGCCCACTATAGCTATATTAAAATGATTTTTCATAGAATTATTTTAATCCAGCAATTTCATCAACACCAATTCTTAAATTCATATTTTGAACTGCTTGACCAGCAGCACCTTTGACTAAATTATCAATGGCGCTTACTATTATTATTTGCTTACTATCTCTTCCTGAAAACACATTAATGTCACAAAAATTATTATTCATAACATTGTTTGTATTTGGAAAAACATTTTTAGGCAGAACTCTAACAAAACTACTTTTTTTATAAAATTTTTTTAAGAATTCGTAAATTTTAAAAACATTAGAATTTTTAGCTGCTTCGACATAAATTGTTGACATCATTCCTCTAAATGTTGGGATTAAATGTGGCGTGAACTCAACTTGAATTTTTGACTTAACTTTTCCAAAAAATTTTAAACCTTGATCAATTTCAGGCATGTGTCTGTGCTTTCCAACGCCGTAGACTGCAATATTTTTTTTAAGATTAGGATATAATTTTTTATCATAAACTTTTTTTCCAGCTCCTGAATAACCAGACTTAGAATCTATAATAATCTTATTAGTTTTAATCAATTTTTTAAGTAACAAAGGTACTAAAGGTAATTGTATTGATGTAGGGTAACAACCAGGACATGCAATTACATTTGATTTTTCTATTGCATCTTTAGCAAATTCAGAAAGTCCATAAACTGCAAATTTTTGATACGCTTTTGATTTGTGTTCGAATCCATACCATTTTGCAAAAGTATCAGAATTTGAAAATCTAAAATCAGCAGATAAATCTATAAAAATTTTTGAATGTCCTAATTTATTTAACAAATCCTGGGCTTGACCGTGTGGTAATGCAGAAAAGACAATGTCTACATCTTCAAAATCTACTTTATTAATATCTGATATTAGAGGTAATTTTTTTCTAATTTTTTGATCTAAAAAATGATTAACGCTTTTTCCAATAGAACTTCTTGAGCACAAATATTTAAGATTTATATATTTATGATTGCTTAAAATTTTAACTAATTCTAAGCCTACAAAACCTGAAGCACCATTTATCAAAACATTAAACTTATTCGACATGCTTACGTTTTATAAGAACTTTATTATGACTTAAAGACTAAAATAAATAATGCAAATTATCTCTTAGAGAACTGGAATCTTCTTCTTGCTTTTTTCTGTCCGTATTTCTTTCTTTCTACTTTTCTAGAATCTCTTGTTAGTAGACCTTCTTTTTTTAAGCCTTTTCTTAAAGTATTATCATGCACGAAAAGTGCTCTAGAAATTCCTAAAGAAATTGCTCCTGCTTGACCAGTTAATCCACCACCTTTAACTGTACACTTAACATCATAACTATTAGCTTTGTTAATAACGTTAAAAGGTTTTTCAATACTTAATTGCAACACTGGTCTTTTGAAATATTCGTTATATTTTTTTCCATTAACAACGATAGATCCAGAACCTGTTTTTAACCAAACTCTTGCTATAGAACTTTTTCTTCTACCAGTTGCGTAAAAATGATCGCCAATTATTTTGGTTTTAGAAGTTTCTATAATAAGAGCCATATATATTAATTTAAAGAATTTTTACGGTTCAAAGATTTAAAATCAAAATCTAAAGCTTTCTGTGTAGCGTGAGGATGATTTTCATCATTATAAACTTTTAAATTTCCTAACTGTTTGCGACCCAATGGCCCTCTTGGCAACATTCTTTTAACAGCCAATTTGATAATTCTCGAAGGATCTTTTTCTAAAATTTTGTTTGGCGTTGTTTCTTTAATTCCACCAGGGAATCCAGTGTGTTTATAATAAATTTTTTTATCAAATTTTTTTCCAGTAAATTTAATTTTACTAGCGTTTGTAACTATAACAAAATCTCCATCATCCATATTTGGAGTGAAATTAGTTTTTTTCTTTCCTCTGAGAATTTTTGATATTTCGGACGCAAGCCTTCCGACAATTAAATTTGTTGCATCGATTTTATACCAATTTTTTTTAACGTCTCTTTTTTTAATAAATACTGTCATAATGAAGTCGAATACCTATATTTAGGCTAGGAATAAGTCAAATATTTAAAGCAAAAAAAAGAAATAATTTGCTAATCTTTTATAGATAAAGTTGAAATTTTATAAAATAAAAGCACTATAGACAAAATTAAAAGCACAGAACCTATTTGGTGAAAAATAGCTAAATAAATATTAATACCACTTAACAAAGTGCAAATACCTAAAATTATTTGTAATAACAGAACACCAAAAACGTATTTTACAAAACTTCTAATTTTAGAAAAATTTTTAGTTAAATAAAATATTGTAAGAAAAAATAAAAAAATTAAGTAAGCAATATTTCTGTGTAAAAATTGTACATAATACGGAATTGAATAAACTTTTAAATCTTTAAAATATTTAATTATATATATATCTTTAGGAATATAATCTCCATTCATTAATGGCCAAGTTTGGTAGATTAAGCCTGCATTAAGTCCTGACACAAAGGCACCAACTCCTATTTGAATAAATACTATTATTAAAAAAATTAAAATTAAATAAGAATACTTATTTAATTTAATTTTCTCCCTTTTTACTAATAACGCTGTAAAAAAAATTAAAGAAATAATAAATTCACCCAATAAAAGATGGATCGATAAACGAAAATGACTAACTAAGACGTTAGAATTTAAGCCGCTCTTTACCATATACCAACCAGCTGCTCCTTGGCTCAGAAATAAAATAGCTATTAATGAGCAAAATATTTTTTCACTTGCTGTTAATTTATTTTTAAAAAGAAATACAATAAATGGGATTGCAAAAACAAAAAAAGATAATCTAGCTAAAATTCTATGAATATACTCCCACCAAAAAATATATTTAAACTCATTTAATAACATACCGGCATTTAACTTTTGATACTGAGGTATTTTTTTATAAAGAGAAAAATAGTTTTGCCACTGTTCTGCGTTTAGTGGTGGTAAGATACCTTTAAATAATTCCCAATTTGTTATTGAAAGTCCTGAGGTTGTAAGTCTAGTTAAACCTCCAACTGTAATAAGTAAGATAACAACTAATAAAGAACTATATAACCAGTATGTTAAATACGGATCTTTATTTGGGTTGTTTAATTTAACCATTTTAAATATTAATTCATTAATAAATAATTATAAACACAGCAGATGTCTTTATACCAAATTAAAAAAATTCGCTCTAATATTGATAATATTGATAATAAAATTATTCAGTTATTAGGGAGTAGAAAAAAATATGTATTACAAATTGCAAAATATAAAAGCAAAAAAACAATAGTTGATAAGAAACGTATTAATTTTATTCTTACAAAAATTAGAAAAGAAGCAATTAAAAATAAAATTGATCCAAAATTAGTTATAAAATTTTGGAAACAATTAATTAATTACTCGATTAAAATTGAAAGAAAATTAGTAAAATAATTTATTTACTATGAGGAGGAAGCTTCTTCTCTACAAACCATTCATGTTTTCTTGTAGAAGGATTGTATTTTTTAACTCTTAGTTTTACTTTTGCTTTTTCACCAGCGGTTGGTTTTTTTACGTAATAATTAAAAGCACTGTCGGGTTTCAATTCAGGAACTAATCTAACTTTAACTGAAGTTTTTTTAGCCATTTTAAGTTAAATTTTTAATATCGTTAATAATTTTTTTAATTTTAATAAGTTTATTTTTTTTATCAAATAAAGTTTGGCTGTTTATATCTTGTCTATCAAAGTCGTCAACTTGAATATCATTAACGTTTTTTTGCATTACTTTTTTAGCACCTTTGATAGTTAGACCTTTATCTTTTAATAAAAAATATATTTTTTTCAAAACTTTAATATTTTCAGCAGTATAGTATCTTCTGCCTTTTGCTCTAAGTTTTGGTTTTAGTTGTGGAAATTCTTTTTCCCAAAATCTTAGAATATGAGTCTTGGGTTTTCCAGTTTCTTCTTCGACAAGGTTTAATTCTTTTGCAACTTCACCTATCGTTTTTAATGCTTCAGGCGACTTCGTTAGCATTTATATTTTTGTTAATTTTATTTTTTAAAATTTTAGAGGGTTTAAAAGTTACAACTACTCTACTCGATATGATTTTTTCTTCTTTGGTTTTAGGATTTCGCCCTACTCTTTCTTTCTTTTCCCGAATATTAAAAGAACCAAAATTTGCAATCTTCACTTTGCTTTTCTTTTCTAACTGAAGTGAAATAAACTCAAAAATATCATCAATAAAATTTGAAGCTTGAGCTTTTGATATACCAAGTTCTTTATAAACTAAATCAGACAAGTATTGTCTGGTTACTCCAGTATTCATCTATTACTAATCTAAAAAATTATTTTGTATTTGTTCCTGAAAATTACCATTTAGGATATTATAACACAACAAGACAGAGTAATAAAAACCTATGTAATCAGTTCCACCATGGCTTTTAACAACTGGAGATGTTAAGCCAACAAATATTCCTCCGTTATATTTTCTCGGGTCAAGATCATTTCTGATATCCTTAAAAATTTTAAATGATATTAAATAAATTAATTTCGCGTAAAAAGAGTTTTTAAACTTTTCTCTTAATTTGTTTGCAAAAAATTTAACAGTCCCCTCGGCAGTTTTTAAAGCTATATTGCCTGAAAATCCATCAGTCACAACAACATCAGCATTACCATCTTTTATATCGCTTCCTTCAATAAATCCCATATAATTAAAATTTTTACTATCAAGTTCTCTGAGTGATTTAGATGTTTTTTTTAATAAATCTGTTCCTTTAGTTTCTTCCGTTCCAATATTTAATAAAGCAACTGTTGGTTTTTCTTTTTTAAAAATAGATTTAAATAATGCTGACCCTAATTTTGCAAAATCTATTAAGTTTTTAGTGCTACATTCGATATTTGCTCCAAGATCTAAAACAACACTCATATTTTTATGATTTGGCCACATAGATGCGAGCGCTGGCTTATCTACTCCCTCCATTGTATTTAAAACAAGTCTAGACATGACTAATAATGCTCCTGTATTGCCTGCAGATATCGCTATTTGAGCTTTATTGTCTTTCAAAGCTGTTAAGGCTAAAAACATACTAGAATTTTTACCTTTTTTTACTGCTTCTAATGGTGAAAGATCATCTTTTACTCTTTCGTTTGTATGAATGATAGTGCTGCTTGAAGTAACTAATGGATATTTAGATAAAATTGGATTTATTAAATCTTTATTTCCAAAAATCAAAAAATTTAAATTATTATTTTTCTCTAAAAATAAATTTAGACCTTTTATTACTTTTAAAGGGGAGTCATCACCTCCCATTGCATCTACAGCAACAGTGAATTTCATTTAAATAAAAAATTGATAATAAAATTAAATTTTTGGTTTAAAAATCTGTTTTCCATTATACATCCCCGTTTTTTCATCCACATGATGCGAAAGTCTATATTCTCCACTTTTTTTATCTTCAATCACATTTTTAAATACAGCGGCATGATGTGATCTTCTCAGATTTCTTCTTGATTTTGAGGTTTTACGTTTAGGAACAGCCATTTTTTATATATAATTAAATGCCTTTGGTACCATTTAAAAACAATAAATCAACATAGTTTATGAATAAAAGATTAATAATGTCTAAAATATCTCTAAAAATGTTTAATATTAATTTTATATGTTACAGATAGACAATGAATAATTATTCAAAAATATTTTCAATATTAGCGCTACTAACAATAACTAATTGTGTGCCCATTGATCAATTACATGGGATAGATCATTTAAAAGATAAGTCAGAAAGTTTATTGCCTAATGAAACAAATGTGAATGATGTAGTTATGTTAATTGGATCGCCTCAAAATATAGATGTGACAAACAAAAATGTTTGGATTTATAACGAAGTTAGAACGACTATTAGCAAACTAGGTGAAAAACAAGTTACTATTAATGACACTCTAAGATTAGAATTCGATAATTTAGGAGTTTTAAGAAAAAAAGATTTACTTAATAAAGATCTTCTTTCAAAAAATAATTTCGATCAAGAAAAAACAACTTCACTAACTCAGAAACAGGATTTCATGACTGACTTCCTGTCTAGCGTAAGAAAACGAGTTGCAGATTTTGGAAAATCTACCGAGCAACAATAGCCAATAATAACAATGCCACGATATTGGTTATTTTGATCATTGGATTAACCGCTGGCCCAGCAGTATCTTTGTAAGGATCTCCAACTGTATCACCTGTGACAGCAGCTTTATGAGCATCCGAACCTTTTCCGCCGTAATGTCCATCTTCAATATATTTTTTTGCATTATCCCAAGCTCCACCACCAGCTGTCATTGAAACAGCTAAGAAAAAGCCTGTGATAATTACTCCTAGCAACATCGCGCCAAGCGAAGATAAAGCTGAAGATGTTCCAGCGATATAATAAATTATCACGTATAAAATGATTGGTGATAAAACTGGAAGCAAAGATGGTATTATCATCTCTTTAATTGCAGCTTTAGTTAAAATATCAACTGCATTTCTATAATCAGGCTTTTGTTTATTTTTCATAATGCCTGGCCATTTTTTAAATTGCCTTCTAACTTCAACAACAACTGCGCCACCTGCTCTGCCGACCGCTTGCATTCCCATAGAAGCAAATAAATAAGGTAATAACCCACCGATCAATAAACCGATCACAACATAAGGATTTGATAAATCAAAGCTTACGACAACTCCTTTTAATGCAGATCCACTAATTGCTGAAAAATGTTTTATATCTTCAGTGTAAGCAGCAAACAAAACCAAAGCTCCTAAACCAGCTGAACCAATCGCATATCCTTTTGTAATTGCTTTAGTAGTATTTCCTACAGCATCTAATGCATCAGTTACTTTTCTAACATTTGATGGAAGATTGCTCATTTGCGCAATTCCACCGGCGTTATCTGTAACTGGACCATAAGCATCTAAAGCTACAACCATTCCTGTTAATGCTAACATTGTGGTTACCGCAATAGCTATTCCGTATAATCCTGCGATTAAATAAGTTGATAATATTCCACAAACGATAATTAAAGCTGGTAATGCTGTTGCTTCCATTGATACAGCTAAACCTTGAATTACATTAGTTCCATGGCCGGTAGTTGAGGATTTTGCAATTGATTTTACAGGATTGTATGCTGTGCTAGTGTAATATTCTGTTACCCAAATTAATAGTCCAGTTATTACAAGTCCAATGACACCGCATTCATACAAGCTAAAGCCAGTAAAATTTTTGACTCCTACTTTATAGACAATATTAAACCCAACTACTTTTTGAGTCACATAATACAAGACCACGAGAGACAATAATGCAGAAACTATAAATCCTTTATATAAAGCACCCATAATATTTTTACTTTTTCCAAGTCTTACAAAATAAGTTCCAATAATCGATGTGATTAAACAACTGCCAGCAATTGATAATGGATAAATAAGCATGTTTAAATTTCCAGAGAAAAATATTTGCGCAAGAACCATAGTCGCAACAATTGTCACAACGTATGTTTCAAATAAATCCGCTGCCATACCAGCGCAATCGCCTACGTTATCACCAACGTTATCTGCTATAACTGCTGGATTACGAGGATCATCTTCTGGTATTCCAGCTTCGACTTTACCAACTAAATCAGCTCCAACATCAGCACCTTTTGTAAATATACCGCCACCAAGTCTAGCAAAAATTGAAATTAAAGAAGCTCCAAATCCTAAAGCAACTAACGCATTAGAGATTACTCTTTGTTCAATGTTGTATTGCAAAAGTATCCAATAATAAACTGCGATAGCAAGCAAAGCTAAACCTGCAACTAACATTCCAGTTAATGCGCCAGATTTGAAAGAAATACTTAAACCAGAAGCTAAACTTTTTCTTGAAGCTTCAGCTGTTCTAACGTTAGCTTGAACTGACACCAACATGCCAGCATACCCTGCTATGCCCGATAGAAACGCTCCAATAAAATATCCAAGTCCAACCCAATAACTAAATAAATAAATAACTAAACCAAGAACAACAATTCCAACTATAGAAATTGTTTTATATTGACGATTTAAATATGCTTTAGCGCCAATTTGAATTGCACCTGCAATTTCTTTCATTTTTGCATTGCCGGCACTAGCTGACATAATTTGTTTGCCCGTAATAAAAGCAAACGCAATAGAAATTAAACCTGAAAGTATTATTAAATTAAGAACGTAACTTGGATTAAGCATATTTTGATCTACTATTTAAGTTGTTAAGCACACGTAATTGCCAAAAAATGTAAGTAAAATCAACCTTTTTTAAGCAAAATAGCTAAAAACTTAGAATAAATTAAGCAAATTAAGTAGTTTTAGCGATCTTATCCAACACCGCATTAACAATATTCTTTTGCTTGTCGTTTAGAAACATTTTCGAAATATTCAAATATTCATCAATCACTACCTTAAAAGGAGTTTTTTTGTAAAAAAAAATTTCATAAATTGCCGATTTAAGAATTAAAGTAAATATTACTTCAAATTTTTTTATATCAAATTTTTGATCTAAAAATTCGATAAGTTTTTTTTCTAAAACTGAATCATTTTCAATAACGCCATTACACATTTTTTTAATAAATCTTTTATATGGATTTTTAAAATCAAATAAAAGTTTTTGGCTGTTTAAAGAATAACTATAAAGAAGCTGAACGATAATCAGTCTTGGATTGTTTTTATTTAATTTCATAGGTGTTTATTAAATAGAATTATAAACACTTAATGCAGCCAGGGCTGCTTCTCCACCTTTGTTTTTCTTTTTAGGATCACATCTTTCTTTTGCTTGTTTAGAATTATTGCAATTTAACACTCCATTTGAAATGGGAAGATTATATTTAAAAGAAAGTTCTAAAAGCTTATCTGAAATTGATTGACTAATAATATAAAAATGCGGAGTTTGCCCCTTAATGATACAACCTAAAGCAATACAAAATGAATATTTATTTTTTTGCAATAATATATTTAAAAGTTGAGGAATTTCAAAAGCGCCTGGTACTGAAAAATGATCAATACTGAATTTATTTTTGTCTAATTTTTTAAGAGCTCCATTTAATAAATTTGATTCAAATTTTTTATAAAAGGAAGAACTTACGATTAGAATTTTTTTTTTCATTTAATTATTTCTTGTTTAATAATTTTAATACCAAATCCTTTTAATCCGATAATATTTTTCTTAAATTTAGTTATCAAAATCATTTTTTTGACATTTAAATTTCTCAAAATTTGGGCTCCAATACCGTAATTTCTTAAACCACTATCATTATTGCGTTTGTCTTTATTATTAATTACTTCATCTCTTATAATAATTAAAATACAATTTTGAAATTTTTCAAAATACTTAAAGGTTTTATTAATAGATAAATTATCTTTGTTACGAGATAAAAAGCTTGTAACTATATTAGATGAGATTACTCTAACTCGTGGTAGCCCTCTTATTTTTTTTCCTTTAATCAAAGCAATGTGCTCTTTGCCATCTAACTTATTTTCATAAATTTTAACCTTATATTTTTCATTAGGAGTAATATTTACTTCTTCAACTCTCTTTAACTTAATCAAGGTTTCACGCTTTAAACGGTAAGCAATGAGGTCTTCTATACGTGCAATATTTAATTTAAATTTCTTAGCGTATTTTAAGAGGGATTTACCCTTAGCCATAGAACCATCTTCATTCATAATTTCACAAATAACTCCACTTGAACCACAATTTGATAATTTAGAAATATCAACCGCAGCTTCTGTATGACCAGCTCTTTCGAGTACACCCCCGTCTTTTGCTACTAAAGGAAAAATATGACCCGGAGTTGATATATCCTTAGATGAAGAATTTTTTCTAATGGCTGTTTTAATTGTAAGAGCACGATCTTTCGCTGATATACCGGTCGTCACTCCTTTGCGAGCTTCTATCGAAACGGTAAATGCTGTTTGTAAACGAGACGAATTTCTATTTGGCATTAGCGAAAGTTTAAGCGCCTTTGCTTTTTTTTTATCTATAGCGAGACAGATTAATCCCCTTGCGTGTGTTGCCATAAAATTAATTTTTTTATGATCAATTTTGGATGCAGGAATAATTAGATCACCTTCGTTTTCTCTATTTTTATCATCAATCAAAATAAACATTTTGCCTTTTTTAGCATCTTGAATAATTTTTTTCATAGAAGAAAACATATACTTATTTATTCAATAAAGTTTTGGTAATTAAATCAAATTCAACATTGACATAGTCATTGGTCTTTAAATCAAGTAAATTTGTATTTTTTAGAGTGTGAGGAATTATAACTACTTTGAATTTATTTTTTAAAATCTTTGCAATAGTCAATGATATACCATTGATAGAAATTGATCCCTTCTCAATCAAAAACTTTTTAAATTTTTTTGGTACATTAAAAAAAATTTCCCAGCTAGTAGATTTATAATTTAAAATTGAAATAACCTTTAATGTCGTATCAACATGCCCCTGGACAATATGTCCGCCAATTTCATCTCCCAATTTAAGTGATTTTTCTAAATTTATAATATTACCAATTTTAAATTTTATAAATGCTGAAGTTTTATATGTATGATTAGATAAAAAAAAACATATTTCTCGTTTTTTATTTTTATTTATTATTTTAATAAGTGTTAAACAAACTCCAGAACAGCTAACTGAATTTCCTATTTCTTTGTTTGTAAAATTCAAAGTTGTTGTAATATTTAAATTATAGCCATTCTTAAATTTATAAAATCTAGAAATTTGACCAACGTCTTTGATGATTCCTGTGAACATAAAAATTATCTTTGATACACTTCAATACTATTATCAGCTATATATACCTGTTCTAAAACTTTATTTCTTTTAAAATTATTTTTTAGATAAGAATGAACTTTATTAAAAGAATGTGATGCATTTTTATCGATTAAATCATTATTTTTAAAAAAATAAAAACGGTCGATTAATTTATCTTTAAGAAAAAGTTCTATTGTCTTTAATCCGCCTTCTATAAGCACATTTTTATAACCCAATAAACCAATAGAATATAAAATCTCCTTAGGATCCATTAAGAACTTATTATTGTTTGGAATATAAATAAGTTTAACATTTTTTTTGCTAAGAAATTTAATTTTATAATTATTTTCAAATGAATAAAAAATATAAGTTGGTATATGTTTTGACGTCTTAACAATTGTAGAGTTTGTATTAATATTTAACCTAGGATCGATAATAAACCGAGCTGGACTTAAATTATCAAAACCTTCTATTCTGCAATTCAATATTGGATTATCTATATTTACTGTTAAAACGCCAACTAATATAGCGTTAATCTGAGATCTCAATAAGTGGGTATATTTATTTAAATAAACATTAGTAATTTTTTTTCTGCCTTTAATAAAAGAGTAGTAATTTTTGGTCGTCGCAATTTTAGCAAAAACTTTTGGATAGTAATTTTCGCTAAAATCATTGTGTTCTTTGTAGAAATTATTAGCAAAATTATTTTTAATATTATTAATTTTTATTTTATTATTAGATAAGTATCTTAAACCTTTTCCACTAACTTTTATATTGCAGTCTTTGTCTGAGTATAAAACCCTGGTAATATTTTTCTTTTTAATAAAATCAGAACAAGAGGGATTTTTTCCTTCATGATGACAAGGCTCTAATGTTGAATAAAGACTATATTTATTTTTCTTACTTTTAATTTTTTTTAGTGCATCGTATTCAGCGTGCGGACTTCCTCCTATACCTGTAATGCCGTAGCTAATTATTTTATTTTTATATAAAATTAGTGCGCCAACGGAAGGATTGTTAAAAGTTATTCCGTTATGCAAATTGGCTAACTTAAAAGCCAAAGACATAAAATAAGATTTTAGATTTTTTATATTACTTTTTACCAGGAACATTTAGTTGATCTACAAATTGCTCAAAATCTTTAACTTCTTTAAAATTAGTGTAGACAGAAGCAAAACGTACGTAAGCAACTGGATCAAGTTCTTTCAATCCTTCCATCACATATTTACCGATTATAGTAGATGAAATTTCGGCCTGCCCAAGATCCTCTAGATTTCTATAAATTCTAGATACAAATTTTTCTATTGTATCAACATCAACTGGTCTTTTTCTTAGGGCAATATTAATAGATTTTGAAAGTTTTTCTCTATCAAATGGAGATTTTCTTCCGTTCTTTTTAACAACAACCATTTCTCTTAATTGAACTCTTTCAAATGTAGTAAATCGCTGTTTACCACAACCACACTCTCGTCTTCTTCTTATAACTGTGCCATCTTCTGTTGGTCGAGAGTCTATTACTGAGGTTTCCTTTTCTTTGCAAAATGGGCAAATCATAAAATCAAAAATTATATATAGGAAAAACAGAACATAATTTAAGCACTTCTGCTTTTACTTCTGTTTCTATTTTTACAGAATTATTATTTATCAACCCTTTCAAAACTTTATCAATTAAAATCGCAATAGTTTTAAATTCTTCAGTTGAAAAACCTCTTGTTGTGCAGGCTGGAGATCCAAGTCTTATACCCGATGTAATCCATGGTTTTTCCTCATCATAAGGAATTCCATTCTTGTTGCAGATAATATGAGCTCGTTCCAGAGCTATTGATGCATCTTTGCCTGTTAATTTCATTGGTCTTAAATCTAAAAGTAATAAATGAGTATCCGTTCCGCCTGAGAAAATTTTATAACCTAAATTTTTTAGTGTATCAGATAACGTTTTGGCATTTTGAACAACTTCTCTTGCATAAGATTTAAAGTCATTTGTTAAAGCTTCTTTAAAGCATACAGCTTTTGCCGCTATAACATGCATTAATGGACCACCTTGCAATCCTGGAAATACAGCAGAATTAAATTTTTTAGAAAGCTCCTCATCATTTGTCAAAATCATTCCTCCTCTTGGTCCTCTTAAAACTTTATGAGTAGTAGTTGTAGTTACATGGGCATGATCAACTGGATTTGGATAAACTCCTCCTGCAACTAAACCTGAGAAATGAGCCATATCGACTAAAAGATAAGCGCCCACTTCATCAGCGATTTCTCTAAAAATTTTAAAATCTATTATTCTTGAATAAGCACTACCACCTGCAATAATTAATTTAGGCTTATTTTTTTTTGCTAAATCTCTAACTGAATCGTAATCTATTAAACCATTATCTTTTCTTACACCGTATCCAATTGCCTTAAACCATTTTCCAGACATAGCTGGAGGAGCTCCATGCGTAAGATGTCCTCCTTGGTCGATAGACATTCCTAAAATTGTATCGCCTGGCTTAAGTAAAGCTAAAAATACTGCACCATTTGCTTGTGCGCCTGAATGAGGTTGCACATTTACAAATTTACAATTGAAAAGTTTTTTAGCCCTTTCAATAGCTAAATCTTCTGCGACATCAACGAATTCACATCCACCGTAATATCTTTTACCGCTGTAACCTTCGGCATATTTATTTGTAAGTACCGATCCTTGCGCTTCAAGTACTGCTTTTGAGACGATATTTTCTGAAGCAATTAATTCAATATGATCTTGTTGACGTTTTTTTTCATCTTTAATTACTTTAAAGAGATCAGTATCAACAGTTTCTAAATTCGATTTAAAAAAATTTTCGATAATTTTTTTATTTAATTTTTCTGCTGAGCTCATAATTTATTTATCTAGTTTTAAAATACGATCGGTATGTCTTCCACCTTCAAATCTAGTACTTACAAAAGTTTTGATAATTTTTGTAGCGTTTTTATACGTTGTTAATCGAGCTCCGAGACATAATATATTCGCATTGTTGTGTTTTCTTGCCAATGAGGCAGATAACACGTTATAACAATTAGCTGCTCTTATTCTTTTAAATCTATTAGCTGCAATTGAAATTCCAATTCCAGAACCACAAATAAGCATTCCAAAATCACTAGATTTTTTCATCTGTTTAACAACTCTTTTTGCGTAATCAGGATAATCAACTCGATCATCAGAATAACAGCCTAGATCTTTGTATTTAATTTTACTTCTTTTAAGAAAAAATTTAATTTTTTCCTTCATTAAAAAACCAGCATGATCTGAAGCTAAAAATAATGATTTTATTAATATTTTTGACACTTTACCTAATTACCAATTTCAAAAAAGCTTGTATATAAAAAGATATTATGCAGCTCTAGAAAGTTTTAACTCATTCCAGATAGCATCTAAACTATTTACTAAAAATTCAATTTTAGAATCATCATGCAAAGGCGTTGGTGTAAATCTTAGTCTTTCAGATCCTTTAGGTACGGTTGGGTAGTTAATGGGTTGAACATAAATGGAATAATTGTTAAGCAAAATATCAGAGATTTCTTTACATCTTGCTGGGTCTTTAACTAACAGTGGAACAATATGACTGTTATTTTGAATAATAGGTAAATTTTTTTTTAACATAAGTTTTTTTAATTTATTTGCTCTTTCATACAGAGCTTCTCTTAAACTGTGGTTATTTTTAACATATCTGACACTTGCGATAGCTGCTGCTGCTAAGCTTGGCGGCAAAGAAGTGGTAAAAATAAATCCTGGCGCATAAGATCTTATCACATCAATAATATTATTTTTGGCAGTTATATATCCTCCCATCAATCCAAAACCTTTGGCTAAAGTACCTTCAAAAATATCAATATCTTCAATAACATTTAATTCTTCCGCCAATCCACCACCATTTTTTCCGTACAAACCAACACCATGGACTTCATCCAAATAAGTTAAAGCATTATATTTTTTTGAAACATCTATTATTTCTTTAATTGGAGCAAAATCACCATCCATTGAATAAACAGACTCAAATGCAACAATTTTCGGCAATGCTGGGTTAGATTTTTTTAATAACATTTCTAAATGATTGATATCATTATGTTTCCAAATAAATTTATCAGAATTACCTTTTCTAATACCTTCAATCATTGAAGCGTGATTATTTTCATCAGAATAAATTATACAATCAGGCAACATTTTAGCTAAGGTGCTTAATGCACATTCATTTGCGATGTAACCGGATGTAAAAATTAACGCAGCATCTTTTTTATGAAATTTAGCAAGTTCATTTTCTAATTCTACATGATAATTAGATGTTCCGGAAATATTTCTGGTACCTCCTGCCCCAGCACCAACTAAATTAACAGCATTTACAAACGCATCCACAACTGAAGAGTTTTGACCCATACCTAAATAATCATTACTGCACCAAATAGTAACATCGCTCTTAATTCCAAATTGATTGTTATAAACTGCTTTAGGAAATTCTCCTTTTTTTCGAGTAATATTATTAAATGTTCTATAGCGACCTTCCTGTCTAAGGTCTTTCAAAGCATTATTAAAGATTTGATCGTAATTTATCATATAAAAAATAGCTTAAGAAAATTTTTTCCAAATATATACATTTAATGTATTGTCGCACCAAAAATAAAATAATGAAATTTCCCTATACAAGACTTAGAAGAAATAGAAAATCTGAATGGTCACGTAAGTTAACTAACGACGTGTCTATCAATAAATCAGATTTTATCATGCCAATTTTCATATGTGAGGGCAAAAATAAAAAAGAAAAAATTGATAGTATGCCTGGCATTTATCGCTACTCTGTTGATAATTTAGAAAAAGTAATCGATAGAATATCTAATAATTCTATACCAGCCGTAGCAATATTTCCGTTAATTAATAATTCTAAAAAAAATAACAAAGGTAGTGAAGCTTTAAATAAAAATAACATTGTCTGTAACGCGATTTCTAAAATTAAAAAATATAACAAAAAAATTGGAGTAATTTGTGATGTAGCACTAGATCCCTATACATCTCATGGTCATGACGGATTATTAATTAATAATGAAATTAACAATGACGAAACTAACAAAGTGCTTTCACAACAAGCATTAATTTTAGCACAAGCGGGTTGTGACATCATTGCACCTTCGGACATGATGGATGGAAGAGTTAAAATTATCAGAGAAATACTTGAAAAAAATAAATTTTATAACACACAAATACTTTCATACGCAGTGAAGTACGCTTCTAATTTCTATTCTCCATTTAGAGATGCAATAGGAACAAATAAAACTCTTAAATTTGATAAAAAGACTTATCAAATGGATTATAGAAATTCTTATGAAGCTATTAATGAAGTTAGATTAGATATCGATGAAGGAGCTGATATGGTTATGGTAAAACCTGCTCTTAGTTATCTCGATATAATTTATAAAGTAAAACAAGATTTTAACGTTCCAGTATTTGCTTACAATGTTTCTGGTGAATATAGTTTAATTAAGAATGGAATAAATAATTCTTTAGCTGATGAAAAAATAATTATGGAAGTTTTATATAGCATGAAAAGAGCTGGCGCTGATGCAATTGTAAGTTACTTCGCTAATGAAGTAGTAGAAAAGTTTTTACAAGATTAACTATTTATACGTTCCGGAAAAATAAATTAAAGGTCTTATATTGCTATTTAATTTATATTTTTTAACCCTTGCTAAAAAAAATAAATGATCGCCAAACGTATATTTCTTAATAGTTGCGCAGCTTAATTTTGCTAAAGAAAATTTTTGCAAATCCTTAATAACTTTGGAATTAAATAAAGCTTGAGTATTAGATGAAAAGAAATTGGAAATTTTTTTTTGTCTAAATGATAAAATATAAACATCAAATAACTTAATGTTTTGGAAGTTAGAATAAGTTGAGCTGTACTTATCTAAGCTCCAGGAAATAAACGGCGGATTTAATGATATTGAAGAAAAAGAATTAATCGTGATCGCGTTAACAGAATATTTATCAATTTTAGTTACAATTATCGCTATTCCAGTAGCGTACCTTGACAAAACTCTTTTATAATTTTTTGGATCCATAAATTATAGGGATTTAAAATTATTTTCG
The DNA here is from genome assembly GCA_903869725.1 of uncultured Alphaproteobacteria bacterium. Taxonomy (GTDB): domain Bacteria; phylum Pseudomonadota; class Alphaproteobacteria; order Pelagibacterales; family Pelagibacteraceae; genus Fontibacterium; species Fontibacterium scandinaviense. The sequence goes on along the minus strand of CAIQAD010000015.1, from coordinate 13,133 downwards.
AAATTTCTAGCTAAAATTTGGTTTTTGTAATTTTTAAATACTTTACCAGCTTTTGCCCTACTACTTAAGAACTGGTTAACTGAGGTTTTGTCTATAATTGTTTTATTGAATTGATCTTTAATACTGGAACTTGTGTCAAAAACAGTTGCAGATTTAATTTTTAAATTCTTGCCTTTTATTAATGTAACTCCTTTTCCTTTGTCTAAAATTGGCAATTCTTTCAAATCAAAACATAATACTTTAAATTTGCTTTCACTGTCACATACTATTGCTATGTTGTTAGAATTATTATTAATTTCTACTACTCCGATTAACTGATCATCTCCTTTAACGTTCATTATTTTCTTTCCGCTTTTTTTATTGGACTCTAGATTTTTTTGCTGAGCAATAAATCCAAAACCATTTTTAGTATAAAGAAATAATGCTTTTTCATTTTGCAATACAAATGCATCTGCAATTTTTTCATTGTCAGTCAGCGTAAGATACGAAGATATTGGTCGACCAGTTGAAGATCCTGATAATATACTATCGGCTGACAAAGTATAAAATTTTCCAATATTTGAGCTTAGAATAATTTTATCACTTGATCTAGCGTGCATAACAATAAAATTATTATTATTAGAAACTAATTGGTCTAAATCTTTTACAAATGTTTTTTGAGATTTTATAAAGCCATTATTTAATAAACTAATTGTTAGAGGATCATTTGATTTAACCTCGCTATCAAAAGACTCTTCGTTAATATTATTAAATTTATCTAGTTTAGTTCTTCTTTTCCCAAGTGCAGAATCGTTTTTAAATTTTTTAGTAAGAAATTCAATTTCTTGGTCTATTTCCTTTTTTTGTAATCCTTTTGAGGATAGTAATTTAGTTAAATAAGATTTTTCTATACTTAAGTCTTTAAATTCTTGCTTGATTTCTTTTTCTTCTAATTTTCTTAGATTTCTAAGACGCATGTCTAAAATTGCATTCACTTGATTTTGAGTAAATTTGAAACGTTGAATTAATTTTGTTTTTGGATCTTCAGCGTTTCTTATAATTTTTATAATTTCATTTAAGTTATGATAAACTTTGATAAAACCAGTTAAAATTTCTATTCTATTTTTAATATTTGTAAGTCTAAATTCTGATTTTCTTAAAAGAACTTCATAACGATGAGCTAAAAAATTACTTAAAACTTCTTTCAAAGACATTACTTTTGGCTGAAGTTTAGAATTTAAAACGTTCATATTAAGAGAAATCCTAACTTGAAGATCTGTTTGTCTAAATAAGCTTTCCATTAAAACTTCTGGCTTAACGTTACGATTTTTAGGTCTAATTACAATTCTAACCAACTGATCAGATTCATCGATTACATTGTCTATTAACTTGTTTTTTTTATTAATTATTAAATCTGCAATTTTTTCAATAAGAGTTGATTTGTTAACTTGATAAGGAATTTCACTTATGGAAATCTGATATTGCCCTCTACCTAAATCCTCCACTTTATAAGAAGATCTTAACTCAAAAAAACCTTTTCCAGAGGTATAAGCTTTTACAATTTCTGATTTATTATTATTTAAAATTCCACCTGTAGGAAAATCAGGCCCTGGTAAAACTTTTAATAAATCTTTTATTGTTACGTTTTTATTATTATTTATAATTTTTAATGCTTCACAAATTTCTATAATATTATGGGGAGGTATACTTGTTGCCATGCCCACTGCAATTCCTGATGCGCCATTAGCGAGTAAATTTGGAAACTTTGCTGGAAAAACAAGCGGCTCTTTTAAATCTCCGTCGTAAGTACTTTGAAAATCTACTGTTTCTTCATCGATATTTTCTAAAAGAAGTTCTGAAATTTCTGTTAACTTTGCTTCTGTATAACGCATCGCGGCAGCGTTATCTCCGTCAATGTTCCCAAAATTTCCCTGGCCATTAATTAATGGATATCGTATTGAAAAATCTTGAGCCAATCTTACTAATGCATCGTAGACGGATTGATCCCCATGAGGATGAAACTTACCGATAACATCACCTACTACTCTTGCTGATTTTTTAGGTTGTAATTTAGAACCTAGATTTAAAAGATACATCGCATACAAAAGTCTACGATGAACTGGTTTTAGTCCATCCCGAACATCCGGAAGTGCTCTATGAGTAATGGTTGATAAAGCATAAGCTAAATACTTGTGACTAAATTCTGCTGCTAAAGTGGCGTTAAGGATATTTTTATTATTCATTAAAAAAATTTTCTAATTTTATTCTACAATTTGGAAATTTAATTTTGTTTGGTTCAAAAATATAATTTAAAAATTGAAATTTATTAATTAACAAACCATTATAAATATCTTTATTATTAAATGATAAAGTTTTATCAATAAAAAATTGTGGATAAGTTAAAGTTTTATTAAAAATTTTAATAAAATCATTTTTAGTCTCATCATTAATATCTAGATTATAACCTAACTCAGATAAAAGTATTTTCTCGAACAATACATACTCTTTAAAGAAAAAATTATTACTTAATTGATTTAGTAGATTTTCAAAATTTTCATAAATAAGCAGATATTTATTCCGCTCAGGTAAAGTTTTTAAACATATGTTAGTTGCTGAAAGTATCGCATGTAATCGTTTGATATCATCAAAATATTTAGGGGTTATCGCCTCTAATAATTCAAAATTATAATATCCGACTGCATTTTCAGATTTAGATTTCCATTGAACTTTTATCTTGTTACCAATGTGTAGTAATTTCTTAATCTTGCTTGATGTTGCGCCATAAACAACACCTTTGTGATGACCGTGATCTTTAGAAAGAATACTAACAATACTTGAATTTTCGCCATATAAATTGATATTTAGAATATATCCTTCATCAGTCCAGTTCATTACTTTGTTATCTGCACTTCTAAAAATAAACTAACTTTATGTTTTAGAACTTTTTCTATTTGCTTACGTGACGATGTTCCAATTTTTTTAATAACACTACCATTTTTACCTAAAATAATTTTTTTATGGTTTTCATTCTTTACATAAATAATTTGTGAAATTTTATAATTTCTTAAAACCTTTTCATAACTTACAGTTTTAACTAATATTTGATAAGGTATTTCCTGATTTAAATATTTAAAAATTGCTTCTCTCGTTAATTCTGAAAAAAAAAGTTGTTTTGATACATTAGTTTCAAAAGATAGACTTTTTTCAAAAGATCCTATCGGTAAATATTTTACAATACCATCTAATAAAGTTTCGATATTCTTATTCTTTAAAGCAGAAACGTAATATATTTCATCGAATTTATTCACGAATTCATTATCAAGAATTTTTTTTACTACCGAACTTTGTGTAATTTTGTCTACTTTATTATAAATAAGTAATTTAGGTTTAACTGTCTTGTTTAAAATTTTTTCAATCATTTCCTCATAATATAAATTTATTGAAATATCTAAAATAATAACCAGTACATCTGCTCTTTCAACTTCTTCAAATATATTTGTGAGAAAATTAGTATCGTTTCTTTTGCTATAAAGTCCAGGAGTATCAATAAAAATAATTTGATTATTTTTGTAATATTTTGTTACTTCAATTGCAAAATTTGTTGTTTGAACTTTATTAGAAACAATTGAAATTTTCTTTTTAAAGATCGTATTTAGCAATGTAGATTTGCCTGCATTAGTTGGTCCTACTATACAAACAAAGCCTGATTTTGTTTTATTCATCTTTTATATTATTTAATAATAGTTCAGCTGCTTTTAATTGCGCATTTTGCTTGGATGATCCTTCAGCAATAAAAGATTTAGATTTTTTTATACTAACAGAAACTTTAAATATTGGTTTGTGCGCAGGACCGCTTTGGGACAAGTCTTTATACTTTGGTAATTCTTTGTATAATTTTAGTGACAATTCCTGTAATTTTGTTTTAGCGTCGATTTTAATATCTGAAGATTTTTCAAGTTCATATTTCCACAAATTTAAAATAAACTCTTCACAAGTTTTAAAACCTTTATCTATGTAAATAGCTCCAATAATTGACTCGCATAAATCACCGTATAATTTAACGTTAGTTAATTTAACTTTTTTTTGAGATTTGCTGGTTACAAGAAAGTTAATGATATCTAAACTAGAAATGACCTTAGCGCACACTTTTTTATTAACCAAAGAAGCCAAACGTTTGTCTAGTTGGCCTTCTTTATCTTGCGGATAAAGACTTATTAATTTTTTTGCTAAAACTAATCCTAAAACTCTATCTCCTAAGAATTCAAGAACTTCATTATTAATCTTATTATCATCTGAATAACTTTTATGAATTAATGCCTGTTGAAGAAGTTTTTTATCTGAAAATTGAATCTTAATTATTTTTTCAATGTCACTAATATGACTATCTAAGCTCATTCAATAAATCTTAAAATTCTATTAAAGCGAATGGATTGAGGCCACCTCCAGAATGTAAAAAAATTACCAATTGTTTCATTGTTAGAAAAAAATAATAATTGAGCCTTACCAACTAAATTAATCTTATCGACATATCCAACATGGTTTAAATATCTGCTATCTAAAGAACAATCTCTATTGTCTCCCATAAAGAAATATTTATCTGATGGTATAATGTAGACATCAGTATTTTTGGATGAATGCTGTTCTGCATAAGCCGCTACATAGGACTTATTATTTTCTAAGGTTTCTTTGTAAAAAATAGATTGAACTTTTTGTCCGCCACACAAAACTAGTCCTTTTTTAATCAGTTGTCTTTTAACAGGTTGATTATTTATATACAAAACACCTTCTTTCATTTGAATTTTGTCACCTGGCAAACCTATTAAACGCTTGATGTAATCTGTATCATTGTCTTCTGGTGTTTTAAAAACTATAACATCGCCTCTCTTAGGAACTGAATACAAGATTCTATTTTCAAAAAAACCTAAACTGAATGGAAAGGAATGTTTGCTATATCCATAAGAAAATTTAGTAACAAATAAACGATCACCAACTAATAGAGTTTCTTCCATTGAAGATGAGGGAATGTAAAAAGGTTGAAATAAAAAAGTCCTAATAATTATTGCAACAACAAAAGCAAAAATTAAAGTTTTTAGATTTTCTATAATTGTTTTTTTCATTTTGAGGTAATTAATGCAGTCGCAACAGACCAAGGCTTATCATCTGAAAGAGTTAAAAAAATATCATATTTTTTGGATATTTTTTTAAGAATAGCCTTAGTTTTTCCATAAAGATTAACACAAGGTTTTCCGTGTTTATTATTAATAATTTCAATATTTTTAAAATAAATTCCCTTAGACATTCCAAAACCAATTGCTTTTGATATCGCTTCTTTAGCTGCAAATCTTTTCGCAAGTGTTTCTGATCGCACAGTTTGAAATTTTTTTTTTTCTATTTTAATTTCATTTTTAGTAAGAACTTTATTTACAAATTTCTGACCGTATTTAAGTTGTATTTTTTTTATTCTTGCAAGATTAACAATATCTGTCCCTAGTCCTAGAATTTTCATGAATTTAAAATTTTTTTAAATTTTTTAAGAACACTAGCTATACCAAAAAAAACTGACTCCGATACGATAAAATGCCCTATGTTGAATTCAACTATTTCTTTGATTTGAGTAATTTTTTTAGCACTTTCGTACGTCAGGCCGTGGCCAGCGTGAACTCCTAATCCTAAAGTTTTTGCAAGTATTGCTGCACTTTTAATTTTATTAAATTCTAAATTATTAAGTTTTTTTTTATAATTTTTGGCAAATTTTCCTGTATGAATTTCAATATTATTAGCTTTCAATTCACTAGCTGCTTTAACAGATTTAGTATTAGGTTCGATAAATAAGGAAACTTTTATTTTTTTTTTTTGAAGTAATTCAATTGATTCTTTTAAAAAATCTTTTTTATAATTAAGATTTAGTCCGCCTTCTGTAGTAACTTCTTTTCTTTTTTCCGGAACAATACATACAAAATTAGGTTTTAATTTAAGCGCTATATTTATCATTGGTTTTGTTAATGCCATTTCTAAATTAATTGGAATTTTAAGATATTTTTTTAATAAAAAAACATCTTTATATTGGATGTGCCTTCTATCCTCTCGTAGATGAACAGTGATTAAGTCTGCTCCATTTTTTTCAGCAATTTGTGCCGCCTGTAATGGAGATGGATAATTTTCCCCTCTTACATTTCTAAGAGTAGCAACATGATCAATATTCACTCCTAGTCTAATTTTATTTTTCATTAAACAAGATTACGACTACCTGGTTTTATAGCAGGAATTTTTTTTAACTCTTTAGGTAAATTATTTACTTCATAAGTTGGAAAATTAAATTTTATTTGCGATACTATTTTTTGTTTGATTAGACTTTTATTATTTGATCGATCTACAATACAAGCAAATCCAATTACTTTCGCATTCAATTGCTCAACTACTTTAGCGCATTCAATACTAGATTTTCCTGTTGTAATAACATCTTCTACAATTAAAACTTTCATATTAGGTTTAATTTCAAATCCCCTTCTTAGTTGAAATTCTCCATTAACTCTTTCAGTAAATATTGAGGATTTTCCAAGTTGTCTTGCGACTTCATAACCAACTACTATTCCGCCCATAGCTGGAGAAACAACTAAATCGATTTTATTAAATTCTTTTTTTATTTTTTTTGCCAAAGATTTACAAACTTTTTCAGAATAAATTGGGTGCATTAACAATTTGGCACACTGTAAATAATTAGCACTTCTTAATCCTGAAGATAAAATAAAATGCCCTGATAATAAGGCATTTGTTTTTAAAAATATTTTTTTAGTTTTCTTTTCTGACAGCATTATGTCTATTTCTTATAATTTTAAAATTAATTCCATGTTGTTTAATCTCGGAAATTAAAAGTGTAAAATCTTTTAAATTTTTAATTTGGAGATCAAATATAAAACTTAAATAATCATCTTTTTTGTCTACCAATTCAATATTAGAAATATTACAATGATTTCTTCCAATCATAGTCGCAACCATCCCTAAAGTTCCCGCCTTGTGGCTCAGTAAAACCCATAAACTGGTGTCGTACATTTTATTATGCTCTTTGTTTTCAGATTTTGAAGACCAAAATCTTCTAACAGCAGCACGTGCTTTTCCAGTTTTTGCAACATTAGACCAATACATTGACGGCGACGGCTTAGAAGAAGTTATAATTTTTACAACATCACCGTTATGCAAAATACTCTGAACTGGAGACTCTTTTCCATTAATTTCGCAACCAATACATTTATCACCTATTTCTGTATGCACTGCATAGGCAAAGTCAATTGGGGTAGCCTGTGATGGTAATCTAATTAGAGCTCCTTTTGGTGTAAAACAAAAAACTTGATCTTGGAATAACTGCATTTTTGTATATTCAAGGTAATGCTCGTTGCTATCTCCGCTTTCAATCAGCTCAACTAAATCTTTAAGCCAATTATACTGTTGGATTGAATTCTGATTTAGTTTTTCATTTGCTTTATAATTCCAATGTGCAGCGATACCTCTTTCTGCGAATTCATGCATTTCTTTTGTTCTTATTTGAATTTCCATTTTTTGTCTTTTTGGACCAATAACAGCAGTATGTAATGACTGATAATTATTAGATTTAGGCAATGAAATATAATCTTTGAAACGACCAGGAACCATTGACCATTCAGTATGAAATATTCCAAGACTTAAATAACAAAGATCAACAGAGTCTAGAATAACCCTAAAACCTATAATATCTGTTAACTGTTCAAGCGATATTCTTTTATTTTGAATTTTTCTCCATATTGAAAAAGGAGTTTTTTCTCTTCCAGTAACTTTAGCCTTAATTCCTTTTATATCTAATAAATTAGTAATTTTTTTTGATATTTCAGAAAAAGTAATATTAGAGGTTTCTTTAATTAAAGTTAAACGATCTGTAATTAATTTTCTAGCTTCTGGATTTAAAACACCAAATGCTAAATCTTCTAATTCATCTCTGAAATTATGCATTCCCATTCGCTCTGCAAGAGGCGAATAAATTTCCATAGTTTCTTTAGAAATTCTAATTCTTTTGTTCAAATCTTTAATATTATTAATAGTTCGCATGTTATGCAAACGATCAGCTAGTTTAACAAGCAAGACTCGAATATCTTTTGATGTAGCTAATATTAATTTTCTAAAATTTTCAGCAGCTGAGTATTCTAATGATTTATCCTCTAATTTAGAAATTTTGGTAACACCTTCAACCAGCTCTGCAATTTCTTTTCCAAATAATTTTTCAATTTGCTCGAATGTAGCCTCTGTGTCTTCTATAGTATCGTGCAACAAAGCAGTGGTAATTGTTGCTGTATCAACTTTTAAATCACATAAAATAGATGCAACAGCGATTGGATGACTAATATAAGGATCTCCTGAATGTCTGGTTTGTGTTTCGTGAGCTTTAGCAGCAAAATTATAAGCTTTTTTTAAAATATCTTCATTAATGTTACTGTTATATATTTTAACTTTATCAAGAAGTTGTTGCTGATCGAGCATAAATCTTAATATAGCAAAGAAACTAGATAATTGTAATATTCTTCTTAGACTTAGAGTCTAATTTATCAATTAAATGATCAATTGATTTTCCGGATAATGGGCTTTTCCATTTATTAAACACTTCCTTGATTGGATACAAAACAAAATTTCTATTCTCTAATCGCGGATGTGGAATCTGAAGATCTAGTAAGGAAGTTTTAATATTTACAATTTTATTTTTAAAATCAATAATATCTATATCTAAAGTTCTCGGAGAATTTGGTTCGCTTCTAACTCGAAGAAATTTTTTCTCTACTGATAAAATATAATTAATCAATTTAAATGGAGTATATGATGTCTCTACGACTATAATGCTATTAATAAATTTTGGGTCGGTTTTGTTAGGTATTGCTTCGCTTTCGTAAAAACTTGATTTTTTTACAATTTTAATATCTTTTGAATTAAAATATTTATAACTTTTAAGTAAAGTTTCTTTTGGAGTACCCCATTTCGAAGTTAAATTAGAGCCTAAAGATAATATAACCACAATTAATTTTTTCTGAAAATTCGAGATTTTTCTCTGTCCCAATCTCTAGTTTTTTTGACGTTTCGTTTATCATGACTCTTTTTTCCTTTCGCTACTGCTATTTGGACTTTTGCAATACCTTTATGATTAAAATACATTTTTATAGGAACAACAGTAAGTCCATCTTGATTAATTTTACCCAACAGTTTGTTAATTTCTTTTTTTTTAAGAAGTAATTTTCTTAATCTTCTTGGGTTGTGATTGTTGTATGAGGATTGTTTGTATTCAGGAATATATGAATTTTGTAAAAAAAGTTCACCGGCACTATCAACTGCGTACGATTCAGAAATGTTACCTTTGCCCTCTCGTAAAGATTTAACCTCTGAGCTTTCTAAAACTATACCAGCTTCTAAAGTTTCTATAAAAAAATAGTTAAAACTTGCTTTTCTATTATTTGCAACTACGTGATAATTGCCTTCATCTTTATCTTTGTTCATTAATTATATTAATGAAAGTTTTTTTAAAATTTTTCTAATTTTAATTTGATTTTTTTTTGCAATAGTAACCATAGGCAAACGTAAGTCTGGCTTACATATTTTTAGTAAACTCACAGAATATTTGACGGGCGCTGGATTTGTTTCAATAAACATTAAATGATGCAGTGGGATTAGTTTTTGATTTATTTCTTTAGCTTTTTTTAAAAGCAACTTGTCTTCTTTATAAAACATCAAGGTTTGCAAATCAGAACATAATTTTGGAGCAACATTCGCGCTTACCGAAATACATCCTATTCCTCCTCTTAAATTAAATTCAAATGCGTTAAGATCTTCACCAGTAAATTGGATAAAATTTTTTCCAAGTTTTTTTCTTTGCAAAATAACTCTTTTTAAATCTCCTGTAGCGTCTTTAACTCCTGCTATATTTTTAAGTTCATAAAGTCTTGCCATTGTATCAACACTCATATCAATCACTGATCGACCTGGAATGTTATAGATAAAAATTGGAATGCCACATTTATTATTTATAGCTTTGTAATGTTGATATAGACCTTCTTGTGTTGGCTTATTGTAATAAGGAGTGACAATCAAAGCAGCTTTTGCCCCTGCCTTTTCTGCAAATCTTGTAAGTTCAATGGCTTCCTCTGTTGAATTAGAACCTGTTCCAGCCATAACAGGAATTTTGTCTTTAGATTCTCTTACGCAAATATTAATTATCTCTCTATGTTCTTTGTGACTTAAAGTTGGAGATTCACCCGTGGTACCGCCTGGAACTAAACCATGTGTACCATTATCAATTTGATGATGTATTAATCTAACAAAAGCTTCTTTGTCCAAACGATTATTATTAAATGGAGTAATCAGCGCAGCAAATGATCCTTTAAACATATATTAATTTTCTATAAAAGTATTTTTTTATATTACACTGTTTTTTTAATTAATAAAATTAAATGAAATTAAAATTCCTCTTTATTATTAACATTTTGATCTTGCTTTTAACAAACTTTGTTTTGGCGCGAGAAATTATACCAAAATTAAAACCTGAAAAATTTATAGATAAAGCTGCTTACAAGTCTAATTCAAAAATGAGTGTTCTTTTTAAAAAAATTTCTCCAGAAAATAAAAAAAAGGATATAGTTGAAAAAACTGAAGATCAAAAAAAAACAAAAGTAACACCTACTAAAACTTCATCTAATACTGATAAAAAAATATCAGTTAAAAACATAATAATTAAAGAAACAAAACCTGATAAAAATACACAAGCTAAAAAAGATACTCGCCAAGACGAAGACCTTAAGCCAAAATTAAAACCATGGGATTTCAAAAAGCCAAGCAAAGTTCAGGTTCCACAAATTGAAAGTAAAATTTTAAACACTAAAGATTTTGAAATTGCCAAAACTGCTTTCGATTACGTTGATAGAAAGAAATGGAACAACGCACTTTATGAATCTCAAAAAATGGATGATAAGGAGGTTCGCATTTTAATTAATTGGCTATATTTAATTGAACCCGTAAATACAGCTAGTTTTAGTGATTACCAATCATTCATAAATACAAATAAAGACTGGCCAAGAATAAATAGACTAAAATTTTTAGCTGAACAAAAAATTAATTTTGACGATACTGGCAAGAAACAAATTATTGAATATTTTAATAGCAATCCTCCATTAAGCGGGTATGGCAAATTAAGATATGCTGAGGCTTTACTTGATAACGGTCAAACAGAAAAAGCAAAAACACTTATTAAAGATGGATTTAAAGATGCAGAACTCACTAAAAATAATCTTAAATACTTTATTAAAATATTTAAAAAATACTTAACTCAAGACGATTATTTAAACAGGGTTGATTATTACTCCTATGAGGCAAAACCTAAAGAAGTTAATGACTTAATAGAATATTTACCATCAGATTATCAAAAACTGTATAGAGCAAGATTTGCACTTTTTACCAAACATCCTGCTGATAAACTTATTTCTGAAATTCCAACCAATTTAAAAGAGGATCCTGGATTAATTTACGACAGAATTAAATGGAGAAGAAAAAAGTCCAAATTTGCAGATGCTTTAACTTTAATTAATGAGAGCGCCTCTAATTCATTAATGCGAAATCAATACTTAGCTAAAGAAAGACTGTCAGTTGCTCGAGATAAGATTCAAGATAAAGATTATCAGGGCGCTTTTGATATTTTAAAAGATCATCGATTAACAGAAGGATCAGATTATGCTGAAATTGAATGGCATTTAGGTTGGTTATCTTTAAGTTTTTTAAATCAGCCAGATAAATCTATCGAACATTTTACTAAAATGTACAACGCTGTATCTTATCCAGTTTCAAAATCACGTGGTGCATATTGGACTGGACGAGCATATAAAAAACTTGGTCAAACAAGTCAGGCAAACGACTGGTTTAGAACTGCTTCTCGTTATGGAACTACATTTTATGGACAATTGGCGAGTTATGAACTTGGTGAAAAAAGATTTAGCACAAAAAATGATTATTCATTAAGCGATAATTCCTATGAAGACTTTAAGAAGAATAACCCATTAGCTAAATCAGTATTACTTTTAAAAGAACTTAATCGAACAAAATATACAAAAGATATTTTAAAATTTTTAGGTGATCCTGAACGCAATAGATCGGATAGAGAAATTTCTATGGCAGGTAAACTGGCACAAGAAATTGGAAGATTAGACTATGCTATTCAAATTGGCAAAAACGCCTCGTATAAAAATATAATTTTATTAAACATCGGCTATCCAACAATAGACACGCCAAAAAATGTTAGAAGCAAAGAAATTTTAGAAACTTCAATTATTTTATCAATCATAAGACAAGAAAGTGAATTCGATACTTCTGCAAACAGTAGAGTTGGTGCACGCGGATTGATGCAAATTATGCCAGCAACCGCAAGGTTAATAAGCAAAGCTGTACACTTAGATTTCTCAAGAGATAAACTTAAAAACCAAGAGTACAATGTAGACTTAGGATCATATCATATTTCTGGATTAGTTAGTGATTTCAATTCTTATTATTTAGCTTTTGCCGCCTACAATGCTGGTGGAGCAAAAGTTGATAAATGGTTAAAAGCAAATGGTGATCCAAGAAAAAAACAAATTGATCCTATAGATTTTATAGAACTCATACCTTTTTCAGAGACTAGAAATTATGTTCAAAGAGTTTGTGAAAATATTAGCGTTTATGAATACCTTAACGATCCTAGCAATTCAAATAATATGATTGGAAAATTAATTTATGATAATTATAAATAACTAGACTTAAAAGAATAAGATAAAGCAGAAAATACAGTCAAATAATTAAAGTAAGAAATATAAAAACTTATAAAATCAAAAAAAGGTTTAAAAATCTTAAATAAATTTTCTGAATTTTCCAAAAAATTAAATTGTAATACAAAAATTACGTATGTTGGCAACACATACATTAAGGTGATAGTTGCAAAGATAAGAAATAATTTAAAAGGTGAAGAATTAATTCTAGAAAAATTAATAGGAAGATTAATAGATGCGCAAGGAAGGACAAATAATAATCTAAATGCAAAATAAAACGAAAATACTAATAAAGTAATTAAATATTTTATATTTATTCCATAAATAAAATTAATATTATTTTGAAAAAGAGTAAATATT
>CAIQAD010000014.1 GCA_903869725.1 uncultured Alphaproteobacteria bacterium | reverse complement strand
CTTTATCTTTGGTATTTCTTTATTAAGAATGCTTTTAACTGCGTGATACTTATCTTCTAAATTAATTAAACTATTAACAAATTTAAAAGTGCTTTTTTCCAACAAGTCAATCTTAGCAGGTCCCTCGGGACCAATTGAAATCACATCAGGCAAATATCCTGACTTTGTTGCTCTCGAAAGTTTAATAATTCTTTTATGATGGTCTATTGAAATAATAGTTCCTGCTCTATTAGGTTGAGAGACAAGTTCATTATTTGCTATGTGTGCAGTTTCACCTTTTTTTAATTTAAAGTCTTGTTCATCATATTTATAAGTAAAAACATAAGATCGTTTAACAGTTTCTGGTTCACCAATTCTTTTCATATTACCTATACATTCTGTATCTTCTGATAGATCTTCATGTGTTTGAAATTTTCTATCAAAATAACGTCTCCATTTGGGTTTGTTAGAGCGATAGTAAAAACCTAGAATATCGTGAACAATTTTTTGTAGATTTTTGTCTTTAAGATCAGCATTTTTTAATCTTTCTTCGTATTCTTTCATCTCAACTTCTCTTTCTCGAAGTTCTAATTCTTCAATTTTGGGTTTAAACCACAATAAATTTTTATCTCTTAAACTTAATAACCACTTGTGGAGTTCAAGTGTGGAATGACAATCTTCTTTGTTATATTTCTCAATTTCATCAAGATATTTTTGTTCTTTGGTGTCTAACCAATTAATGTAATATTCTTCTGAAACGTCGCCCCTTTTAATATTCGATGTTCTTTTAAAATTATAATATTTCTCTAAATCTTTTATTGAATAACCATCCGTAGTTAATATTGCTTGTCTTGCAACTGTATACAAATCTACAAATTTATTTTTACTAAGATAATGAACTAGATCAGTTTCTTTAACTTTATATTTAGAAGTAAGATCATTTAATGCTGTAATTTCATAACTAGCATAATGATAAATGAAAGCGTCTGGATATTTTTTAAAATGATTATCAACAAAATCAAAAAAATGAATTACACTATTTTTTTCTTCTTCTTGATTATGCGCCCAAAATGTTTTGTGTTGTTGTTTTCCATTTTCTTCGTAATAAATTCCAAATAAATATTCTAATCCACCATCAACGACGTAGTCTTGTACTGACTCGATATCGAAGAATAGATCGCTTTTCGAAGGTTGTGGTAATAACTTAAAACCTTTTACAAATTCCTGATCCTCAGTAATTAAACTATATTCGGGTTTTTTTGATTTTCTCTCTTTAATGATTAACTTAGCAAAACTTATAAACTTTTTTGATGTTTCAATATTAATATCTTCAAAAACTTTATCGGCATCCTGTTGGGATAATTTTAAAACTGTATCAATTCCTAATTTCTGGAATGATCTTCTCGTATCTTTTCTCATTCCCCAAACAAGATCTAAACTATCGTTCTTTTCCCAGATACCTTTGCAATTATCTTCCCATGGACACAAAGTACAATAAGTACACTTCTCGGGTTTGGCAGTGTCAATTTCATTTTCAATAAAATGTTCATATTTTTTTTTCTGCATTAAAACAAATTCAGAAACGTTTTCTAATTCAACGTTTTCTTTCTTCATCTCTTTAAGAACAATATTAAAATTTTTTGATTTAATGCCTTGAATTTTTTCTAATAAGTCTGCGTAGGTAGCAACTTGAAATATATGGTCAGGTTTTATTTTGGTAGTATTTTTAGTATCAGAAACTTCATAACTATAATTGCCTAAATCTGATTTAACGTTTCTATTAATCTCTAAAAAGTCAAATTCACCTCTCCATTTGCCATCAATTAAATAACCGCCTCTAATAACTTCATAACCCTCTTTCATGCATTTAATTGTCTCTTTCGCAATCTCTTCTTTAGAAGTTTTTTTATCTCCCTTTTTTAAATCTATAACTTTCGAGTATTTTTTTTGTAGTTCTTTTAAATAATCATTTTCAAATTGATTACCTTTTGCGAGACGCAACTTATCGCTTTCAGTATCTTCGGTTCTTTTAAGTTTTAACTTCTCTTCATAAGACTCATTAAAAATTGTGTATTTACAGTTCAGATAACTTTTGAACATTGAAGGTGAATATAGATTTTTTACCATTTTATTTTTTCAAACTAATGAATTGTTTAATGAGTTTATCGATTTCAGAATTTTCACTATAGTCCCCATCTGCTAAATAATGAACTCTTCCTTCAGAGAATAATTTTTTTGCAATATTAAATGATTTTTCGTTGTCTTTTTCATAGACACATATTGATTTGCCAAGATTTTTGTTATTAACGCTGAAGCAAGGCACATCAGTTTCGCCGTCCCCAAAAAATATTATATTTTCAAAAGGAATATGAACTTTGCCGTTGGCATCTTTTTTTGCATTAACGCCAACTTGATCAAACACATCAAAAGTTCCTTTGTTTATTCTGTATAGGAACTGAACTTTGTTTGAATAGTTAACTGATAATTTTGCCCATACACCTCTGTCTTCACTGTAAACATATGATGATGCATAAACTAGATTGATGTCTTTAATAAAAGAACATCCTTGAATCATGTCTGATAGACCTGAAGAGATTATATAATGTTGAACTTCAATATTATTAGATTTTCCAAATTCTTTAATTCTAGCAAACCATTCATTAACACCTTTAAATAGTTTTAATTGCTTTCCGTAATTCTTGAATGTTTCTGCATTAACTTTAAGT
>CAIQAD010000013.1 GCA_903869725.1 uncultured Alphaproteobacteria bacterium | reverse complement strand
TTTTTTTAGAAATAAATATTTATTATTATTAGAGTAAATTTTAATTGCTTCTCCAGATTTGAAATAATTCTCTACAAAACATCTTGCAAGTAAACCCTCGCCTGTGAAAGATTCATAATCTGATGACCATACAAAAGTATTATAATTATTCATAAAAAGTAATTTTTTTAAATTTTTTTAAAAATTCTCCTTTTGTATATGAAAATAATGTTTCTAATAGTCTTGCTAATCTTCTTCTTGTATCAAATCGAAGTCTCCATAAAGTTTCTGCAAAAAAAATTTTAGATAAAAAGTTTGGCAATGGAGCTTCTAAACCAGAGGCCATGTTAATAGCTCCACCAAAACAAAATATTTTATAATGCTTTTGATGGTCTGCAATAAAATTTGCCAAGTTCTCTTGTTTAGGGGTCGGAAGAGTAATTATGCATATTTCATCTTTATTAAATTTTGGAATATATTTTTTGAATTGATCTAAGTCACCTATGGGTAAATCTATGTGAGTTACTACAGTTTTAAAATGGTTTTCTAAGTATTTTTTTGAAATTGATTCTAATTTGCCCATTACTATTATTTTTTTTATATCTTTGGTATTTATTGATAATTTTTTAAGAAAATCTCTTCCAGGTAATTTTTTAACATTATTACTTAAAAATCTACTTTTTAAAAATCCATCCGGCCATACCATCATTGAGCTATGAATTAATAATTTTTTTGATGAAAAATATCCTAAGAATGCTAAATTTAAACCGCTTAATATAAAATTTTCCTTGTAATTTATTTGTGAAGAATCTGTAATTATTTTCAATTTGTAAAAATAATCTTTATTAAGATTCTCAAAAATATTAATCAATTTTTTAATAAATCTTTTTTTAGAATATAGATTTAATAACTTATCGAATGAAGAAATGTTTATTTTTATTTTCTTATTGAGTAAAAAAAAATTTTCTACGTCTTTAACAAATGATTGATCGTCAACATAATTAAAAGCTTTTCCAATTTTATATTTATTAATTATTTGATTTGTTTCACCGCCAATGAAACCTAATATTGGTTTTTTATATTTTAAATAAGTTTGAAATTTCCCAGGAATTGTGGAATTGAATGTTTTCTTATATTGCAAAGAAATTAATAAAAAATCTGCATTTGACAAATAGTACTGAATCTCCTCAAATTTTTTTAAACCTAGCAAAAATAAATTATCTATATTATTTCTAAACTTTAACTCTTTTAATTTTTTAAAACCCCTTCCTTCTCCCAATACATAAAGTCTAATTTTATGATTATTTAAATTCTTAAAAACTTTAGCAACCAAATCAAAGTTTTGAGACTCTCCAATATTGCCAGCAAAAACGATGTTCGTAAAATTACCATCATATTTACCATTAACAATTTTTAAAGAATTATCATTATTAACTAAATCTTCCGGCCAAGAAGGAAAAAAGTGTAATTTTTTTTTTAATTTATTATCCTGGGATATAATTTCTTTCTTAAAAGATAATGACTGACACAGTATTATGTGGGAATTTCTATAAATATAAACCACCAATAATTTAAATAATTTAAATAAAAAACTTTTTTTATTTATTATATTAAGATCATCTAAAACATCCGGCCATAAATCAAGTACCCAAATTATATGTTTTGAGTTTTTTAATTTAGCCAAAAATATACTTACTAAAGCAACAATAATTGGCGATGTTGCAAAAGTTATAATGTAATCATATTTTTTTTTTCTTAGTAAAAAAGTGCCAAAAAAAATAGCTGAAAATAAAAAACTCAAGTAATTAATGAATAATTGCAATTTATTTCCTGCTTTTCTAGGAATAATCGGAACTCTATAAATATTTATATTTTCTAATTTCTCAAATTTTTTTTTATTTAATAAAAATTCTTTATAAAAATTTCCATCTGGATAATTTGGGTATCCTGTTAATATGTCGACTTCATAAGTTTTTTGCAATTCAATTGCTAAATCATTAACTCGAAAATATTCTGGCCAAAAATATTGGGAAACTATAAGAACTCTCATTATAGTTATTGATTCTTAAACCAAGTCTTTCGATTTATGTAAGGAATGTAACTTTGAATAATATTTATAACTTTGTCTGAAACATTAGACTCGGAATAGTCCATAAGTATATCGGGTTCTGGATTTGACAAAAATCTTTTCAGCACAATTTCAACACTTTTAATAATTTCTTCTGCATTTAGACTGCTAATCATTGTAAATCCTTTTTCCATACCCTCTTGTCTTTCCGTTGTTTCTCTAAGATTAATAGCTGGAAAATTTAATATATTAGATTCTTCAACTATACTACCGCTATCTGAAATAGTAATTTTTGCATTTAATTGTAATTTTATATAATCAAAATAACCAAACGGTTTTAGAAAAATAATTTTATTTAATAATTTTTTTTGAATATCTTTTATTTTAACTTTAGTTCTTGGATGAGTTGAGAATATAATTTTTTTATTTAATTTTTTTGAAATTTTATTAAGAGCAATAAAAATTGCTTTTAAATTATCTTTACTGTCAACATTTTCTTCTCTGTGACAGCTAACTAAAATATATTGGTCTTTCTTTAATTTTAATTTATTTAAAATATCAGATTTTTCAATATCATTCCTATATCTTTCAAATACCTCAAATAAAGGACTGCCAATTTTAAATATTTTATCTAAATCAAAATTTTCCTTAATTAAATTATTTTTTGCAACATCGCTATAAACCATATTTATATCTGCGATATTATCTATTAATACTCGATTAATTTCCTCCGGAACTCTTTGATCATAACATCGGTTGCCAGCCTCTATATGAAATGTGGGAATTTTTCTTTTCTTGGCACTTAACAATGATAATGCGCTATTTGTATCACCTAAAACAAGGACTGCATTTGGTCTTTCATATTCTAAGATTTTGTCTATTTGCTCCATACAGTTTGCAATAAAGCCGATTGAATTATTGTACTTTTTTTTTAATAAATTATATTTTGGTTTCTTTAACGCTAATTGTTTAAAAAAAACTTTATTTAAATTTTTATCAAAATTTTGGTTTGTATTTACTACGACAGTTAGGAAATATTTTTCAATCTTTTTAATTATACAAGATAATCTTATTATTTCTGGTCTTGTACCTAAAATAATCAATACTTTATTTTGCATAAAAGATTTTAAATAGTTTCTAATACTCTAAATTCTTAATTAACGGCTTAATTAGATTAATGGTTTTAAATTTATCTAATTGATTTGTGTTTTGAGAAGTGTAATCAAGCATTTTTCTAATTTTTTCTTTACCTAGTTTAAAATATAAGTCATAATTTAATTCTCTATTATCAGATTTAATTGAAAAATACTTTCCATGGTCTTGCGAAAAATATTTTTCTTCTCTACTCATTAGTGTCTCATGCATTTTTTCTCCGTGCCGTGTTCCAATAATTTTAATTTTTGATCTTGGGTAATTGTATATGCTTAATAATGAATCAACCAAAACTTGTATAGTGGCTGCGGGAGTTTTGGGAATATAAATATGACCATTTTTACCATCTATCAAAGCCTGAAGTACCAAATCAATCGCGTCATTTAATGACATTAAGAATCTGGTCATGCTGGGGTCTGTGATGGTTATAGATTCTTTGTTAAGAATTTGCTTAATAAAAAGTGGCAAAACTGAACCTCTGGAAAACAAAACATTGCCATATCTTGTGATCATAATTTGAGTCTGATTTTTTTTTAAATTTCTAGACTTTGCTATGGCAATTTTCTCCATCAACGCTTTTGACATTCCCATAGCATTTATCGGGTAAACGGCTTTATCTGTACTTAAACAAACTAATTTTTTTACTCCATTTAACACACAACTATCAATAATATTTTGCGCACCAATAATATTAGTTTTGACTGCTTCTAAAGGATAAAATTCGCACGACGGCACCTGTTTTAAAGCTGCGGCATGAAATGCATAATCTACATTTTTAGTAGCATCAAAAATGGAATCTTTATCCCTGATATCGCCAATGTAAAATTTAATATTTTTATTTTTGAATAAACTTCTTAGATCATCCTGCTTTTTTTCATCTCTACTGAAAATTCTAATTTCTTTAAAGGGATTATCTCCAATTTTATTAAGAAATGCTGTTCCAAAAGAACCTGTGCCGCCTATTATTAAAACTATTTTATTTTTAAATAAATTCATATCTTTTATTATTAATTATTATCATTTAAACAATGATTATCTAGGAATAAACATAATACTTTATACTTTAATCAATTATTTCAGCAAATAATAATTTAAAATGACAATTCATTCATTCTTATAAAAATAAGTGTATTTATTAAAATATTTAGATAATAGGGATAAAAAGTAAATTGATGCAGAATATAAAGAATAAAATATATAAAATTTTATTTGATAAAATAAAAATAAAACACTAATTAGATTGTAACTATCTATACCATTCGTTTTTTTTAAAATCTTTTGATGTATTGAAAAAATTTCTTAAAACTACTCCTTTTAGATATGCAATTAAGATTCCTATTTCGTATAAAAAGGATATGTAAAGTGGCATTTTTTTTTCAATAAGAGAAATTTTTTTTTCGAAAAAATTTAATAAAAATCTTGTAGCGGGAATTTTAAGAAAAATACTTATAAAAAAATTTCTTTCTATTTTATAATAAATAAGATTTTTAGCGGCTCTTGGATTAATTTTTATAATATCGTTAATTCCATGCTCACCTAAAAAATTATATTTTTTTAGAAAATCTTTAAAATTTCTATTATCTCTATGATGAACTAAAGATTTTAATTGAATTAATTTATATGATTTTTCTTGAAACCTATATGCAAATTCATAGTCTTCAAAACCATAATTTCGAAATTTATTATTAAAAAAAATATCGTTTTTGCAAATAGTCTCACTATTATAACCCATATTCATGGTAAGAAAATTTTTATAGGGCACACTTTGCTGATTAGGCATAGAGTAAACTCTCGATTGCCTATATTTTATTAAATTTTTATTTTCGGCAAATTTTACATAACTAACCAAACCAAAATAAATAATCTTTTTTCTATTTAAATGAAGTGTCTTCAAATATTGATATGAAAAATTATTTTCTGGAAAACAATCGTCATCTATAAATATTTTATATTTTCCAAGAGAGTTATTAATTCCATAATTTCTTTTAAAGGCTTGATGATTAATCTTGCAGTTATAATAAACAATTCTTAAACTGCTGAATTGTTTTATATAATTTAAAACAGATAATTTTTTTCTTGAATTGCTATCACAAATAACAATCTCGATTGTATTTTTTACGATACTAACTTGTTTATTTATCAAATTTATCAACTCAAAAAGATTTTTTTCTCTATTAAAGGTTGTGATAATAATTGATGTTTGAATTTTATTGTTCTTCAAAAGATTTAATATTTTTTATTGTTTGAAAAAATTAGACTATTTTTATACATATCTCTCAACATTTTTTTCCAAGATGGTGCACTATAAGATATTTTTTTTTTAATCAAAGAACTATTTAGTGTTCTATCTAATTTGCTAGTATAATATTTTTTAATTAAAATATTTTTTTTGTAGATTTTAGATATTTCTTTTAATAAATTATACTTCGATATTTTTCTAGATGATAAATTATATAATCCATAAAGATTTTTATTTTTTTTAATAAAAAGATAGTTGTGTAAAAAATTAAAAATTTCAAAAGTAGTTAATCCTGAAAAAAGAACATTTGTATATCCATTGCATTTTTTATTTTTTGACAAAAACCACTCTAACAATCCATGCTTTGACGATAATTCGTGACCAATAATCGAGGTTCTAAAAGTCAAAACATGCTTGGTATTCAATTCTCCCAGGTATTTAGAAAACCCATAAAGATCAAGTGCATTAGGAAGTGATTCTTCATCATAATTACCTTTGTAGCCGTTAAAAACACAATCAGTACTAAAATGTATTAATTTTATATTTAAAGATTTTGTAATTTTGAAAATTTTTTTTGGGAATATAGAATTAATATAGAAAACATCGGAATAGTTAGTCGAATTTTTTATTTTTTGCTTAACAAATCCAATACAATTTATAACATAATCTGGTTTAAATTTTTTAATATTTTTTTTTATTTTTCTTAGATCATATGCTGAGACATTATAGTCGATATTATTTTTAAAATTTCTAAAAATTCTTAAATGTTTTGCTCGGGCTGAACCTTTTATGATGTATTTAGGTATTTTATTAAATCTTAAGAATAATTCACTACCCAACATTCCTGAAATACCTAAAATATATATTTTCATATAAAATATTTT
>CAIQAD010000012.1 GCA_903869725.1 uncultured Alphaproteobacteria bacterium | reverse complement strand
AGATGAGGCGGGACAATTTACTATTGCAGACGTTCTTTCTGTAGGAAGAGTTGCTAAGAATATAGTTTTAATAGGAGATCAAAATCAATTATCAAGTCCAGTCGAAGGGGTTCATCCAGGCGAATCTAGTAAATCAGTTCTTAATTTTTTATTAGGCGATTTAGAAACAATACCAGAAGATAGAGGAATATTTTTGAATACAACATATCGATTGCATCCAAAAATAAATGAGTTTATTTCGCATAATTTTTATGACGATAAATTAGTTTGTCATAAAGATAATAAACTTCGATCAATAAACCTTGATGGGCATCCTTCTATTCATAGTGAAGGAATATTTTACATTCAAGCAGATCACGAAGGTAACAGTCAGAAAAGCAACGCAGAAGCAGAAATTGTTCAAAAATTAGTAAAAGACTTTTTGGGAAGAGATCTGTTTGATACCAAAGGAAAAAAACATCAATTAAATATAAAAGATGTATTGGTAATTAGTCCTTATAATGCACAGACTAATTATCTAGCATCCAAATTAGATGACGGTGCAAGAGTAGGAACTATTGATAAATTTCAAGGACAACAAGCATCAATTACAATAATTTCAATGACATCGTCTGATGCGGAGTGTTTACCAAGAAACTTGGATTTTATCTTTGATAGAAATAGATTGAATGTTGCATTGTCAAGGTCTCAATTAATATCTGTTGTAATTTTTAACCCGAGATTATTAGATACGTATCCGACGACTAAAGAACAATTAATACTTCTTAATAACTTTTGTAAATTATTAAAATATAAAGTTAATTAGTTTTTTTCTAATATTTCTTTCCATTTTTTTTTATGAATTATTTTTAATTCCTTATCGTTTTGAATATTTTCGGTAAATTCATTTATAAATTCATTTATATCGTCAATTAAATATAAGAGGTACTTTAAATAATTCATATAATTTTCTACTATTAATTGGCACCCGTGTTCTTTTTTTATCTCAATAATTTTTTCATTTAATATTTCAATATTAAATTCTTTAGTTGTTAATATAAAATATCTTTTTGGATTAAATTTTTTTATTTTTTCATACACTATTAGCAACATGTGATTGTCTACATCTTTTTCAAATTTTATATCGTAACTCTCATAGATATTTCCATTTTGTTCTAATATTTCTATATCGCCTGAACTTTGTGAAGTTTTATCCGAGGTAGTATGAAACCCCATATCTTTGATTTTTTTATTTTGATATTTTTTTATTTCTTTGTTTAAAATATTAATAAGTGAAAAAAAACATACGACTGGCAGTTTTGAACCGCCGCTTGTTTTATAATTATAAAAAAAAAGTTCTTTTAATTTTTTTATAATATCATTTATTGAAAATTTTTCTTTATTCTCAATTTTTGTTATTGGTATTATATTTCCTTCTTTAATTTTTTTTCCTTCAGAAAGAAGAAAATTTAATATTTCCTCACAATATTTTGGGTTTCTTTGAAATATATCTATTATGTTTAAAAAAGCGTTTTTAACCTCTATATCTCTAATTTTTCCAGGAAATTTAAGGTCGAATGCATGATGTTGTTCTAGACTTCTTGTTAAATACGCAGACTCTGCCATTGCAGGTAAACCATTTTTTTTTAAAGTAGGAGTAATATATGTCGTATCGTATGTTCGACCGCTAAATCCATTTTTAAGTTTTGTTCTGTGGTATCTAATATCAACTTCTGGACTCTCAATTTTTTTTACCAGAAGAGTAATTAAAATAGTGTAAACTGCTTTTTGGTTCTCAATTTTATCTTTTATAATATCTAAATAACCCTTTAGTTCTGCAGAGTTAATTTGAGATAAGTAAGTATTTTTTATTTTACTTTCTAAATATTGAGCAGGATTAAACTCTCGCATGTCTTTGGATTTTTAAATTCTCCAAAGCATCATATTTGCGAATAATTTTATCGTCCAGAAGTTTTTGGTCTAAAATTTGTTTTGATATTTCTTTTACTACGTTTATGGCGACCGAATTACCTATTTGCTTGTATTGTTCACCGGATTTTTCATGTTTTTTAAAGTTTTTAGGAAATCCCATTATTTTATAACATTCGTCTATTGTTAGTTTTCTAACTTTTTTTAATTTCTCATCATATATAAAAAATCTACCAGCGCTTTCTTGAGAAGGTAAAGTTGGATGATAACCAGAAGATGAATATATTCTGTTAGGTTGTCGATGTACTCTATTTAAATGTTTAGTATTTTTTCTTATTCCTTTTTTAAAACCATTTTTATTTCTATATCCTTTAAATATTAAACCAGATTCTTGTCTTTTAATAAATTTATCATTTAAGATTGTATATTCATTTTTTTTAAGAAAATTGTGTTTACCATTTTTTTCTAGAAAATAATCAAGGTTATTTGATTTACGGAACTTTATTAATTCAAAATTAAAAAAAGTATTTCGACTACCAATTATAAAAACTCTTTCTCTATTTTGTGGCAGACCAAAATTCGAAGCATTTAATATTTTGTAAGAAACAAAATAACCAAGATCCTCCAAAGCGCTAATTACTGTCTTTAATGTTTTCTTTTTATTGTGATTAATAAAATGTTTTACATTTTCCAATACAACTACTTTAGGTTTTTTATCTTTTATAATTCTGCAGATATCAAAAAAAAGGGTTCCTCTAGTATCTTCAAAACCTTTATGATGACCAGATATACTAAATGGTTGGCAAGGAAATCCAGCGGTTAAAATATCAAAATTTGGTATTTCGCTAGTTTTGATTTTTGTAATGTCTCCAAAAGGTTTGTCCCCAAAATTTTTTTCATAAGTAGTTTGGCAGTTTTTATTAAAATCAGACGACCAAATGCATTTATAATTATTTTTTTCAAAACCAATCCTGAATGCTCCAATTCCACAGAATAAGTCTATAAATGTGTATTTTTTTTTCATTAAATGATTCTAAATTAATAATTTAGTAACACAAAAATTGAAAAATTTTAAAGCATTCCTATTATATCTTAGAACTCACGTATCTACGCATCGCACCTTCCACTATCTGACTATATTTTCTCATATCTTTGTTGGCAGTTTGTTTAAATGTTTCAAAGACATTTTTATCAACTGAAAATGTAACCAATTTCTTTTTTATTCTTTGTGTAGTTGTCCATGTGTTCATATTTTCTTTTCCTCTAATTTAATAAAATTTTTATCATTATATTCAGTTAATAAAGTATCGATGAAATCACTCGTGAGTTTCAATGTATAGAAGTCAGGTTCAGATCTACTGATATCTTTGATGTAATCCTCTACTTGTCTTTTGAATGTTTGAATTTTGTAATATTCTAACATTGAATCTAAAACGTCTTCTTGTCTTTTATTATCAAGAAATCGATTAGACACAGGTACTTTTTGAATAACATCTGGTGT
>CAIQAD010000011.1 GCA_903869725.1 uncultured Alphaproteobacteria bacterium | reverse complement strand
TATTTATAAAAAAATATTTTTAAACATATTTTTTTATAGTCACAAATATAAAACAATTATAAGTAATAGTTCTTATCAATTTTATATGACAAAAATATCAACCGGTTCTTGGAAGAAGTTTTTTTTAGTTTTTGGACCTGGGTTGCTAGTTATGCTAGCAGATACTGAAGTTGGCAGCATCATCACTGCCGGACAAAGCGGTATACTTTATGGTTATAAATTATTGCTTCTTCAAATTTTTCTCATACCAGTACTATACATCGTGCAAGAACTTACTGTTCGTTTAGGAATTTTTTCAGGTCAAGGACATATGGAATTAATTAAAAATAAATTTGGAAAAAATTGGGCATATCTTTCGATGTTTGGTCTAATCATCGCAGTAATGGGTGCTCTTATTACAGAATTTGCTGGAGTTGCAATGACTGGAGAATTGTTTGGAGTAACAAGATTTATAACATTGCCACTTGCAGCGCTTGCTTTACTTTTAATTGTATTTAGAGGCTCTTATAATAAAGTTGAAAAAGTGGCGATTATTATAGGTCTATTTGAATTAGTTTTTTTTGGTATCGCTTGGATATCACATCCTAATTTGAAACAATTAACTTTTGAAACTTTTGATATTCCTCTTCATGATCAAAAATATCTTTTCTATGTAGCTGCAAATATAGGTGCTGTAATTATGCCTTGGATGGTATTCTACCAGCAGGCGGCTATTGTTGATAAAGGTTTAAAAGAAAAAGATTTAAAAAATGCACGATTAGATACAGGAATTGGAGCCGTTGTTACTCAATTTATAATGATTGCAGTGCTAGTATCAACTGCCGCAACTTTACTAAACAAAACAGATCCAAACAGCATAGATAGTTCGAAAAGTTTAATTAACGCTTTAACTCCTTATCTTGGAGTATTTTTTGGAAAAATTATTTTTAGTATTGGTATTTTAGGTGCTGCATTAGTTGCAGCTGTTGTAAGTTCATTAGCGCTTGCCTGGTCTATTGGAGAATTAACAGGAAATAAACATTCTCTAGATTATAAACCATTAGAAGCACCTATATTTTTTGGAGCTTATGGATTTTGCGTTATTGGAGGAGCTTTGCTTGTTGCATTTATTCCGGACGTTATCAGCTTGAGTGTAAATGTTCAGATTGTTAATGCCTTATTGCTTCCTTTAGTGCTTGGATTCTTAGTTGCTCTATCTATGAAAGCTTTACCATCACAATATAAATTAAAAGGAACTTACTTATATATCGTAATTATTATTGTCTTAATTACCTGCTTGTTTGCAATACTTGGTAGTTTCGGTGGTTTATTTTAAAATAAAAATTTAATTATTATGAAGATTAAACATCATATAACTCGCTATAGAAAAGAAGATTTAATTGGATTTGCAATTGGAATTACTATTTATTCAGCTTATGTCTATTTTTCCGATGGAAAATGGGATCTTAATAATTGGTTAAATATATTTTTCTTTGGTGGACCTACTGGAGCTTTGGCAATTGGCTTTATTTATAGACACTTTACTCATAAACAATGAATAAATTTATTATTTATTTTTTTTTAATGCTCGGATTATCTACTCTTTTTGGTAAAGCAGATACTGGGAAGACTGCTTATGATTTTTCTTTTAAAACTGTTGATGGAAAAAAATATTCTCTTGCTGAACAAAAAGGGAAGGTTATTTTAATTGTAAATGTTGCAAGCAATTGCGGATTTACACCTCAATATACTGAGCTTCAGAATTTATGGAAAAAATATCAAAATAAAAAATTTATTTTGATTGGCGTACCTTCAAATGATTTTTTCCAAGAGCCAGGCAGTAATTCTGAAATAAAAAATTTCTGTGAGACAAATTTTAACGTAACTTTTCCAATTATGGAGAAAGTATCTGTTAGAGGAAGTTCAGCGCATCCTTTCTACCAATGGGCGAAAGAAAGCTATGGCATTGGAGCAATACCACAATGGAATTTTCACAAAATTTTGATTGATAGTAACGGTAAAGTTGTAGATGCATTTTTATCAACTACTACGCCGGAAAGTGATAAGATTGTAAACAGAATTAATGAACTTTTAGCAAAATAAAATGCCAATTATTACAGTTCCATTTTGCATTATTTATTTAATAGTATTTTTATTGCTGTCCATAAACGCAGCTAACACGCGCAGACAATCTGGAGTTTCTTTAGGTGACAAAGGTAATAAAAAACTTCTACAAGCAACTAGAGCACATGGAAATTTTTTTGAATACACAATTTTTTTTATTCTTTCGTCTTTTTTACTAGAAGCTTATAACGCCAATTTTATTTACGTTATAATAGTGAATTCATTATTCTTGTTAGGCAGAATAAGTCATGTTTACAGTATATTAAAAGAAAAAATAAAATTTAGAGTTGTTGGAATGTCATTTACGTTTTTAACTTATGCTTTAAATATTATTTATTTAATTTGTCTCTACGCTCAATCTTTCAATCAGGCAAATTAGTTATCCTTAGCAACGTCCATCTTTTTTGAAATATAAATTATTACTATAATTACTAAAGAAAAAATAATTGTTAACCAATCCAAACTTTCACCTAACATTAAAATAGAAAAACCAAATGTAAAAAAAGTCATTAGCAATTGGATCTGACTTACTTTAACAGGCCCTCCTAAATGTAAACCTCTAAACCACATAAACAATCCAACCCATTGTGAAAAAGTTGCGACATAAAAAAAAGCAAGCCAGGAAACTAGATGAATAGAATATTTTGGGAAATAATGGATGGCTAATAATAAATGAAACGGCAAAATAATAACTAACGCGCTTGAAATAACTGTTATTGAGTCATTATCTCTACTTAATTTTGCCCCAACATTATATCCGATAGAGGCTGACATCACGCTCATAAATAAAAAAATATCTGAATAAGATATTTTAAAAGCATTATAAAAATTTTTAGAATGTAACAGAGAGTAAATAATAACCATTAAACCGCCGAGAACCGCACATATCCAAAATCCTGCTGAGGCTTTATGTTTAAAATAAAATGAAGCAATAATTGCAGTTGCAAGCGGAAGAAAACCTAAAATTACTGCAGAATGCACTGAAGTTGAATGTAATAAACCTAAGGCTAAAAATAATGGAAAACAAATTGTTAAAGATATTGATATAATTGATAAAGTTAATAATTGCTTAGGATTTGGAAATTTTTTCTTAAAATAAATCAAATAAAAAAGAGATATAAAGCCTGCAACTGAAGATCTTCCAAATGTAATAAATTCTGCGGACATTTGAGGAATTGGAAAACCTAAAGCGATTTTAGTTGCTGGTGGAGTAACGGAGAAAATAATAATTCCTATAAGTCCATATAGAAAACCTTTTTTTTCGTTATCTAAATTATCAAATATTTTCATTCTGTAAGATTACTAACTCGCTTTTTTAAATTCTTGACGCTCTCTATCAAATAATAATGCGAGACGATCAATCATATAATCGGAGGCTTCAAAAACACTCTTTGGAGTAAAAATTTTTGAATCTGTCGGATCAGTTTTGTCTTCTAAAGAAATATTATTTCTCAATCTTTTCTTTGGATCATCACCTTTAACATAAATTAAAAACAAATAATCACTATCTGGAGTGTCTTGATTTTTAATAAAACACTCTCCATTCTCTGCAACATTATCAATAAATGCAAGTGGCTGACGTTTTCTAGTTAGGTATCTTTTATTAACTTGAAAAACGATTGATTTCATATTTCTTGAATATTTTTCTAAACGTTCGACAACTTTTTGTTTAAGTTCATTTTCTTTTTTTTGTGCCTCAAGTACTGCTCTCGCTTCTTCTCTTGAAACTCTTCTAATTTCAAGTTCTGCTAATTTTTGTTCTCTTTTCTTATCTTTAATACTTTGAACTTTTTCTCTAAAAACTTTAAATCGTTCTTCAACTTTTTTTAAAGTTTGTCTTAATTCATAAATCTTATTTTTCTCTTCACGTTTACGATTCTTTAAAGCCTCTGTTTGTTGCTTATTAAAGAGCTTTGCTTCTCTAATTTTTTGTTTTTCTTCTAATTTAAGAAGTCTTTCGAGTTCTCGTTTACGTTTTAATAGAACTCTAAGTTCTGTTATTTTTTCTTTAAGAAGCTTTTTATTTACAGAAAGAATTGCTTTTTGCTCTGCATCTAAAGCTATCTTTTTTTGATTTATTTTTAAATTTTTTAATCGTTCTTTTTCAAGCTGCTCTTGTTTTTTTAGTTCTAATAATTTATTTTTCTTAGCTTCATTCCATAAAAAAAATTTATTTTGAAAAAAAGATCTAATGCCAAAAAGATCATTAATTTTCTCTCTTATTGCTTTAAGAACTGATGAATTATTGCTATTTACTCTTAATTTTTTTTTTATAATCTTTTTTTTGTTTTTAACAATTTTTAGATTTTTAATTTTTTTCTTTGATTTAATTGATGTTTTTTTACTTGTTTTATCTAATTTTTTTATTTTTCTCTTAGTTTTTTTTAAAATTTTTTTTAAAGTTTTTTTCCGCGTTTTTTTTATTTTACCAATTTTTTTTGAGTTACTATTTTTTTTATTAGAAATTTTTAGATTTACTTTGCGTTTTATATTTTTTTTTAATTTAGATTTTTTTTTAACTTTCATAAACAATGACAAAATAAGTAATAGGCAGATTTATGTAAAATCATAGACAATTAGTACCTTAGAATAAATAAAATTTATTAAGATCTTTCAACAAATTAAATCTTTGATTAATATTCAATGGTACCAAAGGTGGCCTAATATAATTCCAGTTATCATTTTCTTTAATTTTAACAGCTTTTAAAGCCGCAATTGTTGGGTATTTTTCAAATACACTACGGATTGATTTTATTCTTTCATTAATTTTTAAACCTTCGTCTGTATCGTACGTTTTTAGTAATTTTTCTGATTCAACGTTAACATTGGTTGTTGCACTAATACATCCGGAACATCCAATTTTTAAACCTTCAAGTAAAAACTTTTCACTACCTGGATAAACTAAAAAATTTTTTATTTCTTTATATTTTTTAGTATTTTCAAAATCACCCGAACTATCTTTAATGCCATGAATAATTGCTGAAAACTTCTTCTTAAGTTTAACAATAAGTTCTTTTGAGATTGTAACTCCACTTACTTGAGGAATATTATATAAAAATATTTTTAAATTATTTGATTTAACTTCTTCAATAATATTTTTATAATAATTATAAACTCCATCATCAGTTACATTTTTATAATAAAAAGGTGGTAGTAATAATACTGAATTGATTTTGTATTTTAATGCAGTTTTCGTCAGCAAAGCCGCATCTTTAAAACTACAATTGCCTGTTCCAATAATAATATCTTTTCTTGGAAGATCGCTTCTTGCAATAATTTTCATTAACTCAATTTTCTCTGCAATTGAGATCGAGTTAGCCTCTCCAGTCGTACCAAGTGGCGCAAGATTTATTTTATTATTAATTAAAAATTCGCAGTGAGAAATAAATAACTTACTGTCTATTGATAGATCTTTTTTAAAAGGCGTTAAAACTGCTGAATAAACTGCTGTTTTCATATTAATTTATTAAAATAAGATCTAATAGATAATATCTGTAAAAAAACAATAATTTAAAATATCACTGTTGGTTAATTAATGAAAAAAGGTCTAATCATTCAAATAAGGCCAGGCATAGGAGACCTTTGTCTATTCTTGCCTTACATGCAACAAATCAAGCAACATAATCCAGATACTGATTTCACTTTAATAACTAAAAAAAGAACCGCAGCAAAAGAAGTTCTAGAATATGAAAAAGCAATAAATGAAATTATTTATCTTGAAGATCCAATCTTAAATCAAACTAAATCAAGAGTTAGTAATTTTTTTAATTTAATCTCTTTCTATAAAACAAATAATTTTTCAAAAATTTATATCATGCAATTTAGTCTATTTTGGTATCTAACAGCTAAATTTGCTGCAATAAAAAACATTTACACTTATGGATTATTTAAAAAAAATGTCGATATTTATTTAAATGCTTTAGCTAAAAACAAACAGTGGCTTAATGACGAAAATTTATCAAGTCATACGCAATTAAATTATCCAAAAAAATCAAAAAATAATAATATAGTAATTGGTATAGGATCATCGGGACCAACAAAAAAATGGCCTACTGAAAATTATATTTCCTTAATTAAAGAAATTAACAATAAAGAAACGACTTTTTATTTAGCAGGAGGTGATAACGAAGTAGAAGTAAGTATCGCAAATCAAATTATTAATTCTCTAAATGAATATAAAATCATCTCACTTTGCAGATTATCAATTAAAGAGGTTTTAAAAATAATTAGTAATTGCAAATTATATATCGGTAACGACACTGGCTTTATGCATTTAAGTGCTGGACTTGACATTCCAAGCATTGGTTTATTTGGAGATACACCACTATCGTACGCTAAATATAGCAAGAATATTTATCCAGTAATTCCTGCCAATTATAAAACAGTAGGACACAACTCTTTAGCGATTAATAAAATTTCTTGTAATTCAGTATTTAATGAAGTTAAAAAATTTATCTAAGATTATTTTCTAATTTTTTTAAATATTCTGGTGATATCTGATCTTTTAAGCTTTTTAATTTAGTCTTAATTTGATTCTTAAGCTCTTTGTCTTTTAGCATATTACTCATGTTTAACATTATATCCTGCAAAAACATTTCAAATGCATCTTTAAATTTACTAGAAGTTTCTAAAGTACCCAAATTATTGAAAGTAATTTTATTTAAATTAAACTCTCTTTTTACTCCTAAGACGTCATTAGAAACTTTTATAATTGCATGATCTATAACAAGTTCATTAATAGAAAAATTCTTGTTATTTTTTGCAGATAAAATCTTTATATCTTGATTAGTGTTAATAATATTATTTTGCGTTTGGTTAGGCTGGTCCTTCTGTTTATTAAAGCCTTTAAATTGAGAAATATTATCTCTAATTTTTTTATCAACTAAAATACTTTCATAATTAAAAATTGGTCCATCAATACTAACTTTTTTAATCATAATAATATTTGTAAAAATACTTCTTAAATCAAAATCAATTAAAATATTATCAATTTGAACTAAACTTTTGTTTTTAAAATTATCTAAATTTTTTATTTCAAGATTTTCAATATTAATCTTAGATTTTAAGAGACTTACATCAACTTTTTTTACTGAAACTTGCTGTCCAAAATAAATTGTGCCTTTATTTACAATAAAATCTTTAACAGTTTTGCTTAATCGATATTCTGTAAAATCGAATATAATAAAAATAAAAATTAAGATTATAATAAATATACGTAATATTCTTATTTTCATCTCAGCATATAAAAAAAATTAGTAAAATAATCGGCAATATAATAATAAAACCAATTAATTTGTTTTTAACAAAAAGATATTTAAATATCTCAATAATGTCTT
>CAIQAD010000010.1 GCA_903869725.1 uncultured Alphaproteobacteria bacterium | reverse complement strand
GTCGCTCAGCGGTAACACTTGGCACTGGCTCAACTATTAAATTCACAGTTCAAAAAGTTCAACCGTCTGTTGTAACAGTTAATGTGAAAAAAAAACTAAGAATTAAAAATCAGATTCTTAGAATACAAGATCCTATTTATTATTTAAAATCTATTAAAAATAATACTGAAATAAATAATTTAAAAATTGCTCACTTACTAGATGGGATAGCATTTACTAAGTTCATAATATGGTTAAAAACTAGAAATAAAAATAAAATCACAGAAATAATTGCACAAAATAAACTTGAAACTTTTAAAAAATTTTCAAAAGAATATTTAGGTCCAAGTTTTCCAACCATTTCTGCTTATAAAGAAAACTCAGCAATAGTGCATTATAGAGCTACAAAAAATAATAATAAATTTTTGTTTAAGAATAATATTTATTTAATTGATTCTGGCAGCCAATATTTTTATGGAACTACGGATGTTACGCGTACAATAGCCATTGGAAAAATTTCTAATTTTCAAAAAAAAATTTACACATTAGTTCTCAAAAGTCATTTGACTGTTTTAAATTACAATTTACAAAAAAATACTAGCGGGGATATTATAGATTTAGCTGCGAGAAAAATATTAAACAAATATGGTTATAATTACTCACATGGCACAGGACATGGTGTCGGATTTTTTCTAAATGTGCATGAAGGGACACATGCCTTATCACCTAATAATAAAGTTAAAATCACTCCTGGAATGGTCATATCTAACGAACCAGGTTTTTATAAAAAAAATAATTTTGGAGTTAGAATTGAAAATCTTATTTTTTGTAAAAAAATTAATAAAATTAGATCTAAATTTGAAAATCTTACAATGATACCCTATGATTTAGATTGTATAGACAAAAAATTATTAAATAAAAATGAAATAAATTTAATTAATGATTATCATCAAGAAATTTATTTCTTGATCAAATCATTCTTAACAAAAAAAGAAAAATATTTTTTTAAAAAAAATTTAATCAAATCTAATTAATTTTTTGATAATTTCAACCAATCTTGCTCTTCTAAGATCTGAATTTTAAGTTCTTTTGCTTTTTCAATTTTATTCTTTGTTGGTTTAGAGGAACCGATGATAAGAAAATTTAATTTTTTAGAGACCGTACTCAAAATATTTGCACCTAAATTTTCTGCTAAAGTTTTAGCTTCAGATCTACCCATTCCAGAAAAAGTTCCTGTAAACATAACATTTTTCCCAGAAAAAAAACTATCTATTTTACTGTCTTTAAAATCTTCTATATTTAAAATTTTACTAAGTTCTAAAATTATTTCATTATTTTTTTTATCTTTAAAAAAAGTTTCTAAAGATTCTATTTGGGTATCTCCTATACCATCCAATTCTTTTAATTGTTCAATCTCTTTTGATAAATTAGCTTGATTACAAAGTTTTAAAAAATTTTGAATAGTAATAAAATATTTGGATAAATTTTTAGCATTTTCTTGTCCTATGTGCCTTATTCCAATACTATATATAAATTTTAAAAGAGAAATATTTTTACTTTTATTAATAGCAGACTTAAGATTATTCACTGACTGCTCTCCCCAACCCTCTAATAATTCAACTTTTTTATAATTAAGATGAAAAATATCCTGAGGTAGTCGAATAAAATTTATATGCCAAAAATTATCTACAACTTTCTTTCCAAAACCTTCGATATTTAAAGCATCTTTAGATACGAAGTGTTTAAGTTTTTCTCTGGCCATATATTCGCAATTAAATCCAGAATCTGTACATCGTTTAACGACATCTAATTTTTTTGAAGTTTCATTAAAATCTTTTATAGCTGGTCGTCCACAAAGACATTTCTCAGGAAAAGCAAATTTTTTGCTATTTTTTCCTCTTTTGGACTTTATCACTTCTATTACCTGGGGAATTACATCCCCTGCTCTTTGAATAATTATCGTATCATTAACTCTGATATCTTTTCTTTTAATTTCGTTTTCATTATGCAATGTTGCATTAGATACTAAGACACCTCCTACATTAACTGGATCTAATTTTGCAACTGGAGTAAGAGCTCCTGTTCTACCAACTTGAATTTCAATTTTTCTAATTACTGTTGTTGCTTTTTGAGATGAAAACTTGTGGGCAATTGCCCAACGAGGAGAAGAAGACAAGCTTCCAAGTCTTTTTTGTAAATTTAAATTATTTATTTTATAGACAATTCCATCGATATCATAGTCAAGGGATGATCTCATTTTCTCAATATTTTCATAATTTTTCATTAGAGAATCTATAGAGATTAAAATTGAAGATAATGGATTAATTTTAAATCCTGATTCTCCACAAAATTTTAAAAAATCAAAGTGCGTTAAAAAATTGTGATTATTTATTTTTCCAATACTATGTACAAAAAATTTCAACGGGATTAATTTAGTTTTATTAGAATCTTTTTGTCTCAAAGACCCTGCTGCTGCATTTCTTGGATTTGCAAAATTGTCTTTTATTTTGTCAAAATCATTTTTAGCAATATAAACTTCACCTCTAATTTCAAATAGTCCTTTGGGTCTACTAGGTATTATTTTAATAATATCTTTTATGGTTAATAAATTTTCAGTAATATCTTCACCAAATTCTCCATCTCCTCTTGATAGACCTTTTGTAATTTTACCATCTTGGTAAATTAATGATGCAGATATTCCGTCAATTTTAGGTTCTGCTATTAATTCTGGAAAAAAATCATTTTTTAAATTTAAGTAATTTTTAATTTTTTTAATGAAATCCTCTACGTCTTCAATGGTAAAAGCATTATCTAAAGATAACATTGGAACCAAATGTTGAACTTTAGAAAATTTATTCGATGGAGAAAAACCTACTCTGTTAGTGGGTGATTTAGGATCTTTTAATTTTGGATTTTTTTTTTCAAAATTTAATATATTTTTTTTTAACTCATCATACTCAGAGTCAGACACTAAAGGTTCGTCATCTTGATGATATGCTTTGTTAAGCTTATTAAGAAAAATAATTTTTTCTTTATATTCTTCTAAAGTTAAATATTTCATTAAACTTTAATTAAATATTTTTTTAAAATTATTTAATAAAAAGTTATCTTTTTTAATTTTCGGCAAATCTTGTTGATTTGTTATAAGAAAATAACTTTTTTTATACCATTCACTAGAATTATAATTATAACCGAGAAGTGCAGCAGCTCTATTTGACTCTTCAGTTAGTCCCAGTTTATGATAAATTTCTACCATTCGATATAAAGCTTCTTCAATATAAATTGTTGTTTGATATTTTTCTATAACTGTCCTAAATCTGCTTAAGGCAGCAGCCCACTTTTTTTGGTCCATATAATATCTTCCTAGGTACATTTCTTTAGCAGCTAAATTATCATTTAATAAATCAATTTTATATTTGGCATCTTTTGCATATTCGGTGTTTGGGTATTTACCTATTAGCAATTTAAATTGTCTCAAAGCTTCTAAAGTTCTTGTTTGGTCTTTTTGCGGATCATTAATATAATCAAAACTAATAATTGCTTTCAAATAATCTGCATAAATTCTATCAGAATTATTGGGATAAGATTTAATATATCGATCAAGAGTAACTACTGCATCTGCGGGTTTATTTCCGATGTAATAAACATAAGATTGCATTAATATAGATTTAGGACCCCATTCAGTAAAAGAATAGTCTTTCTCAACCATTTTAAATTTTTTTACTGCATTTTCATTTTTTCCATCGTTTAAATCTTGCATTGCTGAGGAATAAAGCACTGGTAAATCTACTTTATTTTTTGGTTTTACAATTTTTTTATCATCATTAGAAGAAGAGCAGCTCGAGATAAAAATAAAAATTATAAATATATTTATTAT
>CAIQAD010000009.1 GCA_903869725.1 uncultured Alphaproteobacteria bacterium | reverse complement strand
CAATTCCATTCTTATTCAACAAATTTGTTTTGATAGTATTTATTTTATAATTTTTAATTAAATTTTCATATTTAAAATTTTTAGAAATGTCATTTTCAATTTTATCAATTATTTCATAAAATTTATTTGAAATATCTTTTTGACCGATTAGGTTTTCAGGTGTTAATTGAGTGTATTTAAATGATCTAAACTCTTCCGTTACAAAATAATTTTTATTTTCATCATAAAATTTTTGTATATCTTTTTCATTTATTTCATTTTGTATTTTAAAATTTTGAAGATTAATATATTCTACATTCAAGCTTTCATTATTGTAATTATTAAATTCATATAAAATAAATTTATTAATCGGAATATACTTGATTATTGAGTCTTGAATTATTCTTTTCTTTAAATCTTCGCTGATTTGATTTTCAACAATTTGAGAATTTATATTTTTCTCTAATAAAAATTTTTCATATTTTACTCTTGAAAAAATTTTATTATTCTGAAATTCAGGTATATTTTTTAATTCGGTAATTATTGATTGATTATTTATGATTACTCCTATTTCTTTAGAATATAAATTTATTAAATTTTTAGAAATAATGTTAGATAAAGAAACTTCTGCAATTTCTTTATTCAATTTTTTATTTGTTATTTTAGTAATTTTATTAATTTCATTGATAAATTCATTACTAGAAATTTCCTTTCCATTAATTTCTGCGACATTGTTTCCATAATTTGACCTAAAAAATCCACTAATTCCCCAGAACGCAAAACTAAGAGACAGCAAACTTATTAATAATTTTGCAATTAAAGTATTAGAAAAAGCTCTTAATGAAGATAACATTTGTTATTTTAAATAGTTACTAATTGGTTTAGATATAACTGATTTATGAATAAAACTATATATTTCATCGCTAATTGGAAAATGAACGGAAATACTAAGTCCTTCAAAGAAATTATGTATGTTTATAAATTTCTTAAAATAAATTTTACTAAAAAACTTAAAAAAGTTATTTTTGCACCACCTTTACATTTGCTTTATCACTTTAGAAATAAAATCAATTCTTCTATTTTAAGTTTTGCTTCACAAGATGTTAGCTTTATTTCAAAAAAAGAAGGTGCTTTTACAGGACAAATTAGTGCTAATATGCTTAAAAATGATTGTCGAATTGAATATGTAATAATAGGACATTCTGAAAAAAGACTAATTGATGAAAATTACTTAGTAATTAAGAATAAAATAACTAATGCTTTAAATCATAATTTAAAAGTAATTTTTTGTATTGGAGAAAATCTTTCAATTAAAAAAAAAGGTATGTCTTATAAATTTTTAGTTAATCAGATTTCCAAATCTCTAGATTCTAAAATGAATTTAAATAATATTTTAATTGCTTATGAGCCAATATGGTCTATAGGTACCGGGATGGTTCCGAGTGTAGATTATTTAAATTTTATTTATAATAAATTAAATGTTTTTTTTAAAAAAAAATATAAGTTCAATTCACCCAAAATGTTATATGGCGGATCAGTAGACTCTAAGAATATTACGAGTTTTAAAAATGTAAATTTTTTGTCTGGATTTTTAATTGGTGGAGCATCCTTAAATGGAAAAAGTTTTAAAAATATTATAAAAAACTATTTTAATTAAAATGGAAAGTTTTTTAATTTTTTTTCATATATTATTTGCTTTGTTACTTATCCTGTCTGTGCTACTTCAAAAATCTGATGGTGGTGCTCTTGGTATTGGAAATAGCTCAGATAATTTAATGTCATCAAGAACAGCAGGCAATTTTCTGACAAAGTTCACTGCTTTTATGGCTTTATTATTTATTTTTACTAGTATCTCTTTAACTTTAATTCATAAAAAAGAGTTATCTCAAAGATCAATTCTTGATAAAATTGAGCAAACAGATAAAAATAAAAGTTCTTTACCTAAAATTCCAGCTTCCAAGTAAGTTAGTCAACAGATTTGCTTTGAAGATTATTGATAAATAATCTATAGTGATCTTCCATGGCCCGTTTTATTTTTGTCACTGGCGGGGTGGTCTCTTCTTTAGGGAAAGGTATCGCTTCTGCTTCTATAGCAACTTTGCTACAATCTCGAGGCTTTAAAGTCAGAATCAGAAAATTAGACCCTTATTTAAATATAGACCCTGGTACCATGAACCCATATCAGCATGGAGAAGTATACGTTACGGAAGATGGCGCGGAAACTGATCTAGATCTTGGACATTATGAAAGATTTACTGGTATTAATACTAAGAAATCTGACAATATAACAACTGGAAGAATTTATCAAAACATAATCACTAAAGAGCGCAACGGTTATTACAAAGGGGGAACTGTACAGGTAATTCCTCATGTTACTGATGAAATTAAAAAATTTATATCAAGTGATTTAAAAAAAGAGGATTTTGTAATTTGTGAAATTGGCGGAACTGTTGGAGATATTGAGAGTTTACCTTTTTTAGAGGCAATAAGACAGTTCTCTAATGAAATTAAAAATAATAACTGTTTATTTATTCACCTAACTCTTGTTCCTTATATTAAAAGTGCTGCAGAATTAAAAACTAAACCAACACAACACTCGGTTAAAGAGTTGCGAAGTATTGGTATACAGCCTGACATGATTTTATGTAGATCAGAGACTTTAATACCTGATGATGAAAAAGCTAAAATAGCTTTATTTTGTAACGTAGAAAAATCTAATGTTTTCCAATCAATAGACGTCAAATCAATTTATGAAGTGCCATTAAAATATTCCTTAGAATGTCTCGATACGAAAATTTTAAATTTTTTTAACATTTCATCCAAGAAAAAAGCAAACTTAACTTTTTGGAAAAATTTTAATAAAAAATTAAATAAAGATAATAAAAAAGAAGTAACTATATCTGTTGTTGGAAAATATACTCATTTGCAAGATGCTTACAAGTCTTTAACAGAAGCCTTGGTACATGCGTCAGTTTATAATAATACTAAATTAAAGATTAACTGGATTGAGTCTTCTGAGATTAAAAATTCAAAAGATCTACGTTTTAAGTTAAAAAACACAGATGGAATACTAATACCTGGGGGTTTTGGAAAAAGGGGGGTGGAGGGTAAAATTTTATCTATAAACTATGCACGCGTAAAAAAAATTCCATTTTTTGGTATATGTTTTGGAATGCAAATTTCAATTATAGAACTTTGTAGAAATTTACTTCATCTTAAAAATGCCAGTTCAACAGAAATATCAAGGTTTACAAAAAACCCTGTTGTTTGCTTATTAGAAGAATGGGAAAAAGACAAAAAAATTATCAAAGGTGAAAGATTTAAAATCGGAGGCTCTATGAGACTTGGATCTTATCCGGCAAAAATTACTAAAAATACTTTACTTTCTAAAATTTACAAAGGTTCAGAATTAATTCATGAAAGACATAGACATAGATATGAAGTAAATATTAAATATAAAGAAATGTTAGAAAAAAAAGGTGTTATTTTTTCTGCAAATTCCCCTGACGGAAGATTGCCAGAAGCAATTGAGATTAGAAATCATCCTTGGTTTGTTGGTGTACAGTTCCATCCTGAGCTAAAATCTAGGCCTTTTAGTCCTCATAATTTATTTACATCATTCATCGAAGCTGCAATTAAAAATAAAAAAAATAAATGACGAATAAAGTTATTAAAATTAAAAAAGTTGTCCTAGGAAATAATTTGCCGTTAACTTTGATAGCAGGACCATGTCAAATTGAAAGTAAAGAACATGCGATGATGATGGCCTCAGAGATTAAAAAAATTACAGATAAACTTAAAATTGGTTTTATTTTCAAAAGCTCTTTTGATAAAGCTAATCGAACTAGTTTAAAATCTAAAAGAGGAATAGGCTTAGAAAAATCACTGTTAATTTTTGATGAAATATCAAAAAAATTAAATCTTCCTATTTTAACAGACGTTCATAATGAAGAACAATGTTCTATTGTTTCAGAAGTTGTAGACATTATTCAAATCCCAGCTTTTTTATGTAGACAAACAGATTTATTAATAGCTGCTGCAAGAACTCAGAAAATAATTAATGTTAAGAAAGGACAATTTTTAGCTCCTTGGGATATAAAAAATGTAATTAAAAAAATAGAAGAGACGGGTAACAAAAAAATATTAGTAACCGAAAGAGGAGTTTGTTTTGGTTATAATACATTGATTACAGACATTCGTTCATTGCCAATTCTTTCAGAATATGGATATCCAGTAGTTTTTGATGCCACTCATTCTGTTCAACAGCCAGGTGGAAAAGGAGAAAGTTCAGACGGAGAAAGAAAGTATATAAGCTATTTATCTAGAGCAGCAGTTGCTTCAGGAATTTCAACTGTTTTTATAGAAGTTCATAATAATCCCGACAAAGCGCCATCTGACGGACCTAATATGTTGCCTTTAAAAGATTTAAAACATTTATTAACTCAATTAATTTCAATAGATAAAATTGTTAAATTTAAAAAATAATGTCACGAATAAAAACTATTCATGCTCGTCAAGTATTTGATAGCAGAGGATTTCCTACTGTTCAGGCAGAAGTAATATTAAAAGACGGATCAATAGGAAGTTCAATTGTACCTTCCGGTGCTTCTACCGGATCTTATGAGGCCCACGAATTAAGAGATAATAGCAAACAATATTTGAAAAAAGGAGTTTCTAAAGCTGTCAGTAACATAAATAAAAAAATATATAATTTAATAAAAAACTCATCCGTTTTTGAACAAGAAGAAATCGATTTAAAATTAATAAAGTTTGATGGCACTGAAAATAAGAATAATTTAGGAGCAAATGCAATTTTAGCAGTATCTATATCGATTGCTAAAGCGGCTGCTTGTTCGTTAAAAAAAAATCTTTATGAATATTTAGGCGGAAAAAATTTAACGGAGCTTCCTTTTCCATTATTAAATATAATAAATGGTGGAGCACATGCAAATAATTCTCTGCAGATACAAGAATTTATGATTAGACCTGATGGCGCAAAGTCGTTTAAAGATTGTTTAAGAATGGCTTTTCTTGTTATTCAAAATTTAAAAAAAGAACTTAAAAATAAAAGTTATAATACAAATTTAGGAGATGAGGGTGGGTTCGCTCCTTCATTTAATAATGATGAGCAAGCAATTGAATTTATTATAAAAGCAGTAAAAAAATCTGGTTTAAAAATAGGTAAAGACATAAATATTTGCCTAGATGTTGCTTCAAACGAAATATTTTCAAATGGTTTTTATGAAATTAAAAAAAATAAAAAAATAAACTCAAATAACCTAATAAAATACTATGAAGACTTATGTAAAAAATATCCAATAGTATCTATAGAAGATCCAGTAATCGAAGATGACTGGAACGTATGGGCAAAATTAACAAATAATATAGGTAAAAAAGTTCAAATAGTAGGTGATGATCTTTTTGTTACAAATATCAATCGTTTAAAAAAAGGAATAATTTTGAAATCTGCTAATGCAATTTTAATAAAACCTAATCAAATTGGAACTCTGACAGAAACTTTGAATGTTATTAATTATGCTAAAAAAAATAATTTTCAGACCATTATTTCGCATAGATCAGGTGATAGTGAAGACACTTTTATATCTGACCTAGCAGTTGCCACAAGATCTTCGCAAATTAAAACTGGATCATTAGCAAGATCGGAAAGAGTTGCAAAATATAATAGATTATTAAAAATCGAAGAAGAAATAGGAAAAAAAGCTAAAATGGCAAAATTACGATGAGTGATATTAACTATTTAATTAAAGAAAAAAAATTTTATTTGATAACTTTTTTTTTAGTTCTGTATATCGTTTTTAATTTTTTTGGTGGTGATAGAGGGTTAATTGAATTTTTTAAAAAAAAAAAATTGTTAATTAACTTTAAAGAAAAAAATATAATGTTAAAAAAAGAAATTCATTTATATCAAAAAAAAAATGAGTTTTTATCTACGAATATAAACACAGATTATTTAGATCAAGTTTATAGAGATTATTTTGTTTTAGGAAAAAAGGGTGAAAAAATTTATCTATTAAATACCAAATGACTATTAGGCATCCAGAAAAAGTTCGTAATGTAGATGTGCCTCTTAAAAAAAAACCTTCTTGGATTAAAGTTAAAGTTATAAATTCAGAAAATTATTTAATTACTAAAGATATTTTAAAAAAGAATCATCTTTTTACAGTTTGTGAAGAAGCCTCTTGTCCGAATATTTCAGAATGTTGGTCAAAAAAACATGCAACCTTTATGATTATGGGCGACACATGTACAAGAGCGTGTGCATTTTGCAATGTAAAAACGGGTATACCTTTATCACTTGACAAAAATGAACCTATTAAAATTGCAAAAAGTGTAAAAGAATTAAATTTAAAGCATGTTGTAATAACCTCTGTTGATAGAGATGATTTGAGTGATGGAGGAGCTCGACATTTTGCAAAAGTAATTGGTGAAATAAAAAAAATTAACCCCAAAACCACTGTAGAAGTGTTAACTCCTGATTTTTATAGAAAAGGCGATGTTTATAAAATAATAGCAGATGCTGGACCTGATGTTTTTAATCATAATTTAGAAACTGTACCAAGACTTTATTTAAAAGTAAGACCAGGTTCTAGATATTTTCAGTCTTTGGATTTGTTAAAAAAAATTAAAAATCGTAATGATCAAATTTTTACAAAGTCCGGACTAATGGTTGGTTTAGGAGAAAATAGGGATGAAATTATGCAAGTTATGGATGATCTTAGAGTTGCTGATGTAGACTTTTTGACAATAGGACAATATTTACAGCCAACTAGTAAGCACTATCCACTTAAAGACTATATTGATCCGGAAGAATTTGAAACATACAAAGCCATAGCGGAGTCAAAAGGTTTTTTGATGGTGTCATCAAGTCCTTTAACTAGATCTTCCTATCATGCATCAGAAGATTTTAGTTTGTTAAAAAATAAAAGACTAAATAAATTAATTTAAATTGCCCCAAAAAAAAATTACTAAGATTTTTAATTATTCTAATAAAGATTTAATTAATTTAGTACTTAATA
The DNA here is from genome assembly GCA_903869725.1 of uncultured Alphaproteobacteria bacterium. Taxonomy (GTDB): domain Bacteria; phylum Pseudomonadota; class Alphaproteobacteria; order Pelagibacterales; family Pelagibacteraceae; genus Fontibacterium; species Fontibacterium scandinaviense. The sequence continues at coordinate 7,940 of CAIQAD010000009.1, read as the reverse complement.
TTGATGAATATAAGAATTTTTTACCATGGTGCTTAGATTCAAAGGTAATTAGTTTAAAAAATAAAAATAAAAATAATATAGAAATTATAGCCGACCTTAAAATTGGTTTTAAATCTTATAAGGAAATTTATACAAGCAGAGTTGAATATGATAATATCAATTCTTCAATTACCGTTACATGTATAAAAGGAAATATAAGAAAACTTTTAAATACTTGGAAATTTAACAAATTAGATAGCAATCAATGTTCTGTAGATTTTTATATTAATATTGAGCTAAATAATTTTTTATTAAACATTTTATTTAGTAAATTTTTTAACTACGGATTTGATAAAATTTTAGAATCTTTTGAGGATAGAGCAAAAAAAATTATAAAAAAAAAATTTTAAATATTTTTATTTAATAAAAAAATACTTTTAAGAAAAGTTAAATGTTGTATTTTTTTTCTTCCAAAATCTTTATTAAATTTAAACTTGTAAATTCTAATTTTTTTTTTAGTTCCAATTCCTATATATACTAAACCAACAGGTTTATTATTTGACCCTCCGCCGGGACCTGCTATTCCGGTGGTAGCTATTGATACGTTTGCATTTCCAATTTTTAATATATTTTTAGTCATTTCTTTGCAAGTTTCCTTGCTTACTGCTCCAAATTTTTTGATTGTATATTTTTTTATTTTTAAAATATTAACTTTCGACTCATTTGAATAACATATAATCCCGGTATTAAAAAAAGCAGACGCCCCATTAATTTTAATAATCTTATTAGATATTAAACCTCCAGTACAAGATTCTGCTATTGCTAATTTTAAATTTTTTTTTTTAATTTTATTTAATAATAAAAATAATTTTTTTATATACATAAGTAAATTATTGCAAAACTATACAAGCCAGCAACAACATCATCGAAAATTATACCAAACAAGTTTTTAAATTTTGAGTCAATATAATTAATTGGAAATGGTTTTAGAATGTCAAAAAATCTAAATAAAATAAAAGAACTTGCTATTAAAATTAAACTATTTTTGCACAATATTAGCGGTATAGATTGTCCAAAAAACTCATCTATTACTATTTCTCTAGGATCTGAACCAGAAAAATTATTTTTTACTACGTTATTCAAAAATTTAAAAGAATAAATTATTAATAAAATAAATAATCCGTAGTAAAAATATAAATTAAGCAAATTAAAAAAAAAATAATAAATTAATATGGTAGCAAAAGACGCGACCGTTCCTGAAACAGGAAGATTTCCTATACCTCCCAAAGTAAAAATCTTTAAGTGAATCTTATTGATAAGTGACAGAGCTAATTACCTCACATGCTACTGATTTGCTTTTTCCTATATTTCCTAATCTATCTGCTGTTTTAGCTTTAACACTAATTTTATTTTTGGGAATTTTGCATATTCTAGATAAATTATTTGCAATTAATTTTTTAAATTTTGATAAATTTGGTTTTTCAATAATAATATTTATATCAATATTATTAATTTTAATGTTTTCATTATTTAGTAATATTAAAACCTTTTTTAAGAAAAAAGTTGATTTTTTTTTTTTATATTTTTGATCATTAGGAAATAAAGAGCCGATGTCACCTAAAGCTTTTGTTCCTAACAACGAATCTATTAAAGAATGAATAACTGGATCACCATCGGAATGACCAACGGTACCTAAATGAAATGGAATCTTTACTCCTCCTAAATATAGTTTGTAATTTTTAGCTAGTCGGTGAATATCGTAACCAATGCCATAATTAATTTTTAACAAACTAAAATTATTTAAATCATCTTTTGATGTAATTTTTATATTGCTTTTATTTCCTGTAATTTTTTTCACAGGCATATTTTCTTTATAAAAAAGACTTGAATCATCAGAAAAATAAACATTTCGATATTTATTATGCAAATAAAAAATTTTTTCGAAAGTAAATGCTTGAGGAGTTTGTGCTAAAAATATTTTTTTTCGATTAACAATTTCATTATTAAATATTACAGTATTATATGTATTTATACATGGAATTACAGCGTCATTTTTTTTTGAATAACTAATAACTTTTTTAATTAGTTCAGTACTAATAAATGGGCGTGCCGCATCGTGTATTAAAATTTTATTAAAATTATAATTTCTAATTTTATATAAAACATTATAAACGGTATCCTTTCTTTCTAATCCGGAATTTATAAACACGATTTTTTTGTTTTTATATATTTTTTTTTTGAATTTGTTGAAATCAGTAAAATTAACAGCAATAAATACTTTTTCTATTTCATTTAAATCGCAAAACTTTTTTATTGAATAATTTATTATTAAATCATTATTAAATTCTATATATTGTTTTGGTATGATATTTGAATATCTTTTACCCTTACCGCCGGCTAATATTGCAACACAAAATTTCATCAATGTTTGTTAGATTATTTTTTACTAATTATATTCTCTATATTATTACTTTTGCTTCATTAATACTTGGAATTTTTACTCTTTATACATTTTCAGGATCTGGATTTGTTGCATTTACAGATAAAAATATCAAATTTTTATTAATTTCAAACATTATTCTAATTTTTATTTTTATTATTCTTGTCTTAAAAAAGTTAATTAATTTTTATCAAAGAGCTAAAACTGAATATTGGGGAACAACTAATTTAAGTTTTATCAAGTACTTTGTTTTTATCGCTTCTATTCCTTCAATTTTTGTTGTTTTATTTTCTTTAACTCTTTTTAATTTAGGTATTGATAATTGGTTTAATACGAAGGTTTCAAATGTTGTAACAAATTCTGTTGAGGTTGCTAAAAATTATTTGGAAGAGACGCTGAATTCTTTAGGAGCAGATGTTTCAGCAATGGCATATGATTTGAATACTAATAATAAAATCTATAAAACTAATGTTAACAGTTTTCAAAAATATTTTGATCAACAAACATTAATTAGAAAAATTAATGAAAGTTATTTAATAGACAAAACAGGTAAACTAATTTTTAAAAATTCATTTATTAAAAAAGAAATTTATGTATCTCCATTAAAAAATTTTATTGAAACTGCTGAATCTGGAAAACCAGTTTTATTTTCTTCTTCGGAAAAAAAACAAAGTTTAGCTCTCGTTAAACTAAAAAATTTTTCTAATGTTTATTTATATACAATTCGTTATTTAGATCCTGAAACCGTTGAATTCTTAAAAAAAACTGGCGAGACTTCAAATTTTTATTATAAACTCAAATCTCATGAATTTGGTCTTCAATTAACTTTTGGATTTGTTTATTTAATAATTGTCTCATCATTAATTCTTTTATCTATTAACTACGCTATAAATATTGCAAATAAAATTTCAAAACCAATTAATAAACTAATTCACGCTTCTAATGAAGTAGCAAAAGGTAACTTTGATTCAAAATTAAAACTAGAAGATGAAAGTGAAGATTTTAAAAAATTGTTTAAAACATTTAATAATATGTCTGATGAAATTCAAACTCAAAAAAATAAAATAATATTAACAGAGCGTTACCAGGCATGGGAAATGGTTGCAAAAAAATTAGCTCATGAAATTAAAAATCCATTAACACCTATCGTTTTATCTTTAGAATCAATGAGAGAAAAATATTTGCATCAAATTACAACCGGTAAAGCAGATTTTGAAAATTATCTTAATATAATTTCTAGACAAGTTAATGATATTGGAAAACTGGCAAATGAATTTTCTGACTTTGCAAGAATGCCTGAATCTGTAAAAACTAAAAATAATTTTAAAAATTTGCTAGTTGAAACAATTCAAATCTATAAAATGAGTAGTAAAAATATTAAATTTAATTTAAATTATAATTCTTCTTTAGATTATTTTAATTTTGACTTGGCTCAAGTCTCAAGAGTTTTATTAAACCTTTTTAAAAATTCGATAGAGTCTATTGCTGAAAATTTAAAAATTTCAAGAATAAATAAAGGTTCTGTTAATATTTTAGTAGAAAATAATAATAATCTAATTTCGTTAACTATCGAAGATAATGGCGTTGGATTTAAAATACCAATAGAGGATTTAGCTGTTCCTCTAGTTACAACTAAAAAAGACGGTTCAGGACTTGGTTTGTCAATTATTTCAAAAATTGTTCACGAACATGGAGGAGATATTGTTTTTTTTAATAAAATAGACGGAGCAAAAATTAAAATAAGTTTTAAAATATAAATATGACTAACGAAATATTATTAATTGATGATGAAAAAGATATTAGATTTGCTGTCAGCACTATATTAAAAGAAAAAAATTTTATTGTAAGAGAGGCTGATACAGTTGAAAAAGCACTTTTTGAAATAAACAAAAAAATGCCGGATCTAGTTTTGCTTGATGTATTGCTTGACGAAAAAAATAGAGATGGAATTGATGTTTTAAAATATATAAAAAAAATTGATCCTTATGTTCCAGTAATAATGATTTCTGGACATGCAAACATCAAAATTGCTGTAGACTCTATTAAATTGGGTGCTTTTGAATTTTTGGAAAAACCTTTTAACAAGGATAGGCTAATAAATTTTGTATTAAGAGGTGTAGAAATTTCTTTGTTAAAAAAAGAAAATATACAAATTAAAAAAAACACTTTTATTTCAAATGAGTTAATTGGTTCTTCTACAATTGTTAATAAACTAAGAAATTTAATAGATAAATTTGCAAATTCAGATAGTAGAATTTTTATTAACGGTCCCGCTGGCTCAGGTAAAGAACTTATTTCTAGATTGATTCATGAAAAATCTTTAAGAAAAATTAATTCTTTTAAAGTTATCAATGGAGCTCTTCTAGACCCAGATACTTTTGAATTTGAATTATTTGGATCTGAAACTGATGACAAAATAATTACTGGTATTTTAGAAAAATCTAACAATAGCACTCTGTTATTAGATAACGTTTCTGATATACCGCTTCAAACTCAAGCAAAAATTTTAAGAGTACTTACAGATCAGAAATTTCATAGAACGAAAGGTGTAGATGAAATATCAGTTAATATTAGGTTAATAAGTTCAACAAGTAAAAATTTGGAAGAGGAAGTTAAAAATGGAAACTTTAGGGAAGATCTTTTTCATAGAATTAATGTTATTCCAGTCACAACACCCTTTTTGAAAGATATTAAGGAAGATATACCTTTGTTAATTGATTATTTTAATAATAAAATTTCAGAAATTAATGGTGTTAAAAATATAAATATTAATAAAAAAAATAATGCATTTTATGATTACGATTGGCCAGGAAACGTTAGAGAATTACGAAATTTGATTGAAAGAGTAGTTATATTGGCCTCTGGAAAAGAAGAAGAGATTGATAAAATTATAAGTGAATCATTAAAGATTTCAACTGTAAAACAATATAACACTGATGATAATTTTCAATTCCCGTTGAAAGAAGCAAGAGAAAAATTTGAAAAAAATTACTTACAAATTCAATTAAATCGACACAATGGTAATATTTCTAAAACTGCAGATTTTATTGGGATGGAAAGAAGTGCTTTACATCGAAAACTTAAATCATTAGGAATAAATTAATGACAATAAAAGTTGCAATAAATGGCTTTGGAAGAATTGGAAGAAATATTCTTAGAGCTCATTATGAAAATAAAAAAAAACATGATTTAGAAATTGTTGCAATAAACGATCTGGGAGACCCTAAAACTAATGCTCATTTATTAAGGCATGATACTACACATGGAAGTTTTTCCGAAAAAGTTTTGGTTAATGATAATAGTATAATAGTTAATGATGACAAAATTTCAGTAGTTGCAATTCGTAATCCAGAATCTTTACCTTGGGGGAAATTAGGAGTTGATCTTGTTTTGGAATGTACTGGTTTTTTTACAACTAAAGAAAAATCTTTAGGACATATTAAGGCAGGAGCTAAAAAAGTTATTATTTCTGCACCTGGAGGAAAAGATGTTGATGCTACAATTGTCTATGGAGTTAACGAAAATGTTCTAAAAAAGTCTAATCAAGTTATATCTAATGCTTCATGCACTACTAATTGTTTAGCTCCAATAGCGAAAGTTTTGAATGACACTGTAGGTATTGAAAATGGTCTTATGAATACTATTCACGCCTATACCAACGACCAAGTGTTAAATGATGTTTATCATGAGGATCTACGTAGAGCTCGATCTGCAACAATGTCAATGATACCAACAAAGACGGGAGCCGCAGCTGCTGTAGGCCTAGTTCTTCCTGAGTTAGCTGGGAAGTTAGATGGTTTTGCTATGAGAGTTCCTGTCATTAATGTTTCAGTAGTAGATCTTAGTTTTGTTTCTAAGAAAAAAACATCAATAGATGAAATTAATTCTATAATAAAAAAAGCTAGTGAAAGTAATTTTAAAAATATTATAAGTTACAATGCAGAGCCGTTAGTATCGATCGATTTTAATCATAATCCTCATTCTAGTATTTTTGACTCAACGCAAACTAGGGTATCTTTGGATGGCAAGTTAATTAAAGTTTTGGCTTGGTATGATAATGAATGGGGTTTTTCTAATAGAATGCTTGATACTTCTATAGCTTTAATGAAAGCTTAAATCAATATCGAATTGATTAAAAAGAAATAATTGTTAAAAGTTAGATCTATTTGCGCCCTTAGCTCAGCTGGATAGAGCATCGGTTTTCTAAACCGAGGGTCAGAGGTTCGAATCCTTTAGGGCGCGCCAAATAAAAATATGTCAAAAATTGTAATACTTGGTGCAGGTTCAATGGGTACGGCGTTTGCATTTCCAGCCGTAGAAAAAAAACATGAAGTTTTTTTAGTTGGTACCTATTTAGAAGATAAATTTATTGATCAGATTTCAAAAAAACGTTTTCATCCTGCCTTAAAAGTTAAAATACCCAACAAGATTAAAATATTAAAATTTGATTTTTTTTATGAATTAATCGCAGTCGCAGATATTATTGTGATAGCGGTAAATTCAAAAGGTATAGAATGGGCAGCAGAGCAAATTGTTACAATTAAAAAAAATACAAATATAATAATATTAACAAAAGGCTTGTCAGTTAATGTAAATAATAAATATGAAATTTATGCAGATAAGTTTAATAAAATTTTAAATAAGAATAATGTTAAAAATTACAATCTGATAGGAGCTGGTGGACCTTGTCTAGCTAAAGATTTAGTAAGTAAAGTTTTTACTAATGTAATATACGCCTCTTCTAATTTTAAAGAAGCAAAAAAAATTTCTAAGTTACTTTCTACAAATAATTATAAAATAAGTTGTTCCGCTGATATTAAGGGTGTTGAGATCTGTGCTGGTATTAAAAATATTTATTCAATGATTGTTGGTACCGCTATGGGACTTAATTCTGAAAACGAAAATGATAATCTTAATCTCAACATGGCATCAGTTGTATTTAAGCAAGCTATTTCTGAAATGATTTTTTTTACAAAAAAATTAGGTGGCAATCCAAATACCGTTCTAGGACTTGCTGGAATCGGTGATCTTTATGTTAGCTGCACTGGTGGCCGTAATGCAAAAATGGGTAAATTAATGGGCATGGGATTTACTTACAACTTTGTAAAGCAAAATAAAATGAAAGACACAACAGTTGAAGGAGCAGAGTTAATTTTCGACATTGGAAGACAAATATTAAAAGATTTTAGTCATAAGCAACTCCCTTTGATGACATCTTTTGTTAAAGCCTTGCTTTTTAATAGAAAATTTAAAATTAATATAAATATTTTTTGAAAAAAAGTTTCGTGTATTTAATTGGATCGTTAACTAATAAAAAATTAATTACTTATGTTGGATGGTCGCATGATGTTGTAAAAAGAATTAAAAATCATAATTTAGGAAAGGGAGCGAAATTTACAAAAGGAAGGCAGTGGTTTTTAATCTACAAAAAATCTTTTCTTAACAAAAAAAATGCGATGAAAGCAGAGTATAAATTAAAAACAAATAGAAAACTAAGAAAAAATATAATTAATAAATTTAT
>CAIQAD010000008.1 GCA_903869725.1 uncultured Alphaproteobacteria bacterium | reverse complement strand
ATTTAGTAAAAATAAAATTATATAAATTTTTTTAAAAGCATTACTTTCAAGATTTGATTATAATTTATCTCCATATTGTTTTATGTGGCTTCTTGTCAAAACTTAGATTCTCATTTGTATAATAATAAAAATTTAAAGATATTCTGTATTGGGCAGATTTAATTTTCCTATAACCATGAATCGTGTATTTGTTTGTTAAAAAAATAATGGCTCTATTTTTTTTTGCTGTAAATTCATATTTTTTTTTTAAGTTTCTATAATTATAAAATGATAGATTTCCACCAAAAACTTTTTTCCAATTATTATTAAAGTACAAAAGTAGATTAATAGTTCTAAATTTTTTTATGTGATTATTAAAATTAAAATCAGCATGTGGTCTTAAATAACTTCCTTTTTCAGCTATATTAAATCCGGAAAACATTTTAGATTTTTCTGGAAATATAGAGAACTCTATTTTTAATTCTTTTTTTAAAAATATCTTAAATTGTTTTGAATTTAATAATAAAATTAGTTTTTTTTGATTTTTTCCAAATTTATTATAATTAGTAAATTCTTTTTTTATAATTTTTTTATTAAAAGTAAAATTTTTATCGCTCTTTTTATTTTTTTGAAGCCAAGTTATTTCTTCAGCTATTTTTTCGTAAAAACTTTCTTTTAAAAAATCTTCTAATATTATAATTTTACTATTAGCTATTTTTTTACGTACAATATGACTATAATTTATCATAGTAAAATATTAACTTAATTTAATCTTTTTTAAACTTTAATGTTTCAATTTGCTTTAAAAAAAAATGATTATTTAGAATCAGAGATAGCGCACTATTATGACTCTGATAAGAAAGATGTAATTCTAAGTCAGTGCAATAAATTTTATTTAAAGGTAAATAATAAAGAATATTTTTTTATTATTAATCTAAAATGGTATTATATTTTTTTTACAAAATTTAGGATTTTAAGAAGATTATTTAGACTAGATAAAAGCAATGTTGTTTTAAATTCAAAAAAAAATGGAGCTATTATTCTATACCAAAAATATATTTATTTTTATTGTTTTATAAAAAAAAATTTAAACATAGTTTCTAAATTAATAAATCATCGAAACGTTCTCCACAACTCAATTGCAGTTACAAAAAATGGTATTTTTTTTGGAGAATATGGACCAAATAGATATAAAAAAAAAGTTCCAGTATGGGCTTCTTTTAATGACGGAAGAAATTGGAAAATAATTTATAATTTTCCTAGTCACTCAATAAAGCATATTCACGGAATTTATAATGATCCATTCCAAAATAATTTATGGATCACGACTGGAGACTCCAATGGAGAGTGTTATTTATTTAAAGTTCCAAATAAAAAATTTAGTAATATTATTCAGTATGGAGATGGCACTCAAAAATGGAGAGCTGTAAGTCTTCTTTTTAAAAAGAATTGTATTATTTGGGGAATGGATAGTCCTCTGCAAACTTCAAATTTACAAATTTTCAACAGAAAAACAAATAAATTAAAAAAAGGATGTTCGTTCCCAGGGCCGGTCTGGTATTCAAAAATTTTTTCAGATCAATCTGCAATTTTACAAACTTCTGTAGAAATTGGTAATGGTGTTAAAAGTAATTATTCTAGTTTATTTTATAGTAAAGATTTAATTAATTGGTCTGAGATTTATAAATTTAAAAAAGACGTATTTTCAAAAAAGCTATTTAAGTTTGGAGTCATAGCTTTTTCCGAAGGTATACAAACTTCTAAAGATTTTTTATTTAGTGCTGAAGGATTAAAAAAGATAGATGGAAAAGTTTTTTCAGGAAAGATTAGTCTAAAATAATGAAAGTTGATAAAAAAACTATATCAGATCTATCACTTAACGATTTAAGATTAATACTTGACCATGTAAAAAAAAATGAGAATAATCTTTTTTGTTATAAGTACATTGAAATTATAAGAAAATATATTTCATTAAAATCTCGATATTTAATAAAAGATCTAAAAGAAAAATTTGGTAGTTTATATAATGATTATTTAAATTTATTTCGTTTAATTTTTTTAGAAGCGGTAAAGACGAATATTTTTAGTAAAGAGGGTTTTTTGGATATCTCTATTATAAATTCTATTCTTTCATTAAAAAATAGTACTAAAATATCTTCTGTTTTGACAAAAGAAGTTGATAAAGAATTAAATAAATTAGAATCTTATTTATCCTCTTTAAAAAAAATTAATTTAAAAAAAGATAGCTTTAAACAAGAATTTGTTTTTAACTATAATACTTTAAAGCAAGAATCCCAACATTCAAAACCAGTAGTTATCTTATCTCCAAACCCATATAGCTTATACACAGGCTGTGTTATAAAACTTTGTAATCATTTTTCTATTCCAATAGAGGCAATTATTGTCAGAAGATTTTCTGTAAAGCGATTTTTTGAAGAATCAAAAAGAGATGGTTATTTTTATTTATTAAAAAAAATATTTTATAAATT
>CAIQAD010000007.1 GCA_903869725.1 uncultured Alphaproteobacteria bacterium | reverse complement strand
CTTAAAAATCCTGCAAGACATAAAATGTTAATATTGTTTTTAGAAAGTAAATTTAAAGCATTTTTTTCAAAAATTTCTTTTTTTTTTTCAATAGCAAAGTTTGCAATTTTATTTTTTTTTGCAAATCTCAATCCTTTTGCTTTTTTTTTATTAGAAATAACAAGTTTTATTTTCCAGTTTGTTTTATTTTTTATTGAATATTTAATTAATTCTTTGAGATTTGATCCTCGACCTGAAATCAATACACCTACATTAATAGTTCCAGTTAATTTTTCCATGAAAATTGATTGAATATATATTTTTTTTTGATGAAATTTTACCAATTGGATAAGGTTTAAAATTTTTAGTAAAAAATTTAGAAATTTTTTTAAGATCTTTTTTTTTTACGATTATGCAAAATCCAATGCCGCAATTAAAAGTTTTTAGCATTTCTTCATCTTGCACACCTTGAGATTTAATCCACTTCATTATTTTATTAGGCTTAATTTTTGAAAGATTTATTATAGCTGTAAGATTATCTGGTAATACTCTTGGCAGGTTTTCTATAATACCACCCCCAGTGATATGCGCGCATGCTTTAAGTAATTTTTTATGATGTAATTTTAATATTTCTTTTACATAAATTTTTGTAGGAGTGAGTAGACTTTTATATAAATTTTTATTTTTTTTTGTAGAGATTTTTTTGTCTTTAAGAATTTTTCTAACAAGCGAAAAGCCATTAGAATGAACACCAGTGGATGGTATTGCTAAAACTATATCTCCGATTTCAACTTTGTTTCCTGTAATAACTTTATTTTTATCTACAATTCCTACTGCAAAACCAGCTAGATCAAATGCATCCCCTTTATAAATCCCGGGCATCTCTGCTGTTTCACCTCCAGATAAAAAACAGCCAGCTATTTTGCATCCCTTAGTAATGCCTTTAAGAATTTGTTTGTATTTCTTTGGAAAAACTTTAGGTATTGCAATGTAATCTAAGAAAACAATCGGTTTAGCACCTTGTACTACAATATCATTAACGCACATTGCAACGAGATCTATTCCAATAGTACTGTAATTACTGAGATGATTGGCTATTTCAAGTTTAGTACCAACACCGTCGGTAGAAGTTACTATTAAAGGATTTTTTATCTTATAACGCTCAAGTTCAAATAAAGATCCAAAGCCTCCGATATTTTTAAAATTTTTAATATCGCTACCTATAATTTTAGTAGTTTTAGATAATTTAGATATGTATTTTACTAAATTAGAGGTATTTTTTATATCTACACCGCTTTTTAGGTAAGTAAAATTAGGATTATTCATTAAAGTAATATTAACAGATCAGCAATACACTTGTTTAGTTATTTTACAAATAGTTTTTAAATAATATTCGGAAAGTAATATAAGTTAAATTTCAAATGAAAGAACAGATAATTTTTAAATTTCCAGAAAAAAGTTTTTATTTTGAAGAGGATTTTTGTATTGGAGATAATAATTTAGAAGCTTATAAAATAATCAAGAATTGGCCTAATTGGGACTTTAAATTAATCAATATATTTGGTCCTAAAAAATCTGGAAAATCACATTTAACAAAGATTTTTTCAGATATAACAAATTCTGAAATATTTCATGCTAATAAAATAGAAAAAGAAGATTTAGAGTTGATAATTAAATCTAAAATATTAATAATAGAAAATGTCGAGTTATTTAAAGATGAATTATTGTTTCACACAATTTTAAATGATTTTATAAATAAAAAAAAGTTTGTTTATTTTACATCTTCTAAATTTATTGGAAAAATAAAGTTTGTTTTAAAAGATTTAAATTCTAGGTTAAATTCTTTTGTTGGCATTTCAATAGATAACCCTTCAGATAAATTGTTCGCGCAAATTTTAATTAAAATGCTTTCCGATAAGCAAGTTAATCTTTCCGAAAAAGAAATTAGCTATATTTGTAATAAAATAGAGAGAACATACGAAAGTTTAGCAAGTTTTGTTAATATATTAGATGAATTATCTTTAATTTATAAAAAAAAAATTACTTTAAAAATTATTAATGAAGCTATTGTAAAACAATTAAAATTATTTATTTAAATAAATACTTCTAAATTTTTTTATTAGAATAGTTAATTCATTTATATGAAATAAACTTAATTTATCTGACTTAATTTTGTTATTTTTATTTTTAATTAGATTTATGATATTTTTATCTGACAACACCCAATTTTTAGGAATATTTTTATTTTTAGCTATTTGGTTTCTATAATTAATAATTTTTTTTAAATTTTTATTTAAATATAAATCTTTACCAAGTTTATTTTTGTAAATAATTGAGTATTCGTTGTTATAAATACGATTAAGTTCGTTCCTTAATATTTTATTAAATTTTGAAATGTTTTTTTTAAATGCACTTTGATTTTTAATTTTTGTAAATATTTTACTAAGATAAATTACATCATTTATTAAATATTCAGTTTTTTTTTTATTTAAAGGACGTATAAGCCAATCCGTATTTTGTAAATTTTTATCTAAGGAAATTTTACAAAAATCAAATACTAACTTTTTATAAGAAGGAGGATTTGAATAGCCAATAAAATTAGCAGCTATTTGCGTATCAAAAATTTTGCAAATAATTTTTTTGCAAACGTTTAATAAAATTTCAATATCTTGTCTGCATGAATGTATTACTAATGTATTTTTTTTTTTATTAATAAATTTTAAAATTTTTATGTAATTT
>CAIQAD010000006.1 GCA_903869725.1 uncultured Alphaproteobacteria bacterium | reverse complement strand
ATTTTTTTTTTATTTTTTATATGAATTTTAAATTCAAAATCTTTTTTTAAAAATGCTATACAGAATTTTTTAACAGGACATAATAAACAATTTGGATTTTTAGGGGTACATATTAAAGCTCCGATTTCCATTAAAGCTTGGGCATATTTTGAAAATTTATTTTGAGATTTAATACTATTTAACTTTTCCAAAAAAATTTCTTTATAATTAAAATGACTATTTTTTAATCCAAATAATCTTGAAACAAATCTTTCAACGTTTGCATCTACTCCAATATAATTTTGATTATGCGCAATCGCCATAATGGCTGAAGCAGTGTAGCTTCCAATTCCAGGTAATGTTTTTAAAATTTCATAATCTTTTGGAATTTTTCCTTTATAATTTTTTTTGATAATTTTCGCAGTTTTAAGTAAATTTCTTGCTCTAGAATAATAACCAAGACCTTGCCATATATTGTAAATAGTTTTTAACTTAGATTTAGACAAAGTTTCAATATTTGGAAGCTTCTGTATAAATCTCTCAAAAAAAGGAATCACTGTTTTTACTTGCGTCTGTTGCAACATAAATTCACTAACTAAAACTTTATAAGATTTATCTTTAAAACTGTTATATCTTCGCCATGGTAGATCTCTTGAATGATTATGATACCAAGCAAGAATTATTTTTGGTAAATTAGATTTCATGTATAAAAATAAGATAGCAAGCCAATCTTTAACTCAAGGATTGAGGTCTTTAAAAAATGTATTACCAGAAAACGCAAATAAAATACTTAAAAAAGAAGGATTTTCATATTTTGAAATTATTAAAAATTGGAAAAATATAGTTGGAATTGAACTGTACAAAGAAACTACCCCATTAAAAATAAAAAAAATTAATAATGAAAATATATTGTTTATCTCTGTAAATAAAAAAATAATGATTGAGATTGAATATTCTAAAGATCAAATAATCGACAAAATTAATCAATACCTTGGCTTTAATTCCATTCAAAAGATTTTCGTACACACTAAAAACTCGTCTATTAATAGTCCTGCTAAAAAAAAATTGGTTAATGATAATATTTTAAATAAAATTAACAGCATAAAAAATGTAAAACTTAAAGAATTATTTCTAAAATTAACTAAATAAATTAAATGAACTTAAAAAAAAATTTTTTAATAGTATGTATAATATTTTTTTCATTAACATCTTATAGCTATTCTAAAAATATTGATGAAATTTTTATTGGAAATAATAATGCAAAAGTTAAAGTAAAATTTTATGGCTCTTACACTTGTCCACACTGTGCGAATTTTCACAATACAATTTATCCACAATTATTTTCAAACTTCATAAAAAAAAACTTAATTAAGTTTAGTTTTATTGATTTTCCATTAGATGGTGCTGCATTTAATGCGTCTAAAATTGCTAGATGTTCAACAAAAGAAACAAGTATTTTACTATTAGAGGAATTTTATAAAAAACAAAAAGAGTGGACAGAAGGAAAAGATATTGAAGATATTAATAAGAACTTATTTTTAATAGGTAAAAAATTTGGTCTTACCGACGAACAGATGCAGATTTGTTTAAAAGATAAAGAAATAGAAAATAAAATTTTAAATGACAGAATGAATGGTCAAAATAAATATGGAATCGATGCAACACCAACAATAATAATTAACGAAAAAAAATATGATGGAGATTTAAAATACGACGGCTTGTCTAAAGAAATACTTAAATTATTAAAATGAAATTCAAAAAAATTGAAATAGTAGGATTTAAATCCTTTGCTGACAAAACTCATTTACTAATTGAAGATGGGCTTACTGGAATAGTTGGTCCTAACGGATGTGGAAAATCAAATATCGTCGAGTCGTTAAGATGGTGCATGGGAGAAACTTCAGCAAAAAGTTTGAGAGGTAGTGGAATGGAGGATGTAATATTCTCGGGAACAACTAATCGTCCTTCTAAAAATATTGCAGAAGTAAATATATTTTTAGAAAATACCGAAAATATTCAACCTTACAAAGATACGCCCGAAATCGAAGTCAAAAGAAGAATCGAAAAAGACAAAGGATCAAGTTATTACATTAATGGTAAAGAAGTAAGAGCTAGAGATGTTCAAATTCTTTTTGCAGATCTTTCTACTGGAGCGCATTCTCCTTCTATGGTTAGTCAGGGTAAGGTTGGATCTTTAATAAGTGCTAAGCCAACTGACAGACGAGCAATACTAGAAGAGGCAGCTGGAATAGGCGGATTACATGCCAGAAGACATGAAGCAGAATTAAGATTAACTGCTGCAGAAACTAATCTTAAAAAAGCTGATGATATAATGAAGCAACTAGAACTTCAGCTAAAAAATCTATTAAAACAAGCTGAGGAGGCTTCGCGTTATAAAATTATTTCTAATGATATAAGAAAAAATGAAGGACTTTTAGCATATCTAAAAATTTTAGAAATTAATAAAGAACTTAATGAAAGCCAAGAACAGTTAGGTGAAATAGATGATGATGTTAGCGCTTTAACTATAGAAAAAAATTATAGTACAGAACTTTTAGATAGTGAAAACAAAAAATTAAAACCATTGAGAAGTGAATACGCAGAAATAACAAGCAAATTGCAAAGATTAAACTTAGAATATGAAGATCTTTTTAAACAAGAACTAAGAAATAAGGAAGAAACTGAAAAATTAAAGAATGATTTGAAAAATATAAATGATGATTTACAGGGAGAAAACATCAATATCAATAACGCTAACTCTAATATAAAAAGATTAAATGAGGAAAAAGTTGAAATTTTAAACTTTGAAAAAACCTATCACGATATCGAAATTAAAACAAACCAAGACTTTAAAAAAGTTTCAGAAGAATTAAATAACGAACAAAAATTATTTGAAAATTTATCTGAAAAAATTTTTGCTAATTTTGGAAATCTTCAATCTAATGAAGAATTAAATAATTTTTTAAATGAACTAAAAATATTTATTAACAGTCAATCAAACCTAATAAATAATGATATTAATAATTTTGAAAAAATAGAAATTTCTGCAATTAAAGATAATCTGCAAAATTTACATAATAATTTACAAGAAATATCAAAAAGTATTGTAAATATTGAAATAATAATTAAAAAAAATATAAATGATAATTCTTTATTCAGTAAAAAAGAAATTCAAGAAGAATTCACCAAAAAAACTATTTTAATTAAAGAACTTCAGGAAAAATATGCAATTTATTTAAGTAAGTACGAAACTGTAAAAAATGACTCAGTAAAAAGAAAAGAAAGAATTAAAAGTATTGAAAATGAAATTGACAACTGGAGAACGCTTGAGAAAAATTCAAAATTAAAAGTTGATAATTTAAATTCTAGATTAAGAAATATTGAAAAAGAAATTGAAACTGCACAAACTAAGCCTATTGAAATTGGCCAGCAAAAAGGATTCTATCAAGAAAATATTAAAAACATAGAAGAGATAAGAATTAAAATTAATGCTGAAATAGAAACTACTGAAATTAAAACAATAGAAATTAACTCAGCTCTATCTAATACTACAGATAAAATTTTATCTTCAAGAGAAAAAAAAGTCAGATTTGAAACTTTAATTGATAATCATAAAATTAAAATTAAAGAATTAGAAGACAAAGTGAAAGAGGACTTTAGGTGTAATATAAATGAATTAATTACTGATCAAGATAAAATTGAACTCGATAAAACTAGTTTATCAGAAATAGAAAGTGTTCTGAAAAAATTAAAAGATGAAAGAGACAATATGGGCGCTGTTAATCTAAGAGCAGATGATGAAACTAAAAATCTTGAAAGCCAGATAAATAAAATGATGGAGGATAGAAAAGATTTACTTAATGGAATTGTAAAACTTAAATCAAGTATTAATGAATTAAATCAAAAAGGAAGGGAGAAATTAATTGACGCTTATGAAAAAGTTGGAAGAAAATTCAATGATGTCTATACAAAACTTTTTGGGGGAGGAAATGCCAGACTTGAATTGATTGAATCTGACGATCCACTAGAGGCTGGGTTAGAATTATTAGTTAGTCCTCCGGGGAAAAAATTGCAATCTATCACTTTATTATCTGGTGGTGAGCAGGCTTTAACAGCTATGTCTCTAATTTTTGCAGTATTTTTAATTAATCCTGCTCCAATATGTATTTTAGATGAAGTTGATGCGCCATTAGATGATGCAAATGTAACTAGATTTTGCGCTTTAATTGAAGAGCTTACAAAAATTACCGAAACAAAATTTATCGTCATTACTCACCATGCTTTGACAATGTCAAGAATGCACAGATTATATGGAGTAACAATGGCAGAACGTGGTGTTAGTCAATTAGTGGCTGTAGATTTAGAAAAAGCAGAAGAAATGGTGGCATAATACTTAATGTCAGAATTAGATGATCTTAAAAAAAAGATAAATATTTCCAAAAATAAAATAAAAACGAAATTTTTACCTTCTTCAAATAACAATCCTATTGGTTCAGCATTCAGAATTAGTACCGAACTTGTAGCGTCTTTATTTGTTGCTTTATTTATTGGTTGGTATGTGGATAAATGGCTCAACACTAAGCCAATTTTCATAATAATTTTCTTTTTTTTTGGCGTAGCAGCTGGAATATTAAATGTTGTGAGATCAACAAAAATGATTAATAAAGACTAAATTTATGGCAGAAAATCCAATGGAACAGTTCGAGGTCTTTAAAATAGGACCTTCTCTTTTACTAAACGGAACTAATGTTTCTTTAACTAATTCAAGTCTGTTCATGATTATCAGTGTCTTTCTGATTATTCTCTTCTTTGCTTTGGGAACAAGAAAATTAAATATAATTCCTGGAAAAATTCAAGTTTTAAATGAACTGGTTTTTGATTTTATTTCAAAAATGATTAACGACACGGCTGGCTTAGATGCTAAACCTTATTTCTCTTTCATTCTTACACTTTTTTTATTTATACTTTCTTTAAATATGGTTGGTTTGTTTCCTTATTCCTTTACAGTAACCAGTCAAATAATTGTAACTTTTGCTCTAGCAACAATAATATTCATTGGAGTAACAATAGTTGGTTTTATCAAAAACGGAGTAGGATTTTTAAAAATATTTGTTCCGTCTGGTATTCCGGTATTTTTACTTCCGCTTATAATCGTTATCGAAATTATTTCCTATTTAAGTAGACCTATTAGTTTGTCGGTTAGGTTATTTGCAAACATGTTAGCAGGACACACAATGCTTAAGGTATTTGGTGGGTTTGTTGTCGCTCTTGGAATTTATGTAGGATGGCTGCCGTTAAGTTTTTCAATAGCGCTTATAGCTCTTGAAATATTAGTTGCTTTTTTACAAGCATACGTATTTGCAGTTTTATCATGCATTTATTTAAATGATGCATTACATATGCATCATTAATATTAACTAAAAAAAAAGGAGAAAAAAGATGGACGTAGCAGCAGCAAAAATGATAGGAGCAGGCTTAGCGGCTATTGCTCTTGGTGGAGTAGGAGTAGGTATAGGAACAATTTTTGGAAACTATTTATCAGCAGCAATAAGAAATCCATCGGCTGCGCAAAAACAATTTCCAACTTTGTTATTAGGGTTTGCTCTTGCAGAAGCAATAGGCTTATTCGCTCTAGTTATTGCGTTATTAATACTTTTTGCTTTTTAATTTTTAAATAAATTAAATTAATGAAAAAAATTTTAGTTGTAGCATTGTTTCTTTTGTCGATAAGTCAGGGTACTTATGCAAAAGAAGGAATGCCACAATTAAATCCTGAGTTTTGGATAGCACAAATTTTTTGGCTAATAATAACTTTTTTTCTACTTTTTTTTTTAATTCAGAAATTTTTTACTCCAAAAATTTTATTTACAATTGAACAAAGAAAAAATTTAATCTCTAATTTAATTAAGGATTCTGAAGACTATAAAAATAAAATTTCAGTTTTAGAAAATGAATATAATCAAATTATCACTCAAGCAAAAAAACAAGCTATAGACGAATCTTTATTACTAAAAGTAGAATTAAATAAAAGAATTAACGAAAAGAAAAAAAAATTAGCTGATCAACTAAATATTGAAACCGAAAAAGTTGAAAAAGAAATTGATGATTTTAAGAAAAAAACTTTAGATAACTTACCTGAAATCGCTGGAAATTTTTCTACTGAAATAATTGAAAAAATTATTGGAGCAAAACCAAATGCTAGCAATTTAAAAGCTATTATTTCAGAAATCACTGACCAAGAAAAAAAATCTCGATATGTTTGATGCTGAATTTTGGGTAGCTATAGCATTTGCTATATTTTGCATAATTTTAATTTATAAAAAACTTCCAAAACTAATTAACAATGCCCTTGAAAATAAAATTAACGAGATTAGATCAGATATTGATAATGCTAAAAATTTAAAAAAAGAAAGTGAACAATTATTAGAAAAATATAAAAATAAAATTACAGAAGCACATCAAGAGAGTGAGAAAATTATCACTAACGCTAGAAAAGAAAATGAATATTATATTAAAGAGTCAGAAAATAAATTTGAGCAATTAATTATTAATAAAAAAAAATCATTAGACCAAAAATTAGAACAAATGAGACTTAAAGCAATAAAAGATATACAGTCGGTTTCTAATAAAATTGCAATAAAAGCTGTTAAAAAAATTATTATAAGTTCAACTGATAACGATAAAATAAAAACAGTTAATCAAAAAAACCTGGACAAGATTTTTACAAATCTTAAATAATTTAAAAACAATTATCTAGAGTGAGAACCATCGCAAAATGGTTTTGTTTTAGATTTTTTGCAAGTGCAAATAAAATAAACTTTGCTTTCTGAAACAGTGAATTTAGTAGGTGACATATTTGTTCCTTTATGTGATCCATCACAAAGAGATTCTGGTTTTTTGCTAGATCCACAAGAGCACCAGTAATATTCTTTGTTTTTTTCTAAATTAATTTTAAAAGGAATTTTATTGTCCATAATTCATTACATATTGTTATAATTTTCCTTTTATTTCAATTAAATTTATTAATTTTATTAACACTTTTATTGTTTAAGTTCCAATATCTCTTCATATAATATTCAATTAAATAGTCTAAAAATCATCTTAAAAAATATGAATAACTTAAAAACCATCAACATACTTTTGGCAAGCCCTAGAGGTTTTTGTGCGGGAGTAGAGAGAGCAGTTGAAATAGTTAATCAATCGTTAAAAAAGTTTGGCTCGCCTGTTTATGTACGACATGAAATTGTACATAATCAATATGTCGTTAATAGCTTAGAGAAAAAGGGAGCCATTTTTATAAATGAATTAAATGAAGTTAAAGACAAAAGTCGACCAGTAATATTTTCAGCCCACGGAGTTCCTAAAGAAATTATAGAACAGGCTAAAATTGAAAATATAGTTTATATAGACGCAACATGCCCGCTCGTATCTAAAGTTCATAGAGAAGCCGAAATACTTGCAAAGAATGAATTTAATATAATATTTATTGGACACAAAAATCATCCAGAAGTAATTGGCACAATGGGTCAGATTGACAATAAATATATTACTTTAGTTGAAAACAAAAAAGACATACAAAATTATAGTCCCAAAATTAAAAACAATAAATATGCATATATAACACAAACTACACTTTCAGTAGACGACACTCTTGACATGATTTCTTTGCTTAAAAATATATTTCCATCAATTAAAGACCCTATTAAAAGTGATATTTGTTATGCAACCACAAATAGACAAGAAGCAGTAAAAAAAATTGCCAGTCAATGTGACTTATTTTTAGTTGTTGGAAGCAAAAATTCCTCTAATTCATTAAGATTAGTCGAGGTTGCAAAAAAATCAGGTTGCAAGAATAGTATATTAGTAGATGCAGAAAACAATTTACCAATTGAAGAAATTAAAAATTCAAAAACTATTGGTATAACTTCAGGGGCCTCAGCTCCTGAAATATTAATAGAAAAACTCATTGCAGAAATAAAATCTATGGTAAATATCAATGTAAAAGAAATTGTATCGTCTGTTGAAAAAATAAGTTTCAAACTACCTTCTAACTTATAAGAATAATGGCTGTATACACAAAGCTAAATTTTAAAGAAGTAAATAATTTTTTAAAACAATACGGAATTGATGACTTAAAAAATTTTAGGGGCATATTACAGGGTGTTGAAAATACAAATTATTATATTAGAACTAATTCTAATGAGTTTATATTAACAATATACGAGAAAAGAGTAGATCCAAAAGATCTGCCATTTTTCTTAAGACTATTAACTAATTTATCTAAAAATAATTTTATTTCTCCTAAACCTTTAGAAAATTTGAAGAATTATACAATAACTAAGATTAAAAATAAAAATGCAACACTAGTGACTTTTTTAAAAGGCAAATCTAAAACAAAATTAACCAACAATGATTGTTTTGAGGTTGGAAAAGTATGTGCTCAATTACACAATCTTACCAAAAAATTCGAAATTTCAAGAAAAAATAATTTATCTATTAATAATTGGGAAAAAATTTTTAAAAAAATAAATAAAAAAAAATTAAAAAAAACATCTAAAGAAAAGATAGATAACTACTTATTTTTATTAAAAAAAAATTGGCCGAAAAAATTACCAAAAGGAATTATTCATGCAGACTTATTTCCTGATAATATATTTTTCATTAACAAAAAAATATCAGGAGTGATTGACTTTTATTTTGCCTGTAACGATTTTTTTGCTTACGAAATTGCAATTTGTTTAAATTCCTTATGCTTTAACAATAATTCAACATTTAATATTAAAAAGTCTAAAAATTTAATTAAAGGATACGAAACAATTAGAAAATTGACTCCAAAAGAAAAATACTTTCTACCTATCTTAGCAATGGGAGCTGCCATGCGTTTCTTTTTAACAAGGTTATACGATGCTCATAATACAGATAAAAATGCTTCGGTTAAAATTAAAGATCCGAATGAATATTTAAAAAAATTAGAATTTCATTCTAAAATTAGAAATTTTAAAGAATATTTTATTTAAGTATGAAAGAAATTATTATTTACACAGATGGATCTTGTTTGAATAATCCAGGTAATGGTGGTTGGGCAGCTATTATAATTGAAGACGGAATTAAAAAAGAAATTTCTGGTTCTGAAAAGTATTCAACAAATAATAGAATGGAATTGACAGCAGCAATTAAAGCTTTGCATGCGATAGGAAAAGATAAAAAAGTTAAAATTTATACTGACTCCAAATATCTTAAACATGGAATTGAAGAGTGGATTAACAAATGGAAAAACAACAACTGGAAAACTACTGACAAAAAAGACGTAAAAAATAAAGACCTATGGACAGATTTAGATTTAATGATCAAAAGTCATAAAATCACTTGGGAATGGGTTAAAGGTCACTCAACAAGCGAACACAACAATAGAGTTGATGAATTAGCTAAAATTGCAGCTAATAAAGCGAATTATATTTAATACAATTTTTAACTTTATTTAAATTATTAGGTAAAATTTTAACTTTTTCTTTTTTGTTAAGAACGTTTTTTATCTCTTTAGGCAGAGTAATTTTTTTATCAATAGCTTTTTCGATAGTGTTTTTAAACTTAGCAGGATGTGCTGTTCCCAAAAAAAATAAATTTTCCGAAGAATTAAAATTTTTTGATTTGTAATCCATTAAAGAAAATAGCCCAATTGTTGTATGTGGATCTAATATTTTATGATTTTTTTTATATAAAAATTTGATTAAATTTATTACTTTTTTAGAATTTACTGAATTAGAATAAAAAATATTTTTAATTTTTTTAAGAACATTTGGACTTACTTTATAAAATTTTTTCTTTTCTAAATTTTTCATTAAACTTTTTACCTTTCTTGAATTATGATTATAAAAATCAGATATCAATCTTTCGAAATTACTAGCTACTTGAATATCCATACTTGGAGATACTGTGGATTTCACGACTCCAGGTTTATAAATACCTGTTTTGATGAAACGATCTAAAAGATCATTTTCATTTGTTGCAATTATTAATTTTGAAATAGGAACTCCCATTTTAAAAGCAATATAACCAGCGTAGATATCTCCAAAATTTCCCGTTGGCACAGAAAAAACCATTTTATTTTTTCTATTTGTAAAATGAAGATAAGCATAAAAATAATAGACTACTTGAGCAATTATTCTTGCCCAATTTATTGAATTTACTCCTGATAAATTTACTGAATTTCTGAATTTGCTGTCATTAAACATTGATTTTACTAAATTTTGACAATCATCAAATGTTCCTTTAATCGCAATATTAAAAACATTTTTTGCACTTACAGTCGTCATAAGTTTTCTTTGTATGGAAGAAATTTTTCCTTTGGGAAACAAAACAAAAATTTTAACGTTTTGCTTATTTGCTATGGCATTTATTGCTGCAGCTCCGGTATCTCCAGAAGTTGCCACTATTAAATTAATTTTTTTCTTTTTTTTTAGTAGAATATTTTCATACATGTTACCGATAATCTGCATTGCAATATCTTTAAAAGCAAATGTAGGACCATGATATAATTCAAGCAAATTATACGTTTCAATTTTTGACAACTTAATAACTTCTTTGGATGAAAAACTACTGTAAGATTTTTTGATAATTTTTTTAAGCTCACTATTAGAAAAAGTTTTATCTGTAAAAATTTTTATAATCTCAAAAGCTAATTCATGATATTTTAATTTAGATAATCTATAAAAAGATGATTTAGAGAATTTAGGTATTATTTTTGGAATATAAAGCCCACCATCTAAAGCTAAACCATTTAAAAAAGTTTCTATAAAACTTACTTTTATCTTACTATTACGCGTGCTGATATATTTCATTTATTTTTCCGACTTAATAAAAAAAATACTATTAATGCAATACCTAACACATACCACGTTATAATATATTGCAAATGATTATTTGGGATTTCTAGAGAATATTTATTCGAAATAATATTATTATTAGATTTTGAAACTTCAATTATTTTGTAGATACAAATTTTTTTTTTAAATTTATTTTCTAAATTTTTTAGATCAATAGAGTAAACAAATTTTTCCTTAAGATCATTAGCAGGAGTAAAATAACTATTTTTAATTTGTAACAAATAGCCTTCAATATTATTTGAGTTTGTGAAAGAAATTTTATTAATGTTATTAATTTTATCTTGCTTAATCCAGCCTTTGTCGACCAAAACAATATTATCTTTGTTAATTGTGTAAGGAATAATTACTTTATAACCAATTTCTCCTTCTTTTAACGAATATAAAAATATCTTCTCTGGTAACGGAGAAGCTTGTAATGCAATCTTTTTATAATTATTTATTTCTTTTAATGAAAAAATAGTAGGTTTTTTTTTAAAAGAGTCTTCTAAGTTTTTAATAATAATTTTTTTATTGTGGAGTCTATAAACTTGCCAAGTTCCTAATGAAAAAACTAAAAAAATGAAAAATAAAAAAAAAATATCTAAAGATTTAATTTTTGACAAAACTATCTTCTAACTTCCCCAAATATAAATAGAAGCAAATAAAAAAAGCCATACCACATCGACAAAGTGCCAGTACCAGGCAGCGGCTTCAAAACCAAAATGATGATCAGATTTATAATGTCCAGCTTTGGCTCTAAAATAACAAACAGTTAAAAATATCGTACCTATAATAACGTGAAATCCATGGAAACCTGTTGCCATGAAAAATGTTGATCCATAAATTCCGGAGCTTAATTTAAAACTGGCATGAATGTACTCATTTGCCTGCAAGCACGTAAATATTATTCCAAGAATAATTGTAAGCAGCAGTCCGGTTTTCAGACTCTTTCTATCGTTTTCTATTAATGCATGATGAGCCCATGTAACCGTTGTTCCTGACAATAATAAAATTAATGTATTAATTAGAGGTACATCCCAAGGATCGACTGCCTTAATTCCTTTAGGCGGCCAAATACTTCCTAAAATTTCAAGTGGGTGAATGCTTGCACCGAAAAAAGCCCAAAACCATGCTACAAAAAACATTACCTCTGACATAATAAAAAGAGTCATTCCATATCTTAAACCCAGCTGAACAACTGGGGTATGATCTCCTTTATATTCTCCTTCAGAAATAACATCTCTAAACCACATAAACATTGAATACAAAGTTAAAGCAAAACCTACAGTCATTAACCAAAAAGATTTGGTATGAAAAAATAATACTGCACCAAAGGCTAAAATAAGAGCTGCCACAGATGAAAGCAAAGGCCAGACACTGGGTTCAACTAGATGGTAGTCATGTCCTTTTTTTTCGTGAGCAATCATTACTAACTATTAATTGTTAATTTTATTTTTTTCAAGCTTCTCGAAGTTTGCTACCTCAAAAAAAGTATAAGATAAAGTAATATCCTTTATTTGTTTAGCTGATAAATCATCCACAATCTTAGGGTCTACAAAATAAACTAATTGCAATTCTTTAGTTTGTTTAGCTTTTAAAGTTTGCTGCTCAAAACAGAAGCAGCTAATTTTATTAAAATATTTACCTGCTATCTCGGGTGTAACATTAAAGGTTGCTACAGCAACAGTCTCTTCGTTAGATAAATTTGTAATTTTGAATTTAACATTAGATACTTGTCCCACTTTAATAATCTCTTGATTTTTATCTGGCTTAAAATCCCAAGATAACCCTTTGCCTATATTTGTATCAAAGCGAGTTGAAACCTTATGATCGATAATATTAGATGGTGCATGCGTTGCAATCTGAGTTGTGCCCTGAAATCCCGTCAAACTACAAAATATTTTGAATAAAGGAACTGACGCAAAAGATAAACCCAGCATTACAAAAAAAATAATTACTAAGAAGTATGAACTAACTCTGTTTTTTTTTGAAATCATAAAATTGCACTAAAAAATCCAATTTTATAAATAGTTAATAAAAAT
>CAIQAD010000005.1 GCA_903869725.1 uncultured Alphaproteobacteria bacterium | reverse complement strand
TTTTAGTGAAGAAGTAGCGTTCAGATAAAAACACAAATAAAATCAGCGAAAAATTAATATTCACTTTTTATTTAAGGTATGCTTAAAAAGCATAGTTTACGAAATCTTTAGCGCTTAACTTTTTACCTACGACATAGGTCCCTTTAGATTCGTTGGGCGTTAATAGATTTAATTAAATACTATGAAAAATTGCTTAAATAAAACTTTAATAATATTTATATTTTTGTTTTTTTATCCTTCACAATCTTTTCCACAAAAAACATTTGATATGAACAAATATGTTTCTGATTATAGCAATAAACTCACTGTGAATGTTAATACAAATTTTAATGAAATAAAAAATTATTGTAGAAAATTAAGAAGTCCTGAGGGAAGATTTTATTCAGATAACATTACAGATTACTGTGCGCAAATAAACCTAGAAAAAGTGAAGCAATTAAAATTTGAGGTAGATATATTAGAAAAAGAACGTGTAGATAAAATAGAAAAAGAACGCGCTGACAAACTTAAAAAAATTGAGGACAAGGAAACAACGAATAAAATATTATTTTTTGTTATAACAATTATTTTGACATTAGCATTAATATTTTATGGCAGACACATAAAACAAAAAAAAATTAAGAGAGAATTTAAAGAAGAAGAAGAAAAAATTAACGATTTATTTAAAACAAATCAAGGATTAGCATTAATATCTGCCTTTGAATTTTATTCTAAACATAAATTAGAAAATAAATTTTTAGAAAAATATGGAGATCTACATTCAAAAATAATAAAATTTTGTGATAAGATAATAGAAGAAAATAATAAAGAGAATATTAATTTGTACAAAAAAGCATTAGAAAAGATTAAAGAATTAAATGATTTTATGGAGCAAGCAGATAAAAAAGCAGAAAGTTTTGTAAAAAAATATCCTTACCTTAAATCTTTATTAACAAGAGTTTAAAATATATGTCTGATTTTGATGATAATATAAAAAGAATAAATGCTCTCAATAAGTTTAGAGAGGTTAGTGCTTTAAAAGATATAAAAGCAGAAAGCGAAAAAAAAAATAAGATTTTAAAGGAACAAAATGAAATTTTAAAAAAAACTGAACTACAAAGACAAAGAGAAGCAGGCGATCTAAAAAGAATCGAAGAAGCAAAACTTCGCAGTGAAAATCAGCGATTATCTTTAGAAAAAGAAAGACAACAAGAAATAGATGATAATAAAGAACGTAGAGATACTTTTTTTAATTTAAAAGAAAATTTTGATAGTATTTTAAAAATTGATACAAAATTATCAAAAGTAGAAAAATATGTTTTATTAAAAAATATTTCCAGACACGTAAATCATTATAGAATAAACACAAATTTTACTGAGAATTTTGATGAAAAAAAAATTATCAAAGATTTTTTAGATAATCTTAACGATAAAATTAAAACTTCTAGTAATGAACTTAGCAAGTCAGATTTGAAAGATGTAGAAGATATTAATGAATTATTTGGTAGAGATAAATCAGAAGAGATAGAAGAGTTAAAATTTTCTAAAGACGTAATAAATTATAATAAATTTTTAGAATCTAAAGAAAAATTAAAAGAAAAAGACATTCTTTCATTACTCAAAGAGTTTAAAGAAGATATAAAAAACTTAACAAAAATATAATTAATATTAAGTAAAAACTTAATTAGAATAAAGTTTATTACAAATCTCAGGCAGACAACTTTCTAAAATAGGCAGACAACTTCTTCTGGAAGCATTGATTTTACTATACTAGTGAGGTATTCAATTCCCTTCACCCGCTCCAAATCAGCAAGTAATCATTAATCTTTTTTCAAATTCCCTTATTTTTTATAGGCAGACAACTTTTTGTGTAAAAAATCAATTAGAATAAAGTTTATTATAAATCTCAACGATCTTCTGTTCAGAAAATTTCTGTAGATAACGACTGTTCAACATATTTGTACTTGTGTTACCGACTTTTGCGATTAAGTCTAAATTGCCTGATTTAGCGTAGGTCTCAATGAAGTTTGATGCTCTTAGACTATAAAGTGGTCTATGACGTTTAGAACTCTTATTCTGAACATATAGACCTAGTTTACGACTGATCTTAACAAATATTTTTCCAAT
>CAIQAD010000004.1 GCA_903869725.1 uncultured Alphaproteobacteria bacterium | reverse complement strand
TTTTTTTATTTATTAAATTTTTTTTTAGTATTGCTTTATAAAATTTATCTTTTTTTTTAAATAAATATTCAAAACTTTTTGTTAAAGATTTTAATGTATTTTTATCGCCATAAATATTAATTCTACTTTTGTTTTTCCAAGCTAATGGCCTTAGCTCATTAATGCCGTGCGTCTGATCTCCATGATCATGCGTATAAAGTATATAATCAATTTTATTTATTTTATTATACAATAATTGATTTTTAATGTCTGGAGACGTGTCTATTAAAACATTTAAACTTTTATATTTAATAAACAAAGAACATCTTGTTCTTATATTTTTTGAATTTTTTTTATCTACTCTGCCCCAGTAACCATCAATACGCGGAACACCTAAAGAGCTTCCGCATCCAAGAATAATAATTTCATTTTTTTTCATTAAAAAATAAATTACTAAAATTTGTTGATGTAATTTTTGCCATTTCTTCCAGCGAAGTATTTTTTATTTTCGCAACATGTTGTAATACTATTTTTACATTTGCTGGCTCATTCGGTTTTCCCCTGTATGGTACTGGAGATAGATAAGGAGAGTCTGTTTCAACTAATATTTTATCATTAGGAATTAACTTTATGACCTCGTTAAGATATTCAGCTTTTTTAAATGTAATTATACCACTAAAAGAAAGTGTACAGTTTAGATCTAAAAGATTTTTTGCAAATTCAATAGAACCGGTAAAGCAGTGAATTAAAAAATTAACCTTAGCTGAATTTTTTTTTATAATATCTAGCGTAGCGTCATCAGCGTCTCTGGTATGAACTATGACCGGACTTCTTTCGTTTAGTGAAAAGTCTATATGTTTTTCAAACGAATAAATTTGATCTTCTTTTTTAGATTTATTGTAAAAAAAATCTAAGCCAGTTTCTCCAAATGCTATAATTTTTTTACTGCTTTTCTTTATAAGAAGCAATTCATCTATATAAAATTTTGAATTAGAACAAGAATTTGGGTGAATTCCAATAGCTCCATAAACATTTTCAAATTTATTTACAATCTCTAAAACTTTTTTAGAACTTTCTATACTAGTGCCTATCGTTAATAATTTTGAAATATTATTATTTTTTGCGTTGAGAATTACTTTGTCAATGTTATTAAGCAAAGGCTCATAATCAAGATGACAATGTGAATCAATTATCATGTTTTTTAAATAAAATTTCTATTTTGTTTATTTTTGTACCGGGTAAAATTTTAAAAGAATTAGTAATATTTATAATGGATCTTTCGTCATTAGGCACATTCAAGGAATCTAAAATAATTTTTGATTTATCAGGAATAATTGGTTGTAATAATATAAATGCTTTTCTCAAAAATTCTAAAACGCAGTATAAAATTATGTTTCTTTTATCTAAAGAATCTTCTTTTAAAGACCACGGGGCAGTATCATTTACATATTTATTAACTTCTGAAAATAGCTGTATTAAAGATTTTGTATAATTATGAATTTCTAATTTATTAAATGTTGCAATTAAATTATTTAAATTATTGTCTATTAAATTAAGTATTTTAACATCAGTCGAATCTTTTGGCGAACAATTTGGAATTTTAGATTCTAATCTTGAATGAATAATAGAGGTTATTCTCTGATAAAGATTTCCAATGTTATTTGCGAGATCACTATTAATACAATTTGCTAAATTTTCAGGAGTTATTTTTCCGTCTTCTCCGTAAATAACTTCTTTCATTAAATAATATCTAATTTCATCTAGTCCATAATTATCAATTATTTCAATAGGATCTAAAATATTTCCTTTAGATTTTGACATTTTTTCTTCACCCGACAAAATCCATCCGTGCGCAAATATTTTTTTTGGCGGTTTAATATCCGCTGCTAGTAAAAAAGCAGGCCAATAAACACAATGAAATCTTATAATATCTTTACCTATTATATGAAAATCAGCAGGCCAAAATTCATTTTTGTTATTTTTTTCGTAATAGTTTAATGCACTTATATAATTTGTTAAGGCGTCTAACCAAACATAAATCACATGTTTATTATCTGAAGGAACAGGAATTCCCCAATTAAATGAAGTTCTGCTTATAGATAAATCTTTAAGCCCACTTTTGACAAAACTTACAATTTCATTTTTTCTCACTAAAGGAGAAATAAAATTAGGATTATTCGAATAAAAATCTAAAAGATGAGATTGCCACTTTGAAAGTTTGAAAAAATAAGAATCTTCCTCTACCCAATCTACTCTTGATCCTGTAGTTTTTGATAATTTAGTACCATTTTTTTCTTCAATTTCATCATTAGTATAAAAAGCCTCATCTGATATTGAATACCATCCAGAATATTTAGAAATATATATCTCTTTTTTTTGCACTAACGTTTTCCATAGACGTACAACTGTATCAATGTGTCTTTTTTCAGTTGTTCTAATAAAATCAGTATTTGATAAATTAAGTTTTTTTGTAAGATCTAAAAAATTCTTTGAAATTATGTCACAAAAATCTTTTGGAGATTTATTTTCTTTTTCTGCTGCCCGTTGTATTTTTAATCCATGTTCATCTGTTCCTGTTAAAAAATTAACATTAAAACTTTCTAATCTTTTAAATCTGGCTATTACATCTGCAGAAATACTCGAATAAGCATGACCCATATGTGGCTTTGCCGAGGGGTAATATATTGGAGTAGTTATGTAAAAATTTTTCAAAATTATATATTTAGTAATTGATTAATTTCAAATAAATTACTTTTAGGTTCATTATTTAATAGTTTAATATTAAAAATTATTTTGTTAATTTTTTTTCTTTTATTTAAATCTAAAAATAA
>CAIQAD010000003.1 GCA_903869725.1 uncultured Alphaproteobacteria bacterium | reverse complement strand
TTTATTTTATATTTTTTTTATTTTTGACGATAATTCTATTATATTTAGATAGAGCTAATATAAGTAAAATAGTAAATAATGTTGCACAGTTTTCTGCCAATTATAAATGGTCATTTAATTTTTTTGGATTTAGTAAAATACCATTTTTATTAGAAATTTTTTCTAAAGATATTTTAGTTATATTTTCTATATTTCTTTTTTTAATATTTATTTTTTTTGGTTTTAATTTACCTATTTTCAAAATTATTGAAGACAATTATCTTTCAGATAAAAAAAATTGGAATTATAAGGAAACACTTTTTTTAATATCCTCAGGTGTTTTTGTTTCAACTTATTTTATTTTTAATAATTGGATATATCGAGAAGTATTTTTATTTGGATTAATTCCATTATTTTTGGAATTAAGTGATAAAAGTTTTTTTCTTAAAAACCTAGTTAATTTTATAATTTTTCGTTTTATTTATTTTACGCTGAGTAGTTTTTTTACGATCTTTCTTAATAACGATTTGTTATTAACATTTAATCAAATTATGGATATTTGTTTTGTATCTTTTATTGCGGGTATTCTTGTTCGTCTGTATCTAAAATTATTAATAAATTTTTTTATTTCAAGAAAATTTACTTTATAATCTTATGCTTTTTGTTAAATAAGAATTAAAATATTTAATTCATTATTCTTCTTGTTCACAATTCTCATGTTATTATTTGACAATGCCTAGTTTTTGCATTTCTCTCACAACTATTCCTTCTAGATTTAATGTTATTCATAAAACCATAAATTCTATTAAAAAACAAATTAGACAACCTTCTAAAATTTTTTTAAATATTCCAAATAAATATAAACGTTTTTTCAGCAATGAATTTGAGTTTTCATCATTAACAAATGTTATTGATGATAATTTAGAGATCAGTAGATGTGAAGATTTTGGACCTGGAACTAAGTTGTTAGGTTCTATTAAAAAATATGAAGGTTATGATTTTGTTATATTGATTGATGATGATCATGTTTATAATTCAAATATGTTAGATATTTTTTATCAACAATACCAAAATAACCAAGATAATGTTTATAGTTTTTGTGTCTACAATGTTGAGGATTGTAAAGTTGGTCAAGGAGCAGATGGTTTTATGATTAATACAAAATATTTAAAAAATATTTTAAATTTTTATAGACAATATGTTCAAAACAATGAAAAATTATTTTTTAATGATGATCTATGGATTTCTATTTATTTAAATAAAATTTTAAAAAAAGATATTATTGACTTAAGTCCTTTGATAAAAAAATCTTTTTTTAGTCAAAGCAGATCAATATATAAAAAACACACAACTACAGATGCTTTGATTGAGATTTATAGCAATAATAGAAAAGAAGCACGTAAATTGCGTTTTGAAGAAAATTGTAAAGAATATTTACTTTTAAAACACAGAACCAATAATTTTAATAATTTATAATTAAAAGACTATCAATGAATCAAAAAAATTTACATAACGTTGACTGGTCAAAAATTCCGAAACCTTTAGAAGATGTAAAATTAGATCATTTAAATAATTTTTTAATAAAAAAAATAATTTTATCAGGAACAGATGGAAAAGATTATAATTTAGAAAAATTAGAGGGATTAAGTGTAATTTATGTGTACCCAATGACTGGCCAACCAAATACAGCTTTACCTAAAGATTGGGATGAAATTCCAGGAGCTCGTGGGTGTACACCGCAATCTTGTAGTTTTAGAGATAATTTTTCAGAATTAAAAAAGTTAAACGTTAAAAATATTTTTGGACTTTCTTCACAATCAAATACTTATCAAAAAGAGTTAGTCGAAAGATTGCATCTACCTTATCCAGTTCTTTCAGATGAAAAACTTATTTTTGCAAATTTATTAAAACTGCCAACATTTAAAGTAGACAATATGAATTTAATAAAAAGAGTTACTATAATATTAAAAGATAATAAAATTATAAAATATTTTTACCCAGTTTTTCCTCCTGATCAAAATATAAATGATGTAATATTTTGGTTAAGACAATAAATTTTAAATTATAAAATGCTATTATGAGCAAAAATACTGATTATTTGAAAGACCATTATAATAATTTTGTATATCCACCACCAGATAACGTTTTGCTAAGCAGCGAGAAGCCACTTATATTTGAAGGTGATCCAACAGTTTTTTGGAGCAGACTTTTTCCAGAAAGAAAGTTTAGTAAAGATAAATTATTAGTGTTAATTGCAGGCTGTGGTACGAGAGAAGCAGCTATTTTCGCGCGTGCAAATCCTAATCATGATTTTATAGGAATTGATTTATCTGAGAAAAGTATTGATCATCAAAAAGAACTAATTGATAAATATAAACTCACAAATTTAAAACTTGTCTGTAATGACTTTAGAAAAGAAAAATTTAATGAAAAATTTGATTACATTGTTAGTTTCGGGGTAATTCATCATTTAGAAGACCCGGCGAGTGCGTTGATTTATTTTAATGAAATTCTAAAAGACAATGGCGTTATTGCTTTAATGGTTTATGGCGACAAAATTAATCATGCTATAAATAAAGTCAAAAAAATTTTTAATCATCTAAATTTTGGTCATGATCAATATGCAATAGATTTTGCTAAACAATTATTTACAAAACTTAATCCAAGTCATCCGGCAAAAATTCAAGCTGACAATTCATTTGATATGAAGCAAGGCGGGGCTGCAATAGTTGATTTTTGTTTACACAAGAGTGAGAAATTTTATTCGATTAAAGAACTAATAAAATTACTAGATGAGAATGGCTTTGTTATTAAAAATTTAAATCATGGCTACAAGTTTGCATTAACAAAATTTTTTTATGGAGATGCTAAAATTGGCAATAAAGATGTTATTGATAATTTAAGGAGCCTTAATATTGAAGATCAATTAGAATTAGGGCAAATTCTTAATTGGGATGACAGGAAAGTAAGCATTATATGCACTAAAGTAATTAATAAAAAAAATTCAATTATATATAATTTATCAAATTATAAAAATTTTTACTCCGGACAGAATTTAGAAATAAAATATAATGTATTTAAAGGTAAGCTAGATTTAAAATTTGCAGGTAATCAATTTATTTCTATTAATATTCCACTTAATACGGAGGAAAAATGTATAAAAATGTTGCAGGGAAAAAATACTATCAATTCAATCCTTGATGAATTTACTGAACAAGATAAAATTATTTATGATGATATTATTAAATTTTTAGTTGAAAATTATTTAATTGATTTAAGTTTTCATCCATTTAACTTCTAAATTTATGAACTTAGCAAAAAAACAATGCGTACCTTGCCGCGGAGATACACCTGCTTTTACAAAAAATCAGATTGATGAATATTTAACATATCTAAATAGTTGGTATGTAGATATTAATGAAAATAAAAGTTATTATTTATTAAAAAAATATAAATTTAAAAATTTTCAACAAAGTTTAGATTTTGTAAATAAAATTTCAATTATTGCAGAAAATGAAAATCATCATCCAGATATTAAATTTGGCTGGGGTTATGTTGAAATTATTATTTTTACCCACGCTATAAAAGGACTCTCTGAAAGTGATTTTGTTTTAGCTGCTAAGATTGATGAAATTAGTGTCTAAAATTTCTAATATTTGAAAATACCATTGCGATATTAGCTTTATTTGCTGCAGCAATAACTTCTTTGTCTTTTATAGAACCGCCAGGTTGAATAATAGCTTTTACCCCAATCTTTATTAACTCATCTAGACCGTCAGCAAAGGGAAAGAAGGCATCAGAGGCTGCAACACTACCATTAACCTCTTTAGAGAAGAATTTTAGGGCATTTGTGCATGCCATTTGGCTTGAGGATAGCCTATTTGTTTGTCCTGCTCCAATTCCAAGGGTTTGCTCGTTTTTAGTAATAACAATTGCGTTGGATTTAACAAATTTACATACATTAAAAGCAAATATTAAATCTTTAAGTTCTTTAGCAGACGGCTTTCTTTTAGTTACAATTTGTAATTTATTTTTATTAAGATTAATTAAATCTTTGTCTTGCACGAGAAAATTATCACCTAAAAAATTATAAGACAATTTATCTTCTTGATTATTTGATAAAGATATTAGTCTTAAGTTTTTTTTATTTTTAAATATTTCTAAACTTTTTTTAGTAAATTTTTTAGCGATAATTATTTCATAAAATGTTTTGCATATTTCGTCTGCAAGTTTTTCATCCACCTCATTATTAAAACTAATGACGCCGCCAAAGGCACTTATGGGATCTGAATTGTTTGCAAGTTTGTAAGCTTTTAAAGAATTATCAGATATAGCGCATCCACATGGATTGTTGTGTTTCACTATGACGCAAGAATTTTTGTTAGTATTGAGATTTTTAGAGATTGATACTGCCGCATACATATCTAAGTAATTATTATAACTAAGTTCTTTTCCTTGAATTTGATTCAAGTTAGTTAGTAGATCTTTTTTATAATTAATTTTATATAAAGATGCTTGTTGATGTGGATTTTCCCCATATCTTAATTGTGATTGTAATTGACCGGCTATAGTTATTTTTTTTGGAAATTTATTATTTTGCTGTGAATTTAACCAATTAGAAATAACTGAGTCATAGTAAGCAGTTTCTAAAAAAGCATCAGTTGCAACTTTTTTTCTATAATTTAAAGAGGTTGAACCCTTGTGACTTCTTATTTCTTTTATTAAATTTTCATATTGATTAGGTTGAGAAATAACGGTTGTAAATTTAAAATTTTTGGCAGCAGATCTGAGCATTGCAGGGCCACCTATATCGATATTTTCTATTAGCGTTTCAAAGTTAGCTTTTTCTAATAATTTTTTTTCAAATGGATAAAGATTTACAATAAGAAGATTAATGCTGCTTATATTTGCTTTTTTAATTTGCTTTAGATGATTTTCATCATTAATTTTAGCCAGTAATCCGCCGTGAATTTTAGGATGTAATGTTTTTAATCTGCCATCTAAAATTTCAGGAAATTTTGTATATTCAGAAATTTCAGTACATTTAAAGCCTAAGTCTTTTATAAATTTGTAACTACCGCCAGTGCTAATAACCTCTACTTTGTGATCTTTTAAACACTTTAAAATATTTTCTAAATTTGTTTTGTCAGATACAGAAATTAAGGCTTTTTTAATCTTAATAAGTTGCATGGAGGAATGATTGGTATACGATTTTTATTTGGCTTTTTCTAG
The DNA here is from genome assembly GCA_903869725.1 of uncultured Alphaproteobacteria bacterium. Lineage (GTDB taxonomy): Bacteria > Pseudomonadota > Alphaproteobacteria > Pelagibacterales > Pelagibacteraceae > Fontibacterium > Fontibacterium scandinaviense. Next base: position 16,203 of record CAIQAD010000003.1, on the reverse strand, counting down.
ATACCAAATAATATTTGTTACAGCGTTTTCTATATTGCCTTCTAACAAGATAAAAGAAGACTCTCTAATGTTATCAGAATTTCCAAAATAGAGATTTTTTTCAATTTTGGTTGGTATCTGAGGACTTCTAAAGATCCAGCCATCTCCATTATCAGAGCTTAATAATATATCATTACCCATAGTTTTAGTAATTCGAATATCCGGATGTATATGAAAGCGAACACTAAAATTTAAAATTTGCTGCTTATGGTCTGCGCATTTTAGAGTGTCAATTCCCTCAATAGAATTTTTAGTTTTAAAAAGAGTGATTTGTCTTTCATGTAAAGTTTTAAATCTTTTTTCATATCCATTATGAGCAACAATACATTTTGTAAATTCTTTTTCATGGCTGATTTCTTTTTTATAAATATCATGTCCATCTATTAATGAATTTTTAAAATATTTTCTGATCAAAGAGTTTTTTTGAAAGACACAAGAAGAAGTGTCATTAATAGTTACAGTCGATTGAGCAGCAGTTGTTGAGCTAAGATAAGCAAGTTGTTCTCCATGACTCTTGGCCGAGCCCGAATTACAAATAAATTTAATATCACTTGATGCAAGTTCAAAAGATAAAGCTCCTGCTTGATAATTTTTACAATAATTTTGAGATGGTGGGTTATTTGCGTCTAAAAAAAGTTCAATTTTTTTTGATTTAATTTTTACAAACCCACAGAAAATATCTTTCATGTCTTCAAATTCATAATCTCTAAGTTTTAAGAATTCAGAAAATTTTTCAGAATTAATTATATTCGCACCATTAAAAATAGGTATTTCACCGTTAGAAAATTGTAGAAATTTAAAACAAACTCCCATAGAAAAAATATAATTGTTAACAAAATTTGGAGTTTGTTTCTGAGAAGCTTTTAGCCATTCTTTTATTAAAATTAGAAAATATAAAGTCCAATATAAATCTTCGGAGTTTTTGCTTTTTACAAATCCATCTTTGCTAAGAAAATTATTTAGCTCTAATTCAAGATTTTTAAGTCCAAATTCACTATAATTTTCATATTGTTCAAACGAACAACCAATTAATATTAAAGTTGCTAAAGATCTTATTTTATCAATTCCTGAATCTATAAAGCTGATATTTATAAATAAATGTTTTGCTTGTTTGATAATGCTATTGATAACTTTACTTCTGAAAATAACATCGCTTTCTCTAAAAACTATTGGATAGCTAGATATCCAAGATATTAATCTTAAACTGACGGTGTCAAAAGCCCAGTGTTTTTCATGATAATTTCCAAAATTATTAATCCACTCATCAATAATAGCGCATGCTAATATTTTATCGTTTTTTACATGTAAAGCAGGTAGCCAAAAAAAATTGTGTAATTTTTTTATTTTATTTTCTTCTAAATTGTCAATTTTCCATAAATTTGTTGTAAATTTTTTAATCGTATTAATAAGAATAGGATCATAATTAATTAAATCTTGAATTAAGTAGATATTAGAGCACTCATAAATACGATGAGGTTGAACACCGCCTAATAAAATATTGTAATTAGGTTTTTTAAATTTTGATTGTCTTCGATTTTCTTGAAATCTTCTTTTTAAAGAAAGAAGATAAAGATTAAATGTTTGAAAATTTGCCACTTATCCGCAATTTCTTAATTTATTAATATTCTCTTGTAGAGACCCACCAGAAAATAATGTTGTTCCTGAAACTAAAATATTAGCACCAGCTTTTAACGCAAGCGCTCCAGTTTCAAAATTTATGCCACCGTCTATTTCAAGATCAATATTAAGTTTTTTATCGTTAATTATTTTTCTAAGCTCTTTAACTTTTGGCAATACATCGCTAATAAAAATTTGGCCTGCAAATCCTGGATTGACACTCATAATAAGTATTAAATCTATTTTATCAATTACGTTTAAAAGAGCAGTTATTGAAGTTTTTGGATTTAAAGAAACACCAGCTTTTTTTCCAAATGATTTAATTTTATCTACTGTTCTTTTTAAATCATCCGTTGCTTCTGGGTGAACTGTTATAATATCTGCTCCTGCATCAGAAAAATCTTTAATATATTTTTCAACGGGCGATATCATTAAATGAACATCAAATGGTAATTTTGTATATTTTCTAATTTGTTTTATGATAACTGGACCAAAAGTAATATTTGGAACAAAATGTCCATCCATAACATCTATATGAATTAAATCTGCCCCAGCTTTATCTAGTCTTTTAATTTCTTCTCCTAAATTACTAAAGTCTGCAGAAAGGATAGATGGGGATATTTTTATATTTTGTGTCACACAACACAATTAAATGAATTTTTAGAATTTGAAATGTTTTTTTTAAATAAAAAAAGGCCCTAAACATTTAAGTTTAGGGCCTTTAATTTTAAGAAAAAATTATTTTTCTAAATCTACGTTTGACTTTTCAGAAATGAAAAGAATACCAATAACCGCAGTTCCGATCGCAACTACTATTGGATACCACAGACCGTAATAAATATTACCGTGCAGTGCCACTAACGCGAACGCTGTAGTTGGTAAGAAACCACCAAACCAGCCGTTACCAATGTGGTATGGTAAAGACATCGATGTGTAACGAATTCTAGTTGGAAACATCTCAACTAAAAGTGCTGCAATCGGTCCATAAACCATAGTTACATAGATTACTAAAATAGTTAGCAAACCTACTAACACAGGCTTATTCATTTCTGTTGGTTCAGCTTTTGAAGGGTAGCCAGCTTCAGTAAGTGCAGCACCTAATTTATCTGCAAATGCTGGATCCTCAGGACTGAAAGTTTTAGTTCCAATTTTAACAGAAACTTTTTCACCTGGTTTAGCTACGATGTTTTCATAGTTAACTGATGATTTAGCAAGCTGTGCCTTTGCAACGTCGCAAGGTGCAGTAAACTTTTTAGTTCCTGTTGGGTTGAATTGAAACTGACATTCAGCAGGATTAGCAGTTACCGCAACTGGAGAAGATGCAATTGCAGCTTCTAATTTAGGATTTCCATAATGCGTTATTGCTTTAAAAATTGGAAAATAAGTTAAAGCAGCAATGATACATCCTGCCATAATTATTTTTTTTCTGCCAATTTTATCTGACAATGAACCAAACACGATAAAGAATGGAGTTCCAATTAATAGTGAAATTGCAATTAAGATATTTGCTGTTGCGCCATCAATTTTTAACGTTTGAGTTAAAAAGAACAGTGCATAGAATTGTCCAGTATACCAGACAACTGCTTGACCAGCTGTTAATCCTAATAATGCTAAAATTACTAATTTTAAATTTTTCCACTGACCAAAAGATTCAGACAAAGGAGATTTAGATTCTTTGCCTTGTTTTTTTAATCGTGCAAAAATAGGAGATTCGCTCATTGCTAAACGAATGTAGACAGAAATTCCAAGTAAGATTGCAGACAATAAGAAAGGAATTCTCCATCCCCAATCAGCGAATGCAGCTTCACCAAGATAAGTTCTTGTTCCAAGAATAACTAATAGTGACAAGAATAAACCCAATGTTGCAGTCGTTTGGATCCAAGATGTAAAGTATCCTCTTCTATTAATTGGAGCATGTTCAGCTACATAAGTTGCTGCACCACCGTATTCTCCACCAAGCGCTAAGCCTTGTAAAATACGAAGAGATATAAGAGCAACTGGAGCTAAAACCCCAATCTGTGCATACGAAGGAAGACAACCAACTAAAAATGTTGATAGACCCATAATGACAATCGTCACAAGAAATGTATGTTTTCTTCCGACCATGTCTCCGAAGCGTCCAAAGAATAACGCTCCAAATGGACGAACGATAAATCCAGCAGCAAATGCTAATAAAGCAAAAATAAAAGCTGTATTTGCATCTACGCCAGCAAAAAATTGTTTTGCAATGATTGCTGCAAGTGAACCGTATAAATAAAAATCATACCATTCAAACACAGTTCCCAAAGAAGAACCAATTACAACAACTCGTTCTTCATGGGTAAAACCTCTTGAACTCATTTAACCCCCTTAGTTAATTTATAGTGCTATAAAAATAGCTCACTTAATAGATTTAGTAAAAGCAAATTCTGCCCTAAAAACAGTTGATTTTACTAAGAAAAACAAAAAGACATGTTATTATATCAATCTAAAGTTGATAATTTTTAAATGACTAAAAATAATAATTTTAAAAGTTTAGCTGAACGGGCTCTTAAAGAAGCAGAGATTAGAAAAAAAAAGAACAATCAAAAGAGATCAAAAGAAATTAATGGACCAACAGGACCAGAGCCAACACGTTATGGTGACTGGGAAAAAAAAGGAATTACGTACGATTTTTAATTTACTTATTTAATCTATTATCAATTAAACTTTGTACAACACTTGGGTCAGCAAGCGTTGAAGTATCTCCAAGATTTTCAAATTGATTTTCTGCAACTTTTCTTAGAATTCTTCTCATAATTTTTCCAGATCTTGTTTTTGGCAAACCAGGCGTATAATGAATTAAATCTGGTGTAGCTAAAGGCCCTATAATTTTTCTAACTAATTGTTTTAACTCTTGAGTTAAAGTTTCAGATCCATTTTCTCCAGCTTTTAAGGTTACGTAGCAGTAAAGACCTTGACCTTTAATTTCATGTGGATATCCAACAACTGCTGCTTCAGCAACTTTGTGATGTGCAACCAGCGCACTTTCAATTTCAGCTGTTCCTAAGTTATGACCGGACACAATGATAATGTCATCTAATCTGCCCGTGATCCAATAATAACCATCTGCATCACGTCTACATCCATCACCTGTAAAATATTTTCCATCATGTTGTGAAAAATAAGTATCGATAAATCTTTGATGATCTCCATAAACTGTTCGCATTTGACCTGGCCAAGAATCTTTCATACACAATCTACCTTCACATTCTCCTTGCAAGACATTGCCTTTTTCATCTAGTACTTCAGGCATAATTCCAAAGAAAGGTTTTGAAGCTGATCCTGGTTTTAAATCTGTTGCTCCAGGAAGAGGTGAAATTAAACAAGCACCTGTTTCAGTTTGCCACCACGTATCAACAATTGGACAACGAGAGTCACCCACAACTTTATGATACCACAACCAAGCTTCAGGATTGATTGGCTCTCCAACCGTTCCTAAAAGTTTAATAGATTTTCTACTTGATTTCTTTACAATTGCATCACCTTCGCGCATCAGCGCTCGAATTGCTGTTGGTGCTGTATAAAAAATATTTACTTTATGTTTATCGCATACTTGCCAGAATCTTCCAGAATCAGGGTAATTGGGAACACCTTCAAAAACTACAGTAGTTGCTCCGTTTGAAAGCGGACCATAAACAACATAACTGTGACCTGTAATCCAACCAATGTCAGCAGTGCACCAATAAACGTCACCATCTTTGTAATCAAAAATATACTGGTGCGTCATTGATGCATAAACCAAATATCCACCAGTTGTGTGAAGTACTCCTTTTGGTTTTCCTGTTGATCCAGAAGTGTAAAGAATAAAAAGTGGATCTTCAGCATTCATTTCTTCCGGTTTACAAACAGTAGAACAATCTTTGATTAAATCGTGATACCAAATATCTCGTTTTTCATTCCAATCAATTTTATTACCTGTTTTTTTTAAAACAATTGAGTGTTTAACGTCCGGACATTGTTTCAATGCCGCATCTACATTTTTTTTTAACGGAATAATTTTTTGACCACGCAAACCTTCGTCAGCTGTGATTATATATTCTGATTTACAATTTAATATTCTGTTTGAAATAGAATCTGGAGAAAAACCACCAAAAATTACAGAGTGGACTGCACCAATTCTTGTGCATGCTAACATTGCATAAACCGCCTCAGAAATCATTGGCATATAGATTGTAACTATATCTCCTTTTTTTACTCCAATTTTTTTTAATCCATTTGCTAATTTACAAACTTCGTCGCTTAATTCTTGATAATTAATTTTTTTTGAAACATTTGGATCATCCCCTTCAAAAATAATTGCCGTATCCTTTGATTTTTTAGGAAGATGACGGTCTATACAATTATAAGAGACATTTGTTGTTCCGTCATAAAACCATTTAATGGAAACTTTTTTCTTACTATAAGTTACATCTTTAACTTTGGTGTATGGTTTAAACCAATGAATTCTTTTTCCTTCTTTTTCCCAAAATTTTTCATTATTTAAAATTGATTCTTGATAAATTTTTTCGTAAGATTCTTTATTGACGTAAGCACTTTTCGCCCAATTAGCAGGCACTTTGAATAGTTTGTCGTCCACAGATCCCCCTATTTTTTTAAATTCTACCCATCTTATTTATTATTTTCCAGCTTTTTAAATTTATAGGCATTACCGACAGCCTGCTTTGTCTAACAAGAGGTATATCGCAAATTTCCTCATGTTTTTTGATGTCTGATAAAGAAACTGGCTTACTCATGTCTTTTGCATAAGTTACTTTTACTGCCACAAATTTATTTTCTTTATCTTTTGGATCTAAAAATGCTTCTTTTATAATTTTAACTATACCAACAATTTCTCTCTCCTCCCCTGAATGATAAAAAAAAGCAAGATCTCCAATCTTCATTTGTTTTAAATAATTTGCAGCTTGATAGTTTCTAACGCCATCCCAAACAGTACCTTTTATTCCAGCTTTTTTTTGATCATCAAATGACCAGGTGGATGGTTCTGATTTTACTAACCAATAGTTCATAAAAAATATTTTTTAGAACAAACAAAGCCAAATTTAATAAGATAAATCAAGTTTTAAAAATTATTAATATTTAACACCAGCGCCTTTTAAAAAAGCAGCACTAGGATCAAGTGGCCAACGAGGTTTTGCTATAACGTCTAATTTATCTTTAATTCCTTTTTCAAATCTTTCTATTCCTGCCCATGCAATCATTGTTCCATTATCGCTACAAAATTCTATAGGAGGAAAAAAATTTTTAAAATTCATTTCAATGCTTAAATCGTCTAAATTTTTTCTTATACTTTTATTTGAAGCTACGCCTCCTGAAATAACAAAAATCTTATTTTTATTTTTATATTGATTAGTAAATTGTTTCATTGCATTTTTACATTTAAGATACAAAATTTCATTTATTGTTTTTTGAAAAGAAGCTGCTAAATCATTTTTTTGTTTTTGATTTTTAATTGTGCGAGTAATTTGAAGTATTGCAGTTTTTAATCCTGCAAAAGATAGATTGCATCCAGGATGATGAATAATAGGTTTGGGTAAATTAAAAAAATTCTCGTCTCCTAATTTCGCAAATTTTTCAATTTTTGGACCGCCTGGAAATTCTATACCGAGCATTTTTGCAGTTTTGTCAAAAGTTTCACCCAATGCGTCATCAATTGTAGTTCCGATTCTTTTATATTTACCAACACCTTCAACGATTAAAAATTGTGTATGTCCACCAGATATTAAAAGAAGAAGATAAGGAAAACTTATTTTATTAAATATTCTAGCTGTTAATGCATGTCCTTCGAGATGGTTAATTGCAAGAAAAGGTTTTTTTAAAATTGCAGCAATACTTTTTCCGGCGCTTAAACCTATCATTAAACATACGAGTAATCCTGGACCTGCAGTCGCAGCAACTCCATCTAGATCTTTAAAAGATAATTTACTTTTCTGTAATGCTTTCTTGATAATAATATCTATTTTTTCTGCATGGGCACGAGCTGCATTTTCAGGAACAACACCTCCAAATTTCAAGTGTTCGTCAATTTGACTAGAGACAATATTAGATAAAATTTTAACATTTCCTTGGGAATCTTTTTGAACGACGGCTGCTGCAGTCTCGTCGCAACTTGTCTCAATGCCAAGAAACGTTAAACTTTTATTCATATTAAGAAGCGTATTAATTGATCACTAAAAAGTAGCGATTATATACAACAAAATGCTATTAAATCAGCTAAATGTTAAAAAATAGAAAAATTATTATAGGGACAAGAGGAAGTAGATTGTCTTTAGCTCAAACAGAACATTTCAGAGATGAATTGTTGCTTGCTTATCCAAACATTGAAATTGATCAATTGGTTATTAAAATAATTAAAACCTCTGGAGATAAGTTTAAAACAGAAAATTTGGGAATGTTAGGAGGTAAAGGATTATTTACGAAAGAGTTAGAAGAGAGTTTATTAGATAAATCAATTGATATTGCAGTTCATTCTTTAAAAGATATACCAACTTTTTCTACTGACAAATTGACATTAGCTTGTTTTTTAAAAAGAACAGATGAGCGTGATGCATTTTTATCTCCAGTTGCAAACTCTTTTGACTCTTTGAAAAGTGGCTCAACCGTTGGCACCTCTTCTGTTAGAAGATTTGCGCAGTTAAAAAGATTAAGAAAAGATTTAAAAATTGTTCCCTTAAGAGGCAATATCGACACTAGAATAAATAAATTAAAGGAAGGTATTGTTGATTCTATAGTGCTTGCAGCCTCCGGTTTAAAACGACTTGGCTTTCATACGGAGATCAAACAGTATTTTGATAAAGATATAATTATTCCTTCAGCAGGACAGGGAATAGTAGCTGGACAATGCAGAACGGATGATCATCAAGTGCGGGAAATATTAAATGTTGTTAATGATAGAGATACCTCAATAATAGCAACAGCTGAAAGATCTTTACTAGGAGTGTTAAACGGTGCGTGTGATACACCAGTTGGTTCTAACGCAGTAATTACTAATGATGGAGAAATATTCTTACAAGCTGAGCTTTTATCTTTAGATGGAACAAAATCTTTTAGAGCGCATAAGACAGGTATTTTAGAAAAAGCTAAAGAAATAGGAATGGATGTAGCAGAAGAAATTTTATCAAAAGCTGGAGATAATTTTATTATATCGGAGACAAAACTTGCGTATACTATTCACAAAAAGTCAGAATAGTTCTGAAAATTTAATTAAGCAACTTTTAGCAAAAGGTCATGAAGTAATTATTTTTCCTATACTTAATATAAAGCCACTCTTACAAAATAAAATAGATTTTAAAGATTTTAATTCAGTTATATTTACCAGCGCTAATGCAATTTATAATTTGGAAAGTAGAGAAAATATTGAACATCTAAATTGTTTTTGCGTTGGAGAACAAACGGCTGCAGTTGCAAAAAAGTTTGGATTTTTGAATATTCAAATAACAGGAAATAATTATGACCAATTAAAAAAATATATTTTTAAATCAGTCGATAAGAGCAAAGATAAATTTATTTATGTTCGCGGTGGATACATATCTAATGATTTGGAAGGTGATTTTAAAAAAGAAGGTATATTTATAAAGGCTTTTATTAATTACACGACAGAGCTAAATACACAGATAGATCCCAAATTAATCGCTGATTTAAAGGAAAAATTAATAGATGTTATTTTTATTTATTCAAAAAGAGCAGCCGGCCATTTATTAAAAATTATTTTAAATAATAAAATACAAGATGATTTAGTTAATTGTAATTTGAATTGTATTAGCATTAATGTCGCAAATACTTTAAAAAAAATAAAATGGAAAAAAATTAAAATTTTTTCTATAGGGGCTGAAGAATTATCTTTAAATTAAAAAAGGAATTTACGTGATCATAAATGGAAAAAAATTTGCACAAAATCTTAAAAATAACATTAAGCGTGAGATAAAATTTCTTAAAATTAAAAAAAAAATAGTTCCAGGATTAACAGTTATTTTAATTGGGAATAATACACCAAGTGAAATTTATGTTCGTAATAAAGAAATTTCAGCACAAGAGGTTGGAATAAATTCAAAAGTTTTGAGATTTAAAAATTCTATTACTGAAAAAAAATTAATTTCTATAATTCATAATTTAAATAATGATAAGAAAGTACACGGCATTCTTGTACAGCTTCCTTTGCCACAACATATTAATGGAAGTAAAATTGTAGAAGAAATAAATCCAAACAAAGATGTTGATGGATTTCATCCTATTAATGTTGGAAATTTATCATCTGGTAAAGACTCCCTCGTTCCCTGTACTCCACTTGGTTGTTATTTAATGATTAAAAGTATTAAAAAAGATTTAACCGGATTAAATGCTTTAATCATTGGAAGATCCAATCTTAATGGAAAGCCAATGGCTCAATTGTTACTTAAGGAAAATTGTACAGTTACTATTAGTCATTCAAAGACAAGAAATTTAAAAGAATTGTGCAAAAAAGCTGATATTGTTTTTGCGGCTGTTGGTAAGCCTAATTTTGTTAAAGGTAATTGGGTAAAAAAAGGATCAATCGTAATTGATGTTGGCATTAATAGAATAAATCACAAAAATGGTTATAAAATTGTTGGCGATGTTGATTTTAAATCTGTAGTTAAAAAAGCAAAAGCTATAACTCCTGTTCCGGGTGGGGTTGGTCCCGTAACGATTGCCTGTTTGCTAAGTAATACTTTAAAAGCTTTCAAGAATAATTAATTATTTTCTTAGAAGTTGAGTGTTTTTTTTAATAAAAGACTCAACTCTTCTTTTATTAAAACTTTTATTTTCTTCAAATGAAACATTTTTCATTGAATAAATACTTTTCTTTGAAGTTCTAGAAACTATACTTACGTTTCCTTTGTAAATTTTGAGTTTGATTTGACCTTCAACCCTTGATTTTTTTCGGTCTATAATTTTTTGTAAATTTAATCTTTCTTTAGAGAACCAAAATCCATTGTAAATAAGTTCAGCAAATCTTGACATAACTGCATCTTTGTCATGGGCTGTTTTTTTATCTAAAGTTAAAGACTCTATTGCGCGATGTGCAAATAAAAGAATTGTTCCACCTGGAGTTTCATATATGCCTCTTGATTTAATCCCAATAAATCTATTTTCAACAAGATCAACTCTACCAACGCCATTTTTCCCACCAATGTTATTTAATAAAGTTAGTAATTTGCTAGGAGAATATTTTTTATTGTTAATAGTTATTGGGTCTCCATTTTTAAATCCAATAGTAATGTAACTTGGCTTATTAGGTGCTTTTTCAGGAGAAATTGTTCTTTGGAAAATAAACTCAGGAGCTTGTTTTGAAGGATCTTCCAATATTTTGCCCTCTGTAGATGTGTGAAATAGATTGTCATCAACTGAAAATGGAGGAGCACCTTTTTTGTCACTTGGAACTGGAATATTATTTTTATTAGCATATTTTATTAAATCGCTTCTAGATACAAAATCCCAGTCTCTCCAAGGTGCAATAATTTTAATTTTTGGATTAAAATAATAATAAGCAAGTTCAAAACGAACTTGATCATTTCCTTTTCCTGTTGATCCATGTGAAACCGCATCAGCTTTAAATTTTTTTGCAATTTGTATTTGCCGTTTTGCAATTAATGGTCTTGCAATTGAAGTGCCAAGTAAATAAATCCCTTCATATAATGCGTTGCCCCTAATCATTGGAAAAATATAATCTTTCACAAAAATATCTTTTAAATCTTCAATAACTATATTTTTGACCCCCAAATTTTTTGCATTACGAATTATTTTTTTTCTATCAATTTCTTGTCCAAGATCCGCGGTGTAAGCAATAACTTCCGCTTGGTAGTTTTCTTGTAACCAACGCAAGATAACAGAAGTATCTAGACCTCCTGAATATGCCAAAACAATTTTTTTAACTTTTTTCATTTTGATTAAAGTTGCATTTTTTTTTTGCAGCTTTATAAGCATCAGCAAAGCCATTTAAAGAAAAAGTATCGATTGTTTTTGTTCCTTTAGATGAAGTTGCCATCACATTTAGTTGAGAACTTTTTTGCATGATCTCAACAAGCGAAGCCTCCTGATCATATTTTGTTAACCACGCATAGTTGTCGTCTACTTCAAATTGAAATTGATTTTTATCAATTGTTAAAATAACTTTGCTACCAGGTTTATAAGTATATCCACTAGTAATGCTCACTTCATTTTGAAGGTTGTCAGTTGATCTAAAACTGACAAATATTCTAGATTCAGCTCTGTTAATTTTTTTAGGATCACTCGAAACAGGCCTTGAGACAGCAAAACAAACTAACTGGTTATTAATATTTGAATTTTGAGCAGACCAATTTTTAAATTGTCCATCAGTTTTAGTTTGCGCAAATGATTTCGCATTTAAGCTTGAAATTATAATTGCAGAAAGTAAAAAAATTCTTAAGGACAAGGATTTGAATATATAAGTTGTGTATGGTTAATTTCTTTAATTACATCATTCTCCAATTTTAAATCGATACTTGCAATATTAGTTTTAAGCTGTTCCATAGAAGTCGCGCCAATTATAGTTGAAGTAATAAATTTTTGGATAGTACAGAAACTTAATGCCATTTGAGCTATATCTAAACCATGTTTTTTTGCTATATCACAATAAGCTTTAACTGCTGGGTCAGTATTTAATGTTCTGTATCTGTTGAATCTTTCAAAAGGCCAGAAGTCAGCTCTGCTTCCTTTAGGTTTTTGACCATTTAAATATTTTCCTGTAAGGCAACCACCCCCAAGCGGAGAATAAGCAAGCAAACCTATTTTTTCTCTAATAGACATTTCAGATAAGCTAACCTCATAACTTCTATTTAGAAGACTATATGCGTTTTGAATGGTGACTGGTTTTTTAAGATTATATTTTTCTGCAAGTTTAATATATTGGCTCATACCCCAGGGTGTTTCATTGGACAAACCATAATGTTTTATTTTTCCTGCCTTTATTAAATCATTCATTGCCTCCATAGTTTCAAGAATAGGAATTACATTACTTGTTTCTGTATGTTCATATTCAAGTCCACTAAAAACATTAATAGGTCTATCAGGCCAGTGTAATTGATATATATCAACATAATCTGTTTTTAAGTTTTTAAGACTATTATCAATTGCATAATTGATTTGTTTTTTACTTAGACGAGTTTCTTTTTCGTCTGGTCTAAACCAATCCCACATTGATCGACCAACAACTTTATCTGCTAAAATAATTTTATTTCTATTTTTTGTTTTTTGAAACCAATTTCCAATAATTCTATTAGTATTACCGCACGTTTCTCTTTTAGGAGGCACAGAATAAACTTCAGCAGTATCAAAAAAATTAATCCCTTGTGAAAACGCATAATCCATTTGTTCAAACCCGTCTTTTTCAGAGTTTTGATCACCCCAAGTCATAGTTCCAAGACAAATAGCGCTAACGTTTAGATCGGTATTAAATATTTTATTAAATTTCATGAAGGTGGTTTAATATATTATTAAAATAAGGCAACTTTTGAGTCCTTGAAATTAACATAGTTTAGGATTATGTATTAACCAAACAAACATATAAGGAAAATACTATGGACTTAAAAAATCAATTTGGCCAAGCAAGATCAACAGCAAGGGTAGATTCCAGCTCTGTAGATCAGGGACTTAGATCCTACATGTTAAAAGTGTACAATTACATGGCTACTGGAATTTTGGTTACAGGTTTTGTGTCATTATTATTGTTTAAATATTCTGTAGTAACAAATGAAGCCGGATCAATCGTTGGTTTAACTGCATTAGGTAATGCAATTTATAACTCTGCATTAATGTGGGTTATTGCGCTGGCTCCTTTGGGAGTAATTATGTACATGAGCTTTGGTATTTCTGGAATGAGTACAGCAAGAGCGCAAACTATGTTTTGGGTGTTTGCAGCTTTAATGGGAGCCTCTCTTTCTTCAATATTTATTCAGTATACAGGAGCAAGTATTGCGCGAGTATTTTTCATAACTTCAGGAACTTTTGGAGCAATGAGCATATATGGTTATACGACTAAAACTGATTTAACTAAGTTTGGATCATTTTTAATAATGGGATTAATCGGAATAATGATTGCTTCGATTGTAAATATTTTTCTTAAATCTCCAGGTCTTTACTTTGTAATTTCTTATTTAGGAGTTTTAATTTTTATAGGTCTAACAGCTTATGACACTCAAAAAATTAAAGATATGTATTTTACTGGCGGAGATTACGATTTAGTAACTAAGAAATCTATTATGGGAGCATTAACTCTTTATTTAGATTTTATTAATCTATTTATTATGATGCTTAGAATTTTTGGAGATAGAAGAGACTGATAATTTAATTTCTTGTAGCCCCAAGCAATTGGGGCTATGAATTTCCAGAGCATTTTTTAGAACAATACTTTACAAAATTCCAATCTTTTTTCCACTTTTTTCTCCAAAAAAATTCTTTATTGCATCTTAGACAAATTTTTCTTGGAAGATTATATTTTTTCTTCAAGTTTGCTATTTAACTAAATTTAAATATTTAGATGTCTTTTTTTTAGAGATAACTTTTATTATTGAACTTAATGCATCTGAGGTTTTGATGATTACGCCACTTGAGTCTTTAAGCTGATATTTATTATTTTGTTTATAATTTAAATTTTTTATTATTTCAAAAAGAGGATTTTCAGTGGCTTTTCTGTAAATTTCAAAACTTACAATATTTTTACTCACATAAATTCCATAATCTTTCCACTCTCCAGAGCTAACCATTGACCCATAAATATTTAATATTTCTTGAAGTTCTTTCTTATTAAAAAAATTCTCTTTATTAAGATTATTATTTTTTATGAGTTGTAATTTCATTCTTCAATTCTATATTTTTTTATTAAAGATATTTGAAAAATAGCAAATATAAAAGTGATAGGCATCAAACCAAAAACTTTAAATTGCACCCAAAAATACTCAGTTTGCGTTCTCCATACCAATTCATTTAGAGCTGCTAAAAAAATGAAAAAATATATCCATCGATTTGTCATAATATTCCAACCAGCATCATTTAATATTATAGAATCACTGAAAAGTTCTTTTAGTAGTGGTTTTTTTTTAATTATTTTTCCGTAAAGTAAAATAATAACAAATATTAAATTAATAATAGTTGGCTTCATGAAGAAAAATATTTTGTTATCAAACCATAAAGCTAAACCGCCAAATATACAGACTATAATTGCTCCAATAATTGCAACGAGTTGTAATTTTTTTTCTAAAATATAGGTAAAAATTGTAGATATGATTGTTGCTATAATTAAAGTAATTATCCCATAGAACATTCCAGCTTTTTTATATGCAAAGAAGAAAATTAATAGCGGACCCAAGTCTAAGATAAATTTTATGAGACTTTTGTTCATTAAATTTTTAATTATATTTTTTAGTTTAACCGTTAGTTTTAATATCTTATTCGCTAAGGAATATAAATACGATGTAAGAGCTTATAATTTAAATATTATGCAGATAGACTTTAAAATTGATGATGAGGTTAATAATACAATAAATTTTCATGCTGAAAGTGTTGGTATAGTAGGCTTTTTTGTTAAAGTTTTTGCCAGTGCACAAGATACATTTGATAAAAATAAAGATACTTGGAATTACGTTTATCGCTATGACAAGCCAACAGCTAATAAATATAGAATTAACAAAGTTTTATTTTCAAAAGAAAAAGTTTTGTCTTTCGAAACAGATCCTCCAAGATTAGATGATATAACAAAAAAAGTTCCTCGTAAGTCGCAAGATTATTTTGGTGCAATAGATCCTATCTACGCTGTTAAGAAATTATTCTTAAATGATAAAAATAATTTTAATTGTAATAAAAAAATAAAAACTTTTGATGGCAATACTTTTTATTATTTAATTATGAGTAAACAGAATGATGAATTAGATTTTCATTCAACATTTAGTCCTTATAAAGGAAAACTACAGAAGTGTTCTTTAATTTATGTTCCAATTTCTGGATATATTCCAGACGACCCTAATCTTCCAGCACAGTTTAAAGTAGATATTTATTTTGGAATTGTTGGGGATAACTATTTTCCAATATACGCTACAACACGAGGAAAAAAAGGCATTCGACTTAAAATGTATTTAAATGAAGTTAATTGAGCTATTGAAATATGAAAAAGAATCATTACTTTAAATATCAATGATTGAAAAAAAACAAAACAAAGCAAAATTCTCCATAGGCGAAGTTGTTAAGCATCGTCTGTTTGATTTTAGGGGAGTTATTTACGATGTAGATTTTCAATTTAACAATTCAGAAGAATGGTACCAATCAATACCAAAAGCTGCACGACCTAGGAAAGATCAACCATTTTATCATTTGTTAGCAGAGAACGAGGAAATTACTTACGAAGCTTATGTTTCTGAACAAAATTTGATTCCTGATGATCCAAACGAACCGGTTCGTCATCCTTTGGTCGATCAAATTTTTAAAGGTAAAAAAGGCAATCTTTATTTTAAACCTGCCAATTAATAACAATTATTAAATTTAAGAAATTTAATTTGTTTA
>CAIQAD010000002.1 GCA_903869725.1 uncultured Alphaproteobacteria bacterium | reverse complement strand
TAAATATTTAAAAATCTATAATTTTTCTATCTTTTATTTTCATGACAATCATTAATTATTTTCAAAATAAGAAAAGTGAATTTTTTTTTTTTATTGGTACTAGCGGGAGTTCAATTTACTCACATTTTAGACTTCATGATAATTATGCCTTTAGGTCCTCAATTAATAAAGGATTTAGATATTAATACCCATGAGTTTGGTTTATTAATTTCTTCTTACACTTTTGCTGCTGCCATATCTGGACTCTGTGCCACTTATTTCATTGATAGATTTGAAAGACGAAAACTTTTACTCATACTTTATTCAGGTTTTATTATTTCTACATTAGCATGCGGTTTTGCTTCAAATTATAAAATGCTATTTCTATCAAGAGCAGTTGCTGGAATTTTTGGAGGAATTTTAGGTTCATTTGTTCAAACTATTGTCGCGGATGTTATTCCCTATGAGCGTCGTGGGAAAGCTATCGGAACAGTACTTTCAGCATTCTCATTAGCAACAGTCGCGGGAGTACCACTTGGATTATTTTTGTCACATGTAATAACAGCATTAGATTGGCGTGCACCATTTATTTTTATAGCGTGTTTTTCAGTATTTATTTTTTTTTTATGTTTAACTTTTATTCCAAAAATAACTGCCCATCTTGAGTATAAGAATAATGAGAAAAATAGAATTTATCAAATTTTCAAATTAATAATTAATCCTGAATATCTAAAAGGATTTTTATTCATATCTTTAATAATGCTCGCAGGATTCTTTGTTATTCCTTATATAGCTTTATACCTAACAACAAATGTTGGTTATTTATCATCAAAAATATTTTTAGTTTATTTATGCGGAGGAATTGCAACTTTAATTTCCTCTCGTTTTGTAGGTTACTTAGCAGATCTTTTTGGTAAGCATAAAATATTTAAATATCTCGCGATTTTAAGTTTATTTCCAATTATTGTTACTACTCATTTAGTACCGATATCTGAATGGATAATTTTATTAGATACCACTTTATTTTTTGTTTTAGTTTCTGGCAGAATAGTTCCTGCTATGGCGATACTTAGCCAACTAGTTGAGTCTAAAAATAGAGGAACTTTTATGAGTCTAGTAGGTTCTGCTCAGATGTTTTCAACTGGAGTCGCATCATTGTTTGCAGGTTTGATTATTACTAAAAACGCTGAGGGATTAATATTACGCTATGACTACGTAGGTTATTTTGCTGCAGTATTTGGTCTAATTAGTTTTTTTTTAGTAGATTATATGCATCCAAAATATGATGAAAAAAGTGTTTAATTTGGTAAATATTATTTAAATTTTAATAAGATTAATAAAATGATAATTTCTCAGATTAGAATAGTTTTTGCGTCTTTTTTTATATTTTTCTCTTCACAACTTTTTGCAGCTGAAAAAATTAGTATTGTTGTAGGTGGAATAGGAAAACAAATTTATCTTCCAGCAAAACTTACAGAAGCGTTAGATTATTTTAAAGAACAAGGTTTGAATGTTGAATTAATAGCAGAACAATCGCAAGCAGGAGTAAACGCTGAAAACGAAATGATAGCTGGAGTTGTTCAGGGTGTTGTAGGTTTTTATGATCATACAATTGATTTACAAGGAAAAGGTAAAGAGGCAATGTCTATTGTTCAGTTTAGCCAAGCTCCTGGAGAAGTTGTTTTAGTATCTTCAAAATTAGCAGATACAATTAAATCTCCAAAAGATTTTAAAGGTAAAACTTTGGGAGTTACAGGTCTTGGTTCTTCAACGAATTTTCTTATGATGTATCTTTCAGTTAAAGCAGGACTTAAATCATCAGATGTTACGCCTTTAGCTGTTGGAGCAGGAAATACTTTTATCGCTGCCATGAAACAAGGAAAAATAGAAGTTGGGATGACAACTGAACCGACAGTTTCCACTATGGTTGCAAGTGGTGACGCAAAAATTCTTATTGATCAAAGAAATCCAGAGGGAACTATAAAATCACTAGGAGGATTATATCCTGCTGCATGCTTATATATGTCTACAAAGTGGATTAATGCTCATCCCGAAGAAGTTCAAAAACTTGCAAATGCATTTTATAAAACAATGAGATTTATTGACACTCATTCAGCCTCAGAGATAGCATCATTGTTGCCAGCTGATTATTACGGAGAATCAAAAGATCAATACATAAAATCTTTAGCAGAAAGTAAACGCATGTTTACAAAAGATGGGGTTATGCCACAAGGAGGTCCAGAATCTGTATTAAAAGTTTTGCAAGCTTTCGATGAAGCGGTAATCGGAAAAAAAATTGATCTTTCCAAAACTTATACAATAAAATACGTGAAAGCAGCTGCAGCTAAATATAAGTTGTAAATAATTTTTTTACAAATACCAGTTATGAACTCAAATTTTTTGATCGAACTGGATAATGTCGATAGACGTTTTGCTAGTCCTGAAGGAAAAATTATTCAAGTTTTAGATAGCTTTTCAATGACGGTTAAGCCAGGAGAATTTTGTGCTGTAGTAGGACCCACTGGATGTGGAAAATCAACTACTTTAAGTTTAATTTCAGGTTTAGCAAAAGCAAATGCTGGAAAAGTTTTAATTGAAGGAAAGGAATTCAACGGAATAGATCCCAGAGTTGGATATGTTTTTCAAACAGACGCAGTATTTCCATGGAAGAATGTTTTAGATAATATTTCTGTTGGACCTTTATTTAGAGGGATAAATAAAAAAGAAGCAACAGAGAAAGCTTTTGATTGGATCAAAAGAGTTGGCCTTCAGGGATTTGAATATCATTATCCTCATCAATTAAGTGGCGGCATGCGTAAAAGAGTTGCGTTAGCGCAAACGTTTATCAATTCTCCAGATATTTTGCTTATGGATGAGCCATTTTCTGCTTTGGATGTTCAGACTAAAATATTAATGCAACAAGAACTTTTACAATTATGGTCAAAACATAAAGCGGCCGTCGTTTTTGTTACACACGATATTGAGGAGGCGGTTATTCTTGCTGATAAAGTTTTTGTTTTAAGTAAAAGACCAGCGCGAGTAAAAAAAATTTATAATATAGATATTCAAAGACCAAGAATAGTAAGCGAGGCTAGATATACTCAAAAATTTATTGAGATTTCAAAAAGTATATGGAACGATTTAAGTGAGGAAGTAAATATTTAATATGAATGATAAAATAATAATGAATAGAAAAAGTGAAATCACAAAATTAGAACAAGCTTCTATAAAAAAAGTTAAAGAGCATTGGAGAATAGTTATTTTTTATAGATTTATGTTCTTAACTGCTACTTTGAGTAGTTGGGAAATTCTAGGAAGAATAGGAGTGATTGATCAATTCTTTTTTTCTATACCATCAAAAATTATTTATCAGATTTGTATCTGGATCATAAAAGGAACCTCCCAAGGACCTTTGTGGTTACAGGTATTGGTTACTTTAGAAGAGACTGTTCTTGGATTTTTAATTGGAGCAGTAATGGGAATTGTTAGTGGTATTGCACTTGGAAGAAATAAAATGCTTGCAGATATTTTTAGTATTTATATTAAGATTGCTAATGCAATTCCAAGAATTGTTTTAGGATCAATTTTTATTATTGCTCTTGGTCTTGGTATGGCTTCAAAAGTTGCTCTAGCAGTTGTCATGGTCTTCTTTGTTGTATTTGGAAATGCATTTCAAGGAGTTAGAGAAGCAGATGTAAATCTTATTGCTAACGCGAAAGTGTTAGGTGCAAATGATAGTCAGATAACCTTTAAAGTTGTACTGCCATCAGCTCTAAGTTGGATACTTGCAAGTTTGCACATTAGTTTTGGTTTTGCACTGGTTGGAGCTGTGGTTGGAGAATTTTTGGGCTCCAAACAAGGAATAGGTTTATTGATAGCAACTGCTCAAGGAGCATTTAATGCTGCCGGTGTTTTTGCGGCAATGATTGTTTTAGCTGTTGTTGCTCTTTTAGCTGATTATTTAATTACTAGGCTTGAAAATCGACTTTTAAAATGGCGACCTAATATTCAATAGTCGCCTTAATTAAAACATTTTTAACTCAAAAGTTGGACAGATTATTTTAGTAAAAAATATTCAATGCCTAGCTGAGTTTATTTGATCCCCAAACTCCCTTATCTCAGTTAGGCAAACTTTTAATTCCCCTAAACTTGTAGTACAAAAAATTCTAATAATGTTTGAAATTTTTAGACCTAGGGTATTTTTTAATTTAGCGAACAGCAGTTTATTCTGGTTAAAATTACTTTTTATTATTTCATTAATTATTAGTTTAAGTTTTGCATTAATTTTTTCACCAATTGATTATTTACAAAAAGATACGGTAAGAATTATGTATGTTCATGTGCCCTCTTCATGGATATCATTATTTATTTTTCTAATTATTGGAGTTTCTAGCTTTATAAGTTTAATTTTTAGAATAAAAATTTTTTCAGTTTACGCTAAAACTTTAGCACCTATAGGTTTTGTTTTTTCTTTAATTTCTTTAGTCTCAGGTTCGCTGTGGGGTTATCCTACATGGGGTACTTGGTGGAGTTGGGATGCCAGGCTTACTTCAATGCTTGTTTTAGTATTAATTTATTTCATTTATATATGTACTTGGAATTTGATTAAGAATTTTAATACCGCAGAAAAAATTACAAATATTATTGCGATTATAGGTTTAATTAATTTACCAATAATAAAATTTTCTGTTAACTGGTGGAACACATTGCACCAACCTTCTAGCATTACTCTGTCATCAGCGCCTACTATTCACGTATCTATTTTAGCACCATTACTTATGATGTTTTTTACATTATGTATTTTTTCATTAATTATTTTCTTGATTAGATATAAATATGAAATTATAAATTTCCGTATTAATAAAAAATGATATTAAATTTCTTAAATATGGGCGGTTATGGATTTTATATATGGCTATCCTATAGTTTTGCTTTAGTTTCTTTGTATTCACTTTATTATTTTTCTTCAAAACAGTTAAAATCAGTTAAACATTTAGAAGCTATTTATTCTTCTAGTAGTTTAGAAAAAGTAGTTGATTTAAATTCGGCACAAAGAATTTAATTTCTTAAGTTTAAATTAACATTTTAGTGTATAGAATTTTTTTTACAAAAAATTAATGTTTAGTAAATCTTCAATATCAAGATTAAAAGTTTTTTTTTTATTTTTTTTTTTTACAATTCTAGTAATTTTTTTTGTATACAAAAATATTAAAAAAAATTCTGTCTATTTTTATTCTCCTAAGCAAGTTCAAAATTTAAATAATATGCCAAGCGCTCCAGTGAGAATCGGAGGTCTTGTAAAACAAGGCTCGATAAAGAAAAATAATGGTATTTACAATTTTATTATTACAGATTTAAACAATGATATTTTTGTTGAATATAAAGGCTTGCTACCTGATTTGTTTATTGAGGGAAAAAGTGCTGTGGTTGAGGGGTATTTAAAAGATAAAAAGTCTTTTATAGCTAGAACTGTTCTTGCAAAACATGATCAAAATTATATGCCACCAGAAATAGCAAAAATGTTAAAAGTTAAAACAGAAAACAACAAATAAAATAAGTCTATGGCAGGCAGTATTGCAAATTTTTTACTTTCTGTTTCCTTGATATTAAGTATTTCTTTAATTTTTTTGTTAACAATAAAAATAAATAAAAAAAATTTTGAAAATTTATCAGTAATTTATTTATGTAGTGACGGTATTTTTTATCTGCTATTTATTAGTTTTATTTTATTAGTTTATAGTTTTATTGTTTCTGATTTTTCAAATTTAGTCGTTTATCAAAATTCACATACTACTAAACCATTATTTTATAAGATTTCCGGAAGCTGGGCTAATCACGAAGGAAGTATGGTTTTGTTTATTTTAATTCTTTCTTTTTATTTGTTTATTTTTACTAAGAAAAAAATTGATCCAGAATTAAAATGTTTTACGATAATATTTCAGTTAATTTTAATATTTATATTCTTAGTATTTTTAATATTTACGTCTAATCCGTTTACTAAAATTTTACCAACTCCAGTACAAGGATTAGGATTAAATCCTATACTGCAAGATCCATTATTAGCTATTCATCCTCCATTTTTATATTTTGGTTATGTTGGATTTTCTATTGTTTTTAGTTTTGTTCTTGCGGCTTTAATGACAAAAAAATTAAATAGCTTCTGGAGTAGAGAAGCTCATTTTTTTATTCTTCTTGCTTGGAGTTTTCTAACTATTGGAATAGGTCTTGGATCTTTTTGGGCTTATTATGAATTAGGGTGGGGAGGTTATTGGTTTTGGGACCCAGTTGAGAATGCTTCACTTATGCCCTGGTTGGCAGCAACTGCTTTGTTACATTCTAATATAGTCACTCAGAAGAAAAACCTTCTTTATTCATGGACAGCATTATTATCAATATTTACTTTTATTTTAAGTTTACTTGGAACTTTTTTAGTAAGATCGGGCGTTCTCAACTCTGTTCATGCTTTTGCAAACGATCCTTTTAGAGGTCTTTATATTTTAATTACAATTTTTCTTATTATATTTGGATCTTTAACTATCTTTTTATTAAAAAATCCAAGTTATCAAAGAAAAAATAACTCATTTTTTTTTCAGAAAGATAATTTTATTTTGATCAATAATTGTTTTTTGATTTTTTTTCTTTCAGTTGTCCTTGTTGGGACGGTGTATCCAATAATTTTAAATGCAATTAATGGAGAAAGTATTTCTATTGGTCCCATTTATTACAATTCTATTATTAAACCATTTCTTTTTGTCTTCATATTTATAATGGCTTACGGTCCATTTTTAGAATGGAATAAAAATAGTAATAATAGCTTTATTAAGAATTTATTAATTTTATTTATTATTAGTTTAATTTTTTCGTTAATTTTTTTATTTTTATTAAATAATAAAAATATTAGCTTAACTCTTGGAATATTATTTTCTTTTTATTTGTTTTTAACAGTAATTTACGATGCATTTAGAGAAAAAAAATTAAGCATCAATTTATCTAGAATACTCGCTCATTTAGGTTTTGCCACAGTCATATTTGCAATATTTATCAATGGATATTTTGCAAAAGAGATAAATTTATCAATGAAAGTTGGCGATAAAAAACAATTAGAGAATTTTTTAATAGAGTTTAAAAATACAAAAAGTATTAAAGGACCAAATTATGATCAAATAACAGCAAATTTTTTAGTTACTGACGGCAATAAAAAAGTAGAGTTAACACCATCTATTAGGAAATATAATCAACCTGCTCAATTTACTTCCGAAACTAGTATCAAATCAAATTTTATAAATGATTATTATTTCGCAATAAACTTATCGCAATTTAATGATAATAAAATTTCTCTAAGATTTTATTATAAGCCTTTAATGCAGTGCTTATGGCTAGGCGTCATTTTGATCGCATGCGGAGGAATTTTTGGTTTATTCAAAAAAAAATATGAAAATACAATATAAGATTGTAATTTTATTTGTAATTTTAGTTTTACTATTTTTAGCTTTTGGAAGAGCATTATTAAAGGACAAAACTTACCAACCAACAGAGATGGTTGGTAAAAAAGTGCCTAACATTATTTTAAATGATTTTAATAATAAAAATAAAAAAATTTCTTTAGTTAATTTAACAAATAATAATTTTGTCGTCATAAATATATGGTCTTCATGGTGTATTCCGTGTAAAGAAGAAAATTATTTTTTGTTAAAAATAAAAAAAAATAGCAAAATAAATATTTTAGGTATTAATTATAAAGATCAACATACTAATGCCCTTAAATTTTTAAAAGATTTTGGAAATCCATTTAATTTGATTGCTTCGGATACCTTGGGAGAAGCAAGTATTCAACTCGGAGCATATGGAGTGCCAGAAACTTTTGTTGTAAAAAATGGGATTATCGTTGCTAAATTTTTAGGCCCTATTAACGAAGAGATAACAGATACAATACTTAATCTAAGTAAGTGATTATGTTTCTTAAAAGAATTTTTTTATTTCTATTTTTATTATTTATAACCAAGCAAGTTTTTGCTGATGAGGAGTTAAAAATAAAAATATTTAAAAATGTTAGATGTTTAGTATGTCAGGGACAGTCAATTTACGAATCTAACTCTGATTTTGCTATAGATCTAAAGAACATTATTTCCAAAAAACTGTCCAACGGAGAAAGCGAAATACAAGTTTACGAATTTTTAATTAGTAGATATGGCGAGTGGATTATTTTCACCCCAATGTGGAGTTGGCATACTCTAATTCTTTGGATTTTTCCTATTTTTATATTAATTTGTGGAGGAATATTAGTATTTAGATTTAATAAAGTTAATAAATAGTTAAATCTTTGTTGCTTTTATTCAAAATTCACTAAATAAAGCTTTTAAATGAGAATTAAATTTTTAAAAACAATCCTTTTTAGCTTATTAGCTATTTTTACAATAAGCCATTCTGCAAAAGCAGATGGCGGTTTAGTTTTATCAGGTGGTGATTTTAACTTTATGCAAAAGAATCCAAACAATAGAAGCCACTCTATGTTTCAGGCGGATTATAATTATAGCCAAGTTTTATGGAGCTCACCAATAGGAGATTTTAAACCTCAAACTGGCTTTCTTACAACAGATAAATTAGAAACAATGGCTTATGCCGGAGTAAGATTAGATTGGAAATTTTTTAATAATACACTTTTAATTTCTCCAAGTTTTACACCAGGTTATTATGCTCCTGGAGATGGAAAGCGTTTAGGTTATTCGTTAGAATTTAAATCTCAACTAAGAGCAGCTGTTTACGTTACTCCTACTTTTGATATAGGCGCATCTATTAATCATATTTCAAATGCTGGCTTAGGAAGCAAAAATCCAGGTGCAAATAATTTTAGCATAAATATTGAGAAGATTTTTTAAGTTAAATGTCATTAGCTAAGTGCTTTAATGTTGATGACTTTAGAAAGTTAGCAAAAAAGAGATTACCTTCTCCTATTTTTAATTATATCGATGGTGGAGCAGATGATGAATTTACACTTAAAAGAAACACCTCAGCATTTGATGATTGCGTTTTAGTTCCTAGTGTTTTGAAAGATGTCAGTAATGTAGACACGACAACAACTGTGCTTGGACAAAAAATTAGTATGCCATTATTTTTGTCGCCTGCTGCAATGCATCGACTTTACCATCACGACGGAGAAAGAGCGACATCAAGAGCTGCTGAGAAATTTGGAACTTTTTTTAGCATGTCAACTATTGCAACAACTAGTATTGAGGAGATTGGAAATTACACAAGTGGCCCAAAAATATTTCAATTGTATATTCATAAAGATAAAGGCTTAACCGATTTATTAGTTGAACGTTGTCAAAGAGCAGGCTTTAATGCAATGTGCTTAACCGTAGATACAATTGTTGCCGGAAATAGAGAAAGAGATTACAGAACTGGTTTTACAACTCCCCCTAAATTAACTTTAGCAAGCCTTTTAAGTTTTGCATTTCATCCCCAGTGGAGTTTAAATTATTTTTTGCATGAAAAATTTAAGTTACCTAACCTTCCACAAAGTGGAAAAGGAGGTGAGTCTGTTCACAGTTCTGTTATTGATTATATTAATACTCAGTATGATCCTGCTATGGATTGGAAAGAAGCTGAATACGTTATTAAAAAATGGAAAGGTCCATTTGCACTTAAAGGAATTGCATCAGTTGAGGATGCAAAAAAAGCCGTAGATATTGGCGCTACAGCAATTATGATTTCAAATCATGGAGGTAGACAATTAGATACATCCATTTCCCCATTTGACCAACTTGCAAGAATTGTTGATGCGGTTGGCGATAAAATAGAGGTTATTTTAGATGGCGGAGTCAGAAGAGGTACACATGTTTTAAAAGCGCTCGCTCTTGGTGCAAAAGCTTGTTCTTTTGGTAAAGGATATTTGTATGCTCTCGGTGCAGGCGGACAGCCAGCTGTAGAAGCGATGTTAAATATTATGCAATCAGAAATTAAAAGAGGAATGACTTTGATGGGATGTAGAAATGTCAAAGAACTTACACGAGATAAATTAATATTTAAAAAGTGAAATTAGCCGACAATATTTTAAAACTAGGCACAGAAAATGCTTTTGTAGTTCTTGCAAAAGCCAAAGCTTTAGAAGCGCAGGGAAAAGAAATAATTAATCTTGGAATCGGGCAGCCAGATTTTAAGACACCTCAACATATCGTTGATGCGGCTAAAAAAGCACTCGATGATGGTTTTCATGGTTATACACCTGCGAATGGTCTTTTAGAATTAAGACAAGGAGTATCAAGGCATATTAAAAAAATGTACGGAGCTAATGTAGATGCTTCGCGAGTTGTTATCATGCCAGGTGGAAAACCTACGATGTTTTTTGCAATTTTATTATTTGCACAACAAGGAACAGAAATTATTTATCCTGAACCTGGATTTCCAATTTATGAATCAATGATCAATTATGCAGGAGCTAAAGCCATACCGATGTATTTATCTCAGGAAAATAATTTTTCCTTTAAAGCAGAGGAAGTGTTGAAGTTAATTAATAGTAAAACTAGATTACTAATTATAAATAATCCTCAAAATCCAACAGGTGGATTAATTCTAAAAGAAGAAATTGATAAATTAGTTTTAGGGTTAAAAAAATTTCCAGACGTAGCGATTTTAAGCGATGAGATTTATAGTAGACAAATTTACGATAATAAAAAAATGCCAACATTATTTAATTATCCAGAAATTTTTGATCGATTAATAGTATTAGATGGATGGAGCAAAACTTATGCAATGACTGGGTGGAGATTAGGTTGGAGTGTGTGGCCAGAAAAAATAGTAGAAGATGCCATAAGATTATGCGTGAATGATCATTCTTGCCCTTCAGCTGCAATTCAAATATCTGGTCTAGCAGCACTTGATGGCCCACATCATTTCTTGGATAAAATGATGCAAGAATTTTCAAGAAGAAGAAAACTAATTGTTCAGGGACTAAATAGTATTAAAGGAATTAAATGTAATAACCCTGGAGGAGCTTTTTATGTCTTTCCAAATATTAGTGGTACTGGAATGGACGGAAATGAATTTGCGGATAAATGTTTAAATCAAGCTGGTGTTGCAATTATTCCTGGAACTAGTTTTGGTAAATCAGCAAAAAATTTTGTTAGATTTAGTTTTGCAAACTCTTATGAAAATATAGAAAAAGCCTTAGAAAAAATTAATAAAACAGTAATTAAATAGAGTTTTATCAGCTCTAAAAGTCTATATAAATCAGTTAAAATAATATAAATTTTCTATATGTGTGCACTTGCGATGCCAGTAGTTGATGAAGTGATTTTAAATCTTAAGGATAAAATTGTCCGTGATTTAAAAAAATTTACAAATTTAAATAATGTTATTTTTGATTTTGATGAAGTTACCCCGTATGAAACAGATGCATTAAGTGCTTATAAACAAAAACCTATGGTTGTTGTTCTTCCTGAAAATACCGAAGAGGTTAGCAATATTTTAAAATATTGTAATCAAAATAATATTAAAGTTGTTCCTCGAGGAGCAGGAACAGGATTATCAGGTGGGGCATTGCCTTTAAAGGATTGCGTTCTTTTAGGACTTAGTAAATTTAATAAAATTTTAGAAATTGATTTTGATAATAGATGTGTTGTGACTCAGCCTGGAGTTACAAATTTATCAATTACAAAGGCTGTAGAGAATAATGAGTTTTATTATGCTCCAGATCCATCTAGTCAAATAGCATGTTCGATTGGTGGAAATATTGCAGAAAATTCTGGCGGCGTTCATTCTTTAAAATATGGCACCACAACCAATAATGTTCTTGGTGTTGAAATTGTGTTGATGGATGGAACAATTATGCGTCTAGGAGGTAAAAAAATTGAATCGGAAGGTTATGACTTGTTAGGATTAATTACAGGTTCAGAAGGGTTATTGGGTGTTGTTACTGAAGTTACAGTTAAGATTTTAAAAAAACCTCAATCAATTAAGGCTTTGCTGTTAGGATTTCAAAGTGTTGAAGCGGCAGGACAAACTGTGTCAGATATTATTTCTGCAGGAATAATTCCAGCGGGGATGGAGGTAATGGATAAGCCTTTAATTAAAGCGACTAATGATTATTCAAAAGCAGGGTACCCATTAAATGTTGAAGCTATATTAATCGTTGAACTTGATGGAACTGAAAGTGAAGTCAACGTTTTAATCGAAAAGGTTGATGATGTTGCAAAAAAAAATGATGCGACATACATAAGAATTAGTAAAAATGACGCTGAAAGAATGAGATTTTGGCTTGGAAGAAAAGCTGCATTTCCAGCAATTGGAGAGATGTCACCTGATTATATTTGTATGGACGGAACCATTCCGAGAAAAAAATTACCAGAAGTTTTAAAAGAAATTACTAAGCTTTCAAAAAAATATGGACTAAGAGTTGCTAATTGTTTCCATGCTGGTGATGGAAATCTTCACCCGTTAATAATGTTTGATTCTAATATAAAAAGTGAATTAAAAAAAGCAGAGCAATTCGGAGCTGATATTTTAAAGTACTGTGTAAAATCTGGTGGAGTACTAACAGGCGAACATGGTGTTGGAATAGAAAAAAGAGAATTAATGTGTGAAATGTTTAATGATGACGATATTCAGCAACAATTAAACATTAAAATAGCTTTTGATAAAAACTCACTATTAAATCCAGGAAAAGTCTATCCAATTTTGCATCGTTGTGCGGAAAGTGGAAAAATGCACGTACATAAAGGGGAAAATAAATTTAAAGATATTCCAAGATTCTGATGTCAGAAATATATTCGCCAGTTAGCGAAAACGAATTATCAGATTTTGTAAAACAATGTTTTGCTGACCAAACTTCAATTGAAATTACTGGTCATTCAACTAAACCCATAGGTAGATTTATTGAAACCTCAAAAATTTTACAATTAAAAAAATTAGATGGTATTATTGAATACTTTCCTGAAGAACTTTATATCAAAGTTAAAGCCGGTACATCTTTAAAACTTGTTGAGTCTGAATTAGATAAAAAAAATCAAGAATTAGTATTTGAACCAGCTGATCTTGGTCATTTATATTCTGGCAAGAGTAACCCAGGCTCTGTTGGAGGCGCCGTCGCTTGTAATTTGTCTGGATCAAGAAGATTTAAGGTTGGGGCATTAAGAGATCATATTTTGGGAATTCAAGGAGTTAATGGCAAAGGAGAAGTTATAAAATCTGGCGGAACAGTAGTTAAAAATGTTACCGGGTATGATTTAAGTAAGCTTATTGCGGGCTCATATGGAACATTACTTGCTTTGACAGAAATTGTCCTAAAAGTTCATCCCAAAAACGAAGAATGTCAGACATTATTAATTAATAATATAAATCTTGAAAAAGCTTTAAGTTTTTTTTTAAAATCGATGCAAACTTCTTTTGAAATTTCAGGAGCATGTTTTTATCCTCAAAATATGTCTAAATTTTTTAAACTTAACGACTTAGACACAAGCACGTCAATTACGGCATTAAGAATTGAAGGTCCAAAAATTTCAGTAACAGAAAGAATTAATTCTTTAAAAAATGTATTTGATGAATACAAAAAAAATATTTCTATTCTTGAAAATTACCAGTCGAGAATTTTTTGGCGTGATACAAGTGATTTACAATTTTTTAATAATAGCGAAAATATAATTGTTAAAATTGTGTTGCCACCAACTTATGTTAATAAATTTATTAATAAATTTGAAAACGAAGATTTAAAATATGTTGTCGATTGGGCTGGTAATCTTATTTGGTGCGAAGTTCCTAAAGGAGATTCGGTTTTATTAAGACAATTAAGAAAACAAATAATTATCTTTAATGGACATATGACAATTATTAAAGCTCCAAATCACGTTCGTATCAGAGAAGAGTTCTTAACTACTGTAGATGAAAATATTAAGATGTTATCTTTAAAAGTTAAAGAAAGTTTTGATCCAAAAAAAATATTAAGCCCAGGAAAGATGTATTTAGAAATATAATGCAAACAGACTTTAATAAAAAACAATTACAAAATAGAGATGTAAATGCTTCTGAAAAAATTATAAGAAAATGCGTACATTGCGGATTTTGTAATGCGACATGCCCAACTTATCAAGTTTTAGGAGATGAGTTAGATGGTCCGCGAGGTCGCATATATTTAATTAAAGATATGCTGGAAAAAGATAAGCCAGCTAATGAAAAAATAGCAAAGCATATTGATCGCTGTTTATCTTGCTATGCGTGCATGACAACTTGTCCTTCAGGAGTGAATTATATGCATCTTATAGATCATGCTCGCAATCATATTGAAAAAACTTTTAAAAGGCCAATATTCGAAAGATTTTTAAGATCTTTATTATCCAAAATACTTCCAAATCCAAGATTGTTTAAAATTATAGGATACCTTTCTAGAGTTGTTTACCCCTTTAGATTTTTATTACCGAAAAGAATTAGAAAAATGATATATTATATGCCAAGTTCTTTTCCAAAATCTAATATCGAGAATAAACAAATCTATAATGCTAAAGGAAAAGTATATGCAAAAGTTGCGTTGCTAACTGGTTGTGTACAACGAGTTATTTCACCACAAATAAACGATTCTACAATTAATATTTTGAATAGACACGGTGTAGAGGTTATCGTTATAAAAGAAATTGATTGTTGTGGTTCACTTAATCATCATTTGGGAAAAGAAACTTTAGCACACAAGTCTTTTATTAATAACATTGAATATTGGTACAGATGTTATGAAGAAAAAAAGATAGATGCAATATTAGTCACTACTTCTGGATGCGGAACGACTTTAAAAGATTATGGATATATTTTTAGAGATCACCCAGATAAAGAATTAAGAAAAAAAGCAAAAATAATTTCTGAGTTAGCAAAAGATGTTTCTGAATATTTGGGTAAAAATATTAAATTAAATTATATACAACTAGATCGAAAATTTAAGATTGCTTATCATTCTGCTTGTTCAATGCAGCATGGACAAAAGTTACACACAAAACCTTTTGATTTATTAAAAAAAACCGGTAATGAAATTGTTGAAATTCCAGATGGTCATTTATGCTGCGGTTCTGCTGGAACTTACAATTTGCTGCAAGATGCAATGGCAGAAGAGCTACTTAAAAGAAAAATTGAGAATATTAACAAAGTAAAACCAGACTTTATATCAACAGGAAATATTGGATGTATAACTCAAATTGGAACTGCAACTGCAATTCCAATTGTGCACACTATTGAAATTTTAGATTGGTATACAGGTGGTAAAAGACCTTTAGCAATTAGTTCTTTATGAAAAAAATATTGGTTACAAGAAAATTATTAAAGGAAAATGAAGATCGAATAAAGAAATTATTTGATGTTAAATTAAATGAACAAGATAAAGTTTATTCCTCTGATGAACTAATAGAACTTTCAAAAGACTGTGATGGTATACTTTGCATTGGAGGAAACAAATTTGACTCGTATGTTTTTGAAAAGCTTTCTAAATCAGTAAAAATTATTGCAAGTTATTCTGTTGGCTATAATAATATTGATATTAATTTGGCTACTAAAAATGGAATTATCGTGACTAACACTCCAGAAGTTTTAACTGATTCAACTGCTGAAATTGCAATTTTAACATTACTTGGAGCTGCAAGAAGAGCATATGAAGGTAGACAAATGGCAGAAAGTCAAAAATGGACTTGGGCATGTAATTTTTTGTTAGGAAAAGAAATGTCTAATGCAAAGCTTGGAATTTTAGGTATGGGAAGAATTGGAAGAGCTATTGCTAAAAGAGCCAAAGCTTTTGGAATGGAGATACATTATCATAACAGAACAAAATTAAGCACCGCAATGGAAGAGGGGGCAATTTATCATGACAATATTAAGTCACTTTTTAATAATAGTGAATTTTTATCTATAAATTGTCCGGCAACTAAAGAGACAACACATCTAATAAACGAAAATTCCATAAAATATCTCCCAAATGAAGCTGTTGTAAGCAATACAGCAAGAGGTGACATTATTGATGACCTTGCAATGATTAAAGCTTTAAAAAGTGAAAAAATTTTTGCATTAGGCTTAGATGTATATAACGGAGAACCAAAAATTCATCCAGAATATCTAAAACTTAATAATGTTTTTGTACTACCTCATCTTGGAAGCGCAACTTTAAAAACTCGTGTAGCAATGGGAAATAGATCTATTGATAATTTAGAAAATTTTTTTAATAACAAAAAACCGAAAGATCGATTAAATTAAAAACTCAAAATCGTTGTAAATCATTTTTACAGCAACTGAAATAATTACAAACAATCCAATAACAGCAATCCACTTATAGCGTTTTATATATTTAGCAATAAAATTTGAAAATATAGTAATAGCTGCGATGGAAATTATTAGTCCAGAAATTAATATAAAATAATTATCCTGAGCTACACCCGCCACAGCAATAATATTATCAAGCCCTAAAAAAATATCTGTTATAGCAATTGTAATAATTGCTTTAAAAATTCTAGATTTAATAGGTATGTTAAGTAAATTTTTATTTAAATTTTGATTATTTTTTTTATTTACAATATCTTGATATGCTTGATAGCAAACCCAAATTAACAAAATTCCGCCAATTGTTTTTATACCTTTAAACTGAAAGACAAATGTTACACTACTAGTAAAAATAATTCTTAAAAAGACTGCAAAAAAAGCGCCGTAAAATAAAATTTTTTTTTTAATTTTTTCTGAAAATTTTGAAGCTGTTACTGATATGAGAATTATATTATCCGCTGATAACACAATATTTACAAAAATAATTTGTGTAAAACTTATTAGGTCTTTTGAAAAAAAATCCATGAGGCGGAGACCTATAAGGTAAAAAAACAAAATTGTGAAATTATTATACAACTTTAAGTAGTAATTTAAATATTTTCATTTTACTACAAGCGTTTTTTTGCGAGACTCTAATGTATTTTTTTGTTTTAATCACTTCCAGTTAATTAACTAAATAAGGGAAAACTAAATGTTAAAAAATATAAACAAACTATCATTTGCATTGTGCGTTCTTTTTGGAACCATGATTGCAGGTACTGCGTTTGCTCAAACTATAAAAATTGGAGTTGATGGACCATTTACGGGTGGATCATCTTCAATGGGTGTGAGTATGCGCGATGGAGTTCGACTAGCAGCAAAAGAAATTAATGCAGCTGGTGGTGTTCTTGGAAAAAAAATTGAACTAGTTGAGAGGGACGATGAAGCAAAGAATGAACGTGGAGTCGAAATTGCTCAAGAGTTAATCAATAGAGAAAAAATAGTAGCAATGGTTGGATACATTAATAGTGGCGTATCACTTGCATCTCATCGTTTTTTTCAAGAGGCAAAGATTCCTGTAATAAACAACGTATCAACAGCAACAGCGATTACTAAAGTTCAATTTGCAGATGCTAAAGATAAGTTTATTTTTAGAACTTCTGCTAGAGATGAAATTCAAGCTCCGATGATTGCAAATTATGCAATCGGCGTTAAAGGATTTAAAAAACCTGCGATCTTAGCAGACTCTACAAATTATGGACAATTAGGACTTGCTGATTTGAAAAAAGCTTTAGCTGCAAAAGGTATTACGCCCGTAGCTGAAGAAAAATTCAATGTCGGTGATGTTGATATGACAGCTCAAGTTTTAAAAGCTAAAAGCGCTGGTGCAGATGTTATTTTAACATATGCAATTGGACCTGAACTTGCACAAATTGCAAACTCTATGGCTAAAGTAGGTTGGAAAGTTCCTATGATTGGCAGTTGGACATTATCAATGGCTAACTACATAGACTCAGCTGGAAAAAATGGAGAAGGTGCAATAATGCCAGAAACATTTATTCAATCTCAACAAAATACAGCTAAACGCAAAACATTTGTTGCTGCTTACTTAAAAGAATTTAATCCTAAGAATGGTAGAATAGACTCACCAGTTTCTGCTGCTCAAGGGTATGATTCTGTTTATTTGTTAGCTGCTGCTATTAAGCAGGCAGGAAGCACAGATGGTGACAAAATACGTCTTGCATTGGAAGATTTAAAAACACCAGTTGTTGGTGTAGTTAAAACTTACAACAAACCTTTTTCAAGCACTGACCATGATGCTATCACAGTAAAAGATGTTACTATGGGCATTGTAAAGGATGCAAAAGTTGTAGCTGTTGGTGAAAAATAATCTAAAATAAAAATATTTATTTTTTATTTTCTTAAAACGCCATGTCCAAAAGACGTGGCGTTTTTTGTTTGAGTTAATTATAAAAATTGTTAACTTGTTTATGTTATTTTTAATTTAACGGGAATTAAGGAAGTCCATGGACATTTTTATTCAGCTTATTTATAGCGGAATTGCTTTAGGAATGATCTATGGAGTTATTGCTTTTGGATATCAGTTAACTTTTGCTACATCCTCTACCTTAAATTTTGGTCAAGGCGAAGCTTTAATGCTTGGAGCAATGGTTGGTTTAACTCTTTCTAATTTAGGCGTTAATTATTGGTTAATTATTCCAATTGTTTGTATTTTTGGCTTAGTACAAGGTTCAGTAGTTGAATATTTTGGAGTTCGCCCAGCTATTAAAATAAAATCTGAGTTTGGTTGGATCATGTCAACAATTGCACTGGGTGTCATTTTTAGAAATCTTGCTGAAAATATTTGGGGAAGAGGAACGTATAGATTTCAAGGACCTGTAGCAGATGAACCTTTAAAAATATTTGGAGCAAATATTTTACCAATGGAAATCTTAGTTGTGATCGGCGCAGTTGCCATGATGTTGATGGTTGAAATTTTTAATCGGAAATCAATTTATGGAAAAGCTGTTATTGCTACTGCCAATGATAGAGACGCTTCAGGATTAATGGGAATTAATACTTCTTTGGTAATTACTTTTTCATATGCGCTATCTTCTCTAACAGCTTGCTTTGCTGGTGTGTTAATTGCACCTTTAACTTTAGCAGGAGCAAGTGCTGGCGGCTCTTTAGGCTTAAAAGCTTTTGCAGTGGCAATTGTTGGAGGATTATCGAGTGGTTTTGGAATTATTGTAGGTGGAATTATATTAGGTATAAGTGAAACTTTGACAGGGTTTTATATCTCAACAGGTTATAAAGATGTTCCAAGTCTAATTATATTATTGATTGTTCTTTCGATTAAACCATCAGGTTTATTTGGCAAAACAACTATAAAAAAAGTTTAGACATGAAGTCAAAATATTTATTTATAACTATAGGAATAATCTTATTATCTATTTTTCCAATTTTTATTCACAATGAATATTATGTTCATATGGTAGAAAGAATACTTATTTATTCTATTCTTCTTTTTGGCTTAGATATTGTTGTAGGATATACGGGTCAAGTCTCTTTAGGGCATGCAGGTTTATTTGGTATAGGTGCTTATGTCGCTGGAATTCTGTATTTTAAATTGGGAGCTCCTTTTATTGTTATAGTTCCATTAGCGATTATTATTGCTTGTATTTTCGGTTTAATTTTAGCATTGCCAGCACTTAAAGTGCTTGGTCCTTATATGGCTATGGTTACATTGGCATTTGGAACTATTATACAAATTTTGATTAATGAAATGACTTTTTTAACCGAAGGCCCTCTTGGTATCAAATTATTAAAACCAGTTATTTTTGGATTTCAAACTCAAACCATTCATTATTTTTGGATTGTATTATCTCTTTCTATTTTAAGTTTGATAGTTGTAAATAGAATATTAAAATCAAGATTAGGAAGAGCTTTTGAAGCGCTAAGAGATAGTCCAGTCGCTTGTGATTGCATGGGAGTTTCAGTTTATAAATATAAAGTTTACGCTTTTGTTATTAGTGCTGGCTTTGCAGGCTTATCTGGATGTTTATATGCTTTTTCAGAACAATATATTTCTCCAAACACTTATAGTTTTGAACTTACAGTTTTATTTTTATTAGCGATTATAATGGGTGGACGTAAAACAAGACTTGGAGCTTTTATTGGTGCTGCAATTATTATAATTTTGCC
This sequence comes from uncultured Alphaproteobacteria bacterium, assembly GCA_903869725.1. Lineage (GTDB taxonomy): Bacteria > Pseudomonadota > Alphaproteobacteria > Pelagibacterales > Pelagibacteraceae > Fontibacterium > Fontibacterium scandinaviense. The sequence continues at coordinate 50,424 of CAIQAD010000002.1, read as the reverse complement.
TCAGCTACTAAGCGATGTTTATCTTTTTAGAAATGTAGCAACTGTACTTGCGGCAATAATTATTGTTGGCGCTGTAATTTTAGTTTCAAAAAAGCTTTCAACTTTTAAAAAAGTTTTTGTTCCAATTGCTAGCGTCATAAGTTTAGTAGTTTTTTCATATATTATAAAAAGTATAGGAGATTGGCGCTTAACTATTTTTGGATGCATGATTCTTCTAGTTGTTTATTATTTACAAGATGGAATTGTTGGGTTTTCTAGAAATTTTTACATATCGATATTTTCTTCAAAAAATAAGTCGAGAGATGACGTTGAATTATCAAAACTTTCAAATGAAGATGCGATTCTTTATGCAAAAAATTCATCAACATCTAAAATTTTGCTTAATTTAAAGTCAGTTTTGATGCAGTTCGGAGGGTTAAAAGCGCTTAACGACGTTGATTTGATAGTAAAAAAAGGAACGATCCATGGATTGATTGGACCTAATGGTTCTGGAAAAAGCACTTTAATAAATGTGCTGACAGGAATTTATGTCCCAACTAGTGGTAATGTAGAATTTTCAGACAAAAGTATAGTAGGACAAACATCTGCAAAAATTGCATTATCTGGTATTGCTAGAACTTTTCAAAACGTTCAATTATTTAGCGAAATGACGGCTATCGAAAATATTATGGTGGCTTTAAATCATACTTATAAATCAAACTTGTTGGAGATTGCTTTAAATTTGCCTCGTTTTAAAAAAGAAGAAGTAAATGCAAAACAACGAGCTTATAGTTTGCTAAAATTTGTAGGTCTAAATGAGCTTGCAAATGAAGAGGCAAGAAATCTTCCTTACGGCAAACAAAGATTATTAGAAATAGCAAGGGCGCTTGCACTGGATTCAAATTTACTTTTATTAGATGAACCAGCAGCTGGACTTACCGCTCCAGATATTAAAGAACTTTTGAAAATTATTTCTAGAATTAAAGAACACGGAATTACTATAATTTTAATTGAACATCATATGGAAGTTGTTATGGCAATTTCGGATACGATATCTGTTCTAGATTTTGGTCAAAAAATTGCAGAAGGAAAACCTAAAGAAGTTCAAGCGAATAAAAAAGTGATCGAAGCTTATTTAGGAGCAGAAACCGCATAGATAGGATTTATTGAAATATGTTAGCCATAAAGGATCTTCAAGCTGGGTACGGAAAAGTTAACGTTTTAAAGAATATTAATATTGAAGTTCCTAAAAATAAAATTGTAACTTTGATCGGAGCTAATGGCGCTGGAAAGACTACTACGCTAAGAGCAATCACTGGCATGATTAAAAGTACTTCTGGCCACATTACTTTAAATGGAAAACCCATCAGTCAAATGCCATCTTACAGAATTGCGTGTTTAGGGTTGGCACATTCACCTGAAGGTCGAAGAGTTTTTTCATCATTAACAGTATTTGACAATTTGCAACTTGGCGCGTTTCCAAGATTGACTGGCAGTAGAGCTAAAGGAGATTTTAAAGGGGATATAGAAAAAGCAATGGAATTATTTCCAAGATTAAAAGAAAGAAGAAATCAATTAGCCGGTACATTGTCCGGCGGTGAACAGCAGATGTTAGCAATGGCTCGTGCAATCATGTTAAATCCAGAAATCATTTTATTAGATGAACCTTCTATGGGATTGGCACCAATATTAGTTGAAGAGGTTTTTAAAATTATCTCTAGATTGAAGTCTAGCGGAATCACAATGCTTCTAGTTGAACAGTTTGCTGTTGCGGCACTTAACGTTGCAGATTACGCTTATGTTATGGAAAATGGAAAAATCGTTGTCGAAGGTACTGCAGATAAACTTAAAAATGATCCAGCAATCAAAGCTGCCTATTTAGGAGCGCATTAACTAATAAATTTTTTATTTCTATTTTAAAAAATGGACCTTTGTTTTTTATCAGCATCAGAGATTGTTGATAAAATAAAAAAAAATGAAATCTCAGCAGTTCAAGTCGCTAAAAGTTTAATTCAAAGAATTAATTTATTAGAAAAAAAAGTTAAAGCTTTTATATATTTTGATAAAGAATATTTTTTAAAAAAAGCAAAAGACTCAGATGATTGGAGATTATCAGGAAAATCATTGGGGCCCTTACATGGATTACCGGTGGCAATCAAAGATATTTTTAAAACAAAAGACATGCCTACTTATTTTGGTACTTCAATAAGAGAAAATTATTTAGAAGAAGAGGAATCCGATGTAACTAAACTATTAATAAAAGCTGGAGCTATTATTATGGGCAAAACTGTTACAACGGAATTAGCTTATTTTGATGCTGGAAAGACAACTAATCCACATGACTATTTAAGAACACCAGGCGGATCATCAAGTGGATCGGCGGCGGCTGTTGCTGCATATATGGTACCAATTTCTATAGGAACTCAAACAGCAGGTTCAGTTATAAGACCAGCCTCTTATTGTGGAATTACAGCTATAAAACCGACCTATGGTATAATTTCTAGAAAAGGATGTTTACAGCAGTCATTTTTATTAGATCAAATAGGAATTTTTAGCAGAAATATTGAGGATCTCTCAATGTGTTCGTCTATTTTATCTAAAGATAATATTAATAATGATTTAAAAATTAAAGAACCTAAATTTATTTTTTTAAAAACTTCAAAGTGGGATAATATAGAAAAAGAAGCAAAAAAACTTTTTGAAAATTTTATAAATAAAATTTCAAAAAATATTATTAAAATAGAAAACCCAAAGTTTTTAGAAAAAGCTTATGATTATCAAAAGATAATTCAAGAAACTGATATGGCTCATAATTTTTCATATTTTTATGAAAAGTATAAAGAAAAAATTGGAAAAAAATTAATAGAAGCAATTAATAGAGGATTAAATTACAAAGCAAAGGAATATGCGATAGCAGTTGAAAACATGAATCTTATTTATAACCAACTTACAGATACTCTAGGAAACTTTGACTCTATTATAACTCCGGCAACTACTGGATTTGCACCTAAAGGCCTGGATTTCACGGGAAGCCCAGAGTTTTGTAGTATTTGGACTTATTTAGGAATGCCAACAATTAATTTGCCACTAATTCAAAATTCTGAACGTTTGCCACTAGGAATTCAATTAGTAGGCAGAAAATATGATGATAAAAATCTATTAAAAAATGCTAATTGGCTATTTAAAAAACATAAAATAAATTAATGAAAAATAAATTATTTGAAAATTTTATTTATCTAATTATTTTTTTAAGCTTTCTATATCTTTTTATATGTTTTTTTATGTATTTTTTTCAAAGAGATTTTTTATATCTGCATAAAGTACATAGTTATAACACAGTATACAAACTGAACGCAGATATTCAAAAAATAGATATTCCATCCACTGATAATATTCAATTAAAGTCATGGTTTTATAAAAATGAAAAAAATAAATATACAGTACTTTTTCTTCACGGCAATGGAGATACAAAAGATGCTAGAATTTATAAATTAAATACATTTAAAAATTTAAATTTAAATTATTTAATTATTTCCTGGAGAGGATATGAAGGAAGCAAAGGAAAACCTAGTGAGCAAGGTTTGTATGATGATGCTAATAGTGCTGTTAAATGGCTTGAAGCAAATAACATACCTAAAAATAAAATAATTATTTATGGAGAATCTCTAGGTACCGGAGTTGCCATAGAAATTGCTCAAAAGAAAAAATTTGCAGGAATAATATTAGAATCTCCCTACACCTCATTAATTGATATTGCTAAAATTAATTATTCTTATTTACCTGTAAATTTAATTTTAAAAGATAAATATGACTCTATAAATAAAATTAAAAATATTTCTTCTCCAGTATTAGTAATGCACGGAGAAAAAGATCGTATAGTGCCAAATTTTATGGGTAAAGCTATCTTTGATAAAATAACAACCAAAAAGCAAGGATACTTTCCTGAAAAACAAACCCACTTTATGAGATATGATGAAGAATTAATTTTAGAGATTAAAAAATTTGTAAAAAATTTGAATTAATTTTTAATAAAAGCTTCTAGAAATTCATCAGCAACAAAATTATCTAAATCATCTTCCTTTTCGCCAACACCAATAGCATATATTGGAATTTTAAATTGATGAGCTATTGCTATAAGAATTCCACCTTTGGCTGTACCATCTAATTTTGTCATTATTATACCAGTTATAGGAGTAATTTTTCTAAATTCATCAATTTGATTAATAGCGTTTTGACCAGTCGTTGCATCTAATACTAAGATAGTTTCGTGTGGTGTGTTGATGTCAATTTTTTTTAGTACGCGAATAATTTTTGAAAATTCTTCCATTAGATTTTTTTTATTTTGCATTCTTCCGGCAGTATCAATAATGCAATAATCAAACTGATTATTTTTTGCAGTTTCAAACGTTTTATAAGCTACTGAAGCTGGATCAGAGCCTAGCGGCGACTTTATAATTTCAACATCAACTTTTTTGCACCATAATTCTAGTTGATCAATTGCTGCAGCTCTAAAAGTATCAGCAGCTCCAACTATAATTTTTTTATTATTTTTCTTTAGTTTTTTACATAATTTTCCAATGGTTGTAGTTTTACCAACTCCATTTACTCCACATATTAGAATTACATAAGGCTTAGTAATAGGTTCAAAAAAAAAATTTTTTTCAACAGGTTTTAAAATATTTTTTATTTCATTTGATATAATTTTCAGAAAATTTTCTTTTGTAAGTTCTTGTTTTAAATATTTTTTTTCTGCTATTTTTTTACTAAAATCGTTAACGAATTTGACACCAACGTCAGATTTGATCAGAAATTCTTCTAAATCTTTTAAAGTTTCTACATTTGGTTTGGATTTATCAAAAATTTGACCGATTCCTTTTGTGAAATTTTCAGATGTTTTTTTTAAACTATCTTTAAGTTTTTTAAAGAAATTCATATTTTTATTAAAGAGTATGATTATATTTTAAGACTAATAGATCTTATTTGAGATACAGAACCAGTCATTATAATATTTTTATTTGGCATCCATTCAATTTGTAATGTTCCGTTTTTAAAATGAATATTAACTTTTTTTTTACAAAGGCCTAATTTGTTAGCAGCAACCATTGTTGCACAAGCTGCTGTGCCACAAGCTTGTGTTAAGCCAGCCCCTCTTTCCCAAACTTTAACAGAGATATCATTTTTGCCAATTTTTTCAGCAAAAGTTACATTACATCTTTCGGGAAAATAGTGATAATTTTCTATAAGCGGTCCAATTTTTTTTAAATTTTCTATTGTTATATTTTTAAAAAAAATAATATGCGGATTGCCAACGCTAAGAGCATACCCATGTAAATTTTTAAAATTTTTAACACTTATGATTATTTTTTTATGATTCATTTCATGAGAAAGTGGAATTTTTTTCCAATCAAAATTAGGTTTGCCCATATCTACGGATATTTCAAAAGCACCTTTTAATTTAGCAGTAAGAACCCCGCTTTTTGTATTTATTTTAGATTTTATTAATTTTTTTTCATTCATTAAAAAATAAGAAACACAACGACTGCCGTTTCCACATGCATAAATTTCACCGCCATCAGAATTATAAAAAGTTATTTTAGCGTTTGTTTTTTTCTCTTTATCTTTTTCAACTAAAATTACCTGATCACAACCAGGACCTTTTTTTCTATCAGAGATATTTAATATTTGCTTTTTGTTAAGACTTATTTTGTTGTTTCTACCATCAATGATCACAAAATCGTTACCTAACCCATCCATTTTGTAAGCTTTAATCTCTGTCATTTGTTTTATTTCTTTAGTTTAGAAATATTCTCAATTGTTGACTTTTAAAATACTAAAATATACTTTTAATCAAATTTTCCACAAAAATATAAGCAAGTTTTGTGGTGTCCTTCTAATGAAGGAGATCAACACTAGTCAGCGATATTCGCCCACTAGTGCGATTGCTGCTGGAGATAAAAAATGTTTGAAAATTTGACCGGTAAAATTGAAGATGTATTTTCTTTTTTTAAAAAAGGAACGCGTTTAAATGAAGAACAAGTTGATGAGGGTTTAAGAAAAATTAGACAGGCGTTACTTGAGTCTGATGTAGCATTATCAGTTGCAAAAGAGTTTATTGCAAATGTCAAACCAAAAGCAATTGGACAAGAAGTTTTAAAATCTTTAACTCCAGCTCAATTATTAATTAAAATTGTTAATGATGAGTTAATAAAAGTTTTAGGGGGAGAAAATTCAAATATTAACTTAAATACAGTGCCTCCAGCAAAGATGTTATTTGTTGGTTTGCAAGGTTCTGGAAAAACAACTACATCAGTTAAAATAGCAAAGTATATTGAAAAAAATTTTAATAAAAAAATTTTACTATCTAGTTTAGACGTCTATCGACCAGCTGCACAAAAACAATTAGAATTTTTAGGTAATCAAAATAATATACAAACACTCCCTATTATTGAAGGTCAGTTACCAATTGAAATAACGCAAAGAACATTAGCGACTGCAAATTTGTCCGGTACGGATGTAATTATTTTTGATACTGCCGGCAGAACACAAATTGATAGTGTGATGATGGCCGAATTAAATAATCTAAAGAAAATCATCAATCCTATAGAAACTTTTTTAGTGGCAGATTCTTTAACAGGACAAGATGCTGTAAACATAGCAAATGAATTTAAAAAAACGGTTGATTTAACTGGAGTGATTTTAACTAGAATTGATGGTGATGGAAAAGGTGGTGCAGCTTTAAGTATGCGTTCAGTTACTGGTTGTCCTATTAAATTTTTAGGAACAGGTGAAAAAGTTGATGATTTAGAAATTTTTCATCCACAAAGAATTGCAAATAGAATTTTAGGAATGGGAGATGTTGTTTCTTTAGTTGAGAAGGTTTCTCAAAATTTAAAACGAGAAGAGGTAGAAGAACTTGAAGAAAATTTTAAAAAAGGACAATTTACATTTAATGATTATTTAAAACAAATTCGTCAAATGAAAAAAATAGGTGGAATGGGTAAAATTATAGGGATGATTCCTGGTATTTCTAAAATAAAAAAACAAATTGACGAGGCTGATATTGACGAAAGTATACTTAATAAACAAGAAGCAATTATTTTATCAATGACAAAAAAAGAAAGAGACAATCCAAAAATTATTGAAGGTTCAAGAAAAAAAAGAATTGCAATAGGATCGGGCACAGACATTACTTTAGTAAACAAACTTCTAAAACAGCATAAAATGATGACTATAATGATGAAAAAAATGTCTCAAAGTGGCGGAAGAAACTTTGGTGGAATGGAAGGCATTCCTCCAGAATTATTTAATAACTTAAAATAGAAAGGTAAAAATGTTAAAAATAAGACTAGCGCGAGGAGGGACAAAAAAAAGGCCCTTTTATAAAATCGTTGTTGCAGACTCAAGAAATCCAAGAGATGGAAAGTTTATTGAAAAATTAGGTTTTTTTAATCCACTGTTGCCAAAAAATAATTCAGAAAGAATTAATCTTGAAATAGATAGAATAAAACACTGGCTTAAAATAGGAGCTCAACCGACATTAAGAGTTGCAAAATTTTTAGGTGCCGCAAATCTTGCTCCTGTTCCTGAAAAAAGAAACAATCCAATTAAAGCTGTGCCTAAGAAAAAAGCTCAAGAAAGACTAAAAGCAGCACAGCAGCCTGCTTCTACACAGGCCGAAAATAAAGATACTCCTAAACCAGAAGTTGCTGCGGAACCAATAAAAGCTGAAGAGCCAAAAGTTGAAGCATCAGTAACAGTTGAGGAGAAAAAATAATCATATTTTATGTGGTCAGCTAAAATTTTTACTTTGTATCCAGAATTTTTTCCAGGAATTTTAGATATTGGCCTTTATAAAAAAGCTCGTGAAAAAAAAATATGGTCTCTAGATATAATTAATATCAGAGACTATGCTTTAGATAAGCATGGTAGCGTAGATGATACACCATTTGGTGGAGGCAGCGGAATGGTCATGCGAGCTGATGTAATAGATAATTGTCTTGAAAATAATATTAAGGATTCTAAAAATGATTTAATTTATCTAAGTCCAAAAGGTGAATTACTAAATCAAAAAATTGCTAAAGAATTATCCTCTAGAAACGGTGTTGATCTTATATGTGGACATTTTGAAGGTATTGATCAAAGAGTTATTGATATTAGAAAAATTAGAGAAATTAGTATTGGAGATTTTATTCTATCAGGGGGAGAGACGGCGTCATTTGTTTTTTTAGACTCTATAATAAGATTATTACCGGGCGTTATAGGCAATTCTAATTCACTAAATGAAGAAAGTTTTGAAAATAATTTGCTAGAATATCCTCAATATACAAAGCCCCAAGAATGGAAGGGTAAAACTGTACCGGAAGTTCTTTTATCTGGAAATCACGCTAAAATTAAGGACTGGCGCTTGGCGCAGTCTGAGGATATAACACGTCGGCGAAGACAAGATTTATGGCAAAAATATCTCAAATAAATAATTTTTAATGCAAATTTCCATGAGAATAGATGAAATAGATAAACTACATATAAAGCAAATCGGTGAAAAAAAGAAAATACCTGAATTTTCACCAGGTGATACTTTAAAAGTTAATGTTAGAATTATCGAGGGAAAAAGACAAAGGATACAAGCGTATGAGGGAGTATGTATCGCAAAAAAAAATAAAGGAATTAATTCAACTTTTACTGTTAGAAAAATTTCATTTGGCGAGGGTGTAGAAAGATTGTTTCCAATCCATAGCCCGAACGTAGAGTCAGTTGAAGTAATAAGAAGTGGAAAAGTAAGAAGAGCAAAATTATATTATTTAAGAGACAGAACAGGTAAATCTGCAAGAATTACTGAAAAAATTAAAAAAAAAATTGGAGTTGATATAATTCAACCTCTTCCTAAAAAAGAAGTAGTAGAAGGATTAGATGTGCAAACACCAACAGAAACAGTGGAAATTCAATCAGCCAAAAAAGCAGCACCAAAATCTGAAGTTGAAAATAAGAAAAAATAAAAATTATTTTTTATTTTATGTCAAAGACAATATACGACAAGATCTTAGAAAGCCATTTAGTTGAAGAGCAAAGTGACGGAACAATACTATTATATATTGACCGACATTTAGTTCATGAAGTTACAAGTCCACAAGCGTTCGAGGGATTACGAATGACTAACAGAAAAGTTAAATCTCCCCTTTCAACATTAGCAGTTGCTGATCATAACGTTCCAACAACAGATAGATCAAAAGGTATAGCGGATAAAGAGTCGGCAATTCAAGTAGAGACATTATCAAAAAATTGTAAAGAGTTTGGGGTAAATTTTTTTGGATTAAATGATAAGAGACAAGGAATAGTTCATGTTATTGGACCAGAGCAAGGTTTTACCCAGCCAGGCATGACCATTGTTTGTGGGGACAGTCATACATCAACGCATGGTGCTTTTGGAGCCTTAGCATTTGGAATTGGAACTTCAGAAGTTGAACATGTTCTTGCCACACAAACTTTAATTCAAACTAAAGCAAAAAATTTTAGAATAAATGTTAATGGAAAATTACCTCTAGGCGTTACAGCTAAAGATGTAATTTTAACCATCATAGGTAAAATAGGTACTGCTGGCGGCACAGGCTATGTTATTGAATATGCAGGAGATGTTTTTCGAAATTTTAGTATGGAAGAAAGAATGACAGTGTGCAACATGAGTATTGAAGCGGGCGCTAGAGCTGGCTTGATAGCACCAGATCAAAAAACATTTGACTATATAAAAGGAAGACCAATGGCACCCAAAGCAGATAAATGGGAACAGGCAGTTAATTATTGGAAAACATTGTTTACAGACAAAGATGCAAAATTTGATAGGGAAATTCATTTAAATGCTAATGAAATTGAACCAACTGTAACATGGGGAACAAGTCCGCAAGATATATCTTCAATTAATGGCAATGTTCCAGACCCAACTGTTGAAAAGAACGAAGATAAAAAAAAATCAATTATTAGATCATTAAATTACATGGGGTTAGAACCAAATACCCCGATTAAAGATATAAAAATTGATAAAGTATTTATAGGTTCTTGTACAAATGGAAGAATTGAAGATCTAAGAGAAGTAGTAAAAATAGTTAAAGGAAAAAAAGTAAACAAAAATGTTGAGGCAATAGTTGTACCAGGATCTGGTTTAGTAAAATTGCAGGCAGAACAAGAAGGCATAGATATCATTTTAAAAGAAGCAGGTTTTGAATGGAGAGAGCCTGGATGTTCAATGTGTTTGGGAATGAATCCTGATCAATTAAAACCCCAGGAACGTTGCGCTTCTACATCTAATAGAAATTTTGAAGGTAGACAAGGGCGAGGCGGAAGAACACATTTAGTCAGTCCTGTAATGGCCGCCGCCGCAGCCATTGAAGGGAAATTTGTTGATATTAGAAAAATAATTTAATGGAAAAATTTTCGAAAATTAAGGCAATCGCTGCAGATTTGCAGATCATGAATGTTGATACTGATATGATTATTCCAAAACAATTTTTAAAAACTATTAAGCGTACAGGACTAGGATCTGCTTTATTTTACGAGATGCGTTACGATCAAAAAGGAAATTTGATTAAAGATTTTGTTTTAAATAATGACCCTTTTAATAAAGCAAAAATTTTAATATCTGGAAAAAATTTTGGCTGCGGTTCTTCAAGAGAACATGCTCCTTGGGCGTTACTTGATTTTGGAATTCGCTGTATTATTGCTCCTAGCTTCGCTGATATTTTTTATAATAATTGTTTTAAAAATGGAATTTTACCAATTATTTTAGATGAAAATAAAGTCAAAGAGTTAAGTGAAATTGCAAAACAAAAAAAAGAAATCGAAATCGATTTAGTTGATCAAAAAATACTAAAAGAGGATAATCAACCTTTTGATTTTGAGATTGAATCTTTCAAGAAAGAATGTTTGCTAAATGGTTATGATGATATTGCTTTAACACTAAAGAAAGAAAGCAAAATTAATAATTTTGAGCAAAAAAGAAAAAACATTACTCCTTGGCTGTACTAGTGAAAAAAAAACTTCTTATACTTGCTGGAGATGGAATTGGGCCGGAAGTAATGAATGAAGTTAAAAAAATTATTCTTTGGTTCAATAAAAATAAATCTGCAGAATTTGAGATTACAGAAGAATTGGCGGGTGGAGTTTCTTTTGATAAATACGGTACTCCTATTACCGATAATGTAATGGAAATTGCGCTTTCAAGTGATGCAGTTTTATTAGGAGCGGTAGGCGGACCAAAGTGGGATAAATTAGATTTCTCCAAAAGACCAGAAAGAGCACTTTTAAGATTGAGAAAAGATCTCGAATTATTTGCAAATTTAAGACCAGCTATTTGTTTTAAAGAGCTTGCAAACGCATCTACATTAAAGCCAGAAGTTGTTTCTGATCTAAATATTATGATTGTTCGTGAACTTACAGGAGGAATTTATTTTGGAACACCAAGAGGAGTTGAAAAATTACCTAATGGAGAAAAAAAAGGAACTAATACTCATACTTACACATCAAGCGAAATACAAAGAGTGGCAAGAGTTGCATTTGAATTAGCTAGAAAAAGAAATAATAAAGTTACATCATGTGAAAAGTCAAATGTTATGGAAGCTGGTTTGTTATGGAGAGAAGAAGTAGTAAAACTTCATAAACAAGAATTTAAAGATGTGGAATTGAATCATATGCTAGCTGACAACTGTGCAATGCAATTAGTTAGAAATCCTAAACAATTTGACGTTATTGTCACAGATAATTTATTTGGCGATATGCTTTCAGATGAAGCTGGAATGTTAACAGGTTCGCTTGGAATGTTGCCCTCAGCATCGTTAAGTGGAAAAAATAAAGACGGAAAATTTAAATCAATGTACGAACCTTGTCATGGTTCAGCTCCAGATATTGCAGGAAAAAATATCGCAAACCCACTTGCGTCAATATTGAGTTTTTCTATGGCGCTACGTTATTCTTTTGACATGGATAAAGATGCAGATATGCTTGATCAGGCTGTTAAGAACGTTCTTAAAGAAGGTTATAGAACTCAAGATATAATGGAAAAAGGTCAGAAAAAAGTTTCAACGTCTGAAATGGGTGATTTGGTTATATCTAAATTAAAATAAAAAAATGAGAACAAATATAGCTATTGTTGGAAGCACAGGAAACGCAGGAAGAAAAACAATAGAAGTTTTAGAAAGAAGAAAGTTTCCAGTAAATACTATTTATTTAATAGCCTCCAAAAAAAGCGTTGGTAAATTTATTAAATTTAAAAATAAAAATATTGAAGTTAGAAGTTTAGAAGATTTTGATTTTAGAAAAGCTGATATCACTTTTTTTTGCGCAGGATCTAAACTTGCAAAAACTTGGGCTCCTAAAATTGCAAAAGACTCGATTGTTATTGAGTATTCAAGTTATTTTAGAGCATTTAAAAATATTCCGCTAATTGTTCCTGAGGTTAACGAACATGCAATTAAAGATTATAAAAAAACAAATATCATAGCAAATCCAAATTGTTCAACTGCACAATTAGTTGTTGCCCTAAAACCTTTGCATGACAAATTTAAAATAAAAAGAGTTGTTACATCAACATATCAGTCTGTATCAGGAGCAGGAAAAGCTGCTATGGATGAATTAGTTTCGCAAACTAAAGATTATCTTAATAAGAAAAAAATTAGATCAAAAAAATTTACTAAACAAATAGCTTTTAACGTAATTCCCCATATTGATGTTTTTATGAAGGATGGATCGACAAAAGAAGAATGGAAAATGGAACATGAGACAAAAAAAATTTTAGACAAAAATATTAAACTTACAGCAACTTGTGTGCGTGTACCCGTGCTTGTTGCCCATTCAGAAACAGCGAATGTAGAATTTAAAAAGAAATTTAATATACAACAGATACGGTCAATTTTAGCAAAAGCGCCAAGTTGTAAAGTAATAGATGAACAAAAAAATGGTGGATATGCTACTCCGGCGGAATCTGCAGGAAGTTTTTTCACTTACATTTCTAGAATTAGAAAAGATCCTACAAAAAATGCAGTAAATTTGTGGATCGTTTCTGATAATTTATTAAAAGGAGCTGCATTAAATGCAGTGCAAATAGCGGAGGTTTTAGTTAAAAAGCATATAAAAAATAATTAGTATTTTTTATGGAAAAAAATTTAAGACCATTATCTCCTCATATTCAAATTTATAAATGGCAGTTCTCTTCTTTATTATCAATCACGCATAGATTAACAGGCGTAATAAATACTTCAGGATTTTTTTTAATTGTGATATGGATATTATCTTTGGCTTTAGGTCCTGAATATTACAACTTTTATCAAAAATTTTTAAGAAGTTTTCTTGGCAAATTCATTTTAGTAGGTTTTACATGGTCATTTATTTATCACATGTTAAATGGTGTTAGACATCTTGCTTGGGATCTTGGCTATGGTTACGAAATTAAGACTGCTAATTTTTCGGGAATAGCTGTTTTATTAATTTCTATTTTAGTAACTTTTATTATTTGGATTATATGATGAAGAACCGTGCCTTAAATAAGTGGTTTATGCAAAGAGCAAGTGCTGTCATTTTAATCCCAATATTATTGTTTTTTTTATATTCTCTAATTAATCTAGTTAATAAAGATTATACAGGAGCATTAAATTTTTTTGATAATTATTTATCAATAATTTTTTTTGTTTTATTCTTAATATTTGCAGGATTACATTTAAAACTAGGTATTAATGAAATTGTAGAAGATTATATTCAGAATCCAAATTTAAAAAGTATTCTTAATAAAATTATAATGATATATTCAGCTATATTTCCAATCATTGGCATTATATCACTATTAAAAATTATTTTATGAGCAGTTATCCAATTATTGAACATGAATATGACGTTATAGTTGTTGGTGCGGGCGGCTCAGGGTTGAGAGCAGCAGTGGGGTTAGCAGAAGCTGGACTTAAAACAGCTTGTATTTCAAAAGTATTTCCAACCAGAAGTCATACAGCTGCCGCACAAGGTGGTATTTCAGCGGCTTTGGGAAATATGTCTGAAGATGATTGGCGTTGGCACATGTATGATACAGTCAAAGGTGCCGACTGGTTAGGAGATCAAGATGCGATTGAGTATTTATGTAAAGAAGCACCACGAGCAGTAATTGAACTTGAAAAATATGGAGTTCCTTTTAGCAGAACAGAAGAAGGAAAAATTTATCAAAGGCCATTTGGTGGTATGACAGCTAATTATGGTAATGGAATTGCACAAAGAACTTGTGCGGCTGCGGATAGAACAGGTCATGCGATTTTGCACACATTGTATGGACAGGCATTAAAAAGAAATACCGAATTTTTCATAGAATATTTTGCATTAGATCTAATAATGAAAAACGGCAAATGTTACGGTGTAACTGCTTGGAATTTGCAAGACGGAACTATTCATCGTTTTAGATCTCATATTACAATTTTAGCAACAGGCGGTTATGGCAGAGCATATTTTTCAGCAACTTCTGCACACACTTGCACAGGTGATGGCAATGCAATGGTTTTAAGAGCAGGATTGCCTTTGCAAGATATGGAATTTGTTCAATTTCATCCAACTGGAATTTATGGTGCTGGATGTTTAATTACTGAAGGCTCAAGAGGAGAGGGAGGCTTTTTGGTTAATTCTGAAGGAGAGAGATTTATGGAGAGATACGCTCCTCATGCAAAAGATTTGGCTTCAAGAGATGTTGTTTCAAGATCGATGACTATAGAAATTAACCAAGGAAGAGGAGTTGGTAAGCAAAAGGATCATATTTATCTTCATCTTAATCATTTAGATCCAAAAGTATTACATGAAAGATTGCCTGGAATTTCAGAATCAGCAAAAATTTTTGCTGGCGTTGACGTTACCAAGGAACCCATACCAGTTGTTCCAACTGTTCATTACAATATGGGAGGAATACCAACTAATTATTATGGTGAAGTAATATCTAAATCAGAAAATAATAAAGATGTAATTGTTCCGGGATTAATGGCTGTAGGGGAGGCAGCTTGCGTTTCAGTACATGGAGCAAACAGATTAGGCTCTAATTCATTAATAGATCTAGTTGTTTTTGGAAGAGCAGCTGCAATGAGAGCCGCTGAGTTAGTTAAACCAAATTCGAAACATGAAAAAATATCTGAAAATGATACACAAAAATCTTTATCTAGATTTGATAAATTAAGAAATGCTAATGGCTCAACATCTACAGCAAAATTAAGAGATCAAATGCAAAGAACTATGCAGTCAAAATGTGCAGTATTTAGAGATGAAAAAATATTAAAACAAGGTTTGGCAGATATTAAAAAACCATGGCAAGGAATAGAAGATATTGTTGTTAAAGATAAATCTTTAATTTTTAATACTGATTTAGTTGAGACTTTAGAATTCGATAATTTAATTAGACAAGCAATGGTTACAATGGCTTCAGCTGAGAACAGAAAAGAAAGCCGAGGAGCGCATTCAAGAGAAGATTTCAAGGAAAGAGATGATGAGAAATGGATGAAACATACTCTTGCTTGGCAAGACGGTGAAAAAGTTAAAATCGATTATAGGAATGTACATAATTTTACTCTATCAAACGAAGTTCAATATTTTCCTCCAAAAGCGAGAGTTTATTAATGGTTCAATTTTCTTTGCCAAAAAATTCAAAAGTTGTAGAAGGAAAATATTTTAAAGATAAGACAAATGGTAAAACTTTAAAAAAAGTTAAAATTTATCGTTGGAGTCCAGAATCAAATGAGAATCCAAGATTAGATACATATGAAGTTAATATGGATGAATGTGGTCCAATGGTACTTGATGTTTTAATTAAAATTAAAAATGAAATTGACAGCACTGTTACTTTTAGAAGATCGTGTAGAGAAGGAGTATGTGGATCATGCGCTATGAATATTGATGGCACTAATACTTTAGCTTGCACGAAATCTGCCAAAGATATTGTTGGTGAGATTAAAATTTATCCATTGCCTCATATGCAGGTTGTTAAAGATTTAGTCCCAGATTTAAATAAACTTTACAAGCAATATCAATCCATAGAACCTTGGTTACAAGTTGAAGCTAAAAATGATAAGGTTGATAAACATGAAATTTATCAATCAAAAAAAGACAGAGAAAAATTAGATGGACTATATGAATGTATTTTATGTGCTTGCTGTTCTACTTCTTGTCCGAGTTATTGGTGGAATGGAGAGAAATATTTAGGACCAGCAGTTTTATTGCAGGCCTATAGATGGATTATAGATAGTAGAGACGAAGAGAGAGAAAAAAGGCTTAAAAAAGTTGCAGATGAACTTAAACTTTTTAGATGTCATACTATCATGAATTGTACTAATTCTTGCCCAAAAGGTTTAAATCCAGCAAAAGCTATTGGTTCAATCAAAAAGATGTTAACACAATATAGTAAAAATTTGTAATTCTTAGTAAGTTTATTTGACTCATTAGTTTTGCATATATATTTTTCTTTTAATTTTTTTAAAAAATATCATGCGAAAAAAAATTTCTCTTATTGGATCAGGCCAAATTGGCGGAACTTTAGCACATCTAGTTTCTTTAAAAGAGTTAGGTGATGTCGTTATTTTTGATATTTTATCAGGTTTACCAGAAGGAAAATCATTAGATATAGCTCAGTCAGGAGCTGTCGAAAGATTTAATGCAAATTTAAAAGGTACAACAAGTTATGCTGATGTTGCAAATTCTGACGTTATTATAGTAACAGCCGGGGTTCCTAGAAAAGAAGGAATGAGCAGAGATGATCTTCTTTCAATTAATGGTAAAGTTATGAAGCAAGTTGGAGAGGGAATAAGAAAATATTCTCCAAATGCTTTTGTTATTTGCATAACTAATCCTTTAGATGTTATGGTTTTGGCTTTACAAAAACATTCTGGGTTACCTGCAGAAAAAGTTGTAGGTATGGCAGGCGTACTAGACTCGGCTCGTTTTAGATTATTCTTGTCCCAAGAATTTAATGTTTCAATAGAAGATGTTACAGCGTTTGTACTCGGAGGTCATGGTGATACAATGGTCCCGCTTGCAAGATATTCAACAGTTGCAGGGATACCTATTCCAGATTTAATTGATTTAAAATGGACTACTAAAGAAAGAATAGAAAAAATAATTCAAAGAACTAGAGATGGAGGAGGTGAAATAGTAAAATTATTGAAGATAGGTTCAGCTTTTTACGCCCCAGCTAGTTCTGCCATTGAAATGGCAGAAGCATTTCTAAAAGATAAGAAAAAAATATTGCCGTGTGCTGCTTATATTGATGGCGAATATGGAGTGAGCGATCTTTATGTTGGAGTTCCTGTAATTATAGGAGCAAATGGAGTTGAAAGAATTATAGAAATTAAATTTAATGAGGAAGAAAGAGCAATGTTTGTTAAATCAGTTGATTCAGTGAAAAAATTGACAAAAGATCTTTTCAAACTTGATCCTGAGCTTTCAAAAATAAAAACAAAAAAACCAAATTATAAATTTTAATATTTAAAAAATGAATATTCATGAACATCAAGCCAAAGATTTAATAAAAAGTTTTGGAGCTCCTGTATCTAAAGGAGTAGTTATTTTTTCAATTAATGAAATAGATCAAAAAATTAAGGATTTAAAATCAGATTTATATGTTGTAAAAGCACAAATTCATGCTGGAGGGAGAGGAAAAGCTGGAGGAGTTAAATTAGCAAAAAGTATTGATGAAGTTAAAAGTATAAGCCAAAATTTGCTTGGAAAAATTCTTATAACTAATCAAACTGGACCTCAAGGACGTGAAGTAAAAAGATTATACATAGAAGAGGCTTCCGATATTCAAAAAGAATTTTATCTATCATGTTTAGTGGATAGAGCTTCATCTAAAATTGCCTTCATCTCTAGTGCAGAAGGAGGAATGGATGTGGAAGAAGTTGCACTAAAAACTCCAGATAAGATAATTACAACACGAGTTTTTTTGTCACAAAAGTTAAGCGATCAAGATTTAGAAAATATAGTTAGGCCATTTAATTTAAATATAGAGCAAAAAGAACAAGCAAAAAAAGTTGCAATATCTCTTTTTGAGACTCTAATTAAAACAGATGCAAATCTTATTGAAATTAATCCGTTAATTTTAACCAAGCAAAACCAAATCAAATGTTTAGATGCAAAAATAAATTTTGACGATAATGCTCTTTTTAGACATCCTGAAATAAAAGCTCTTAGAGATTTAAACGAAGAAGACCCTATGGAAATCGAAGCAAGTAAATATGAACTTGCTTATATTAAATTAGACGGAAAAATTGGTTGTATGGTTAATGGTGCTGGACTTGCAATGGCAACGATGGATATTATTAAATTTTATGGCTCAGAACCTGCAAATTTCCTTGATGTTGGGGGCGGAGCTACAAAAGAGAAAGTTTCAGCAGCTTTTAAAATAATTTTATCTGATAAAAATGTTAGAGGAATTCTTGTTAATATTTTTGGCGGGATTATGCGTTGTGACATTATAGCTCAAGGAGTAATTGATGCTGCTAAAGAGGTAGAGTTAAAAGTTCCATTAGTTGTTAGACTCGCTGGAACTAATGTTGAAGAAGGAAAAGAAATATTAAAAAAATCTGGATTAAAAATTATTTCAGCTAACAATTTAAATGAAGCTGCACAAAAAATTGTTGAGGCAACAAAATAAATGTCAGTCTTAGTAAATAAAAATACAAGAGTTATTTGTCAGGGTTTTACAGGAACACATGGAACTTTTCACTCTGAGCAAGCCATTGCTTACGGAACTAATTTAGTAGGAGGAATTACTCCAAAAAAAGGCGGACAAATGCATCTTGGAAAACCAGTATTTAATACGGTTGCTGAGGCAGTTGAAAAAGTCCAGCCAGACGCGACTATGATTTATGTGCCAGCACCCTTTGCTGCCGCAGCTATATTGGAAGCTATTGAAAATGAAATTAAGCTTATAGTTTGCATTACTGAAGGAATACCAATTCTTGACATGATTAAGGTTAAAGAAAAATTAATTAAATCAAAAAGTCGCTTAATTGGACCAAACTGTCCTGGAATAATTACTCCAGGTGAATGTAAAATTGGAATTATGCCCGCACATATTCATAAAAAAGGTTCAGTTGGTATTGTTTCTAGATCTGGAACATTAACTTATGAAGCAGTAGCTCAGGTTACAGAATTAGGTTTAGGACAATCAACCTGCATTGGAATCGGTGGTGACCCTATTAACGGAACTAATTTTATTGATTGCATAGAATTATTTATAAAAGATGATCAAACAAAGTCGATCATTATGATCGGTGAGATAGGTGGTAGCGCAGAAGAAGAAGCCGCTGAATTTATAAAATCTTCAAAGACAAAAAAACCAGTAGTTGGTTTCATCGCAGGAGTAACAGCACCACCAGGAAGAAGGATGGGGCATGCCGGAGCAATTATTTCTGGTGGAAAAGGATTGGCAAAAGACAAAATAGAGAAAATGAAATCTTGTGGAATAACTGTTGCAAATTCTCCAGCAGATATTGGCAAAACACTATTTGACAAAATTAAGTTATAATATTTTATTAAGACTAAAGAATTAAATGTCGTCAGAGCAAAATAATCTAATATTTGAAAAAACTTCATTTTTATCAGGAAATAACTCATCTTATATTGAAAAACTTTATATTAAATATGCCGAAGATCCATCTAGTATACCTGATAGCTGGAGAGAATTTTTTGAAGGACTTTCAGATGCAAAACAAAACATAACCAGCAATCAAGAGCCCAGTTGGACTCCAAAAAATATCAAATTTATTACTAATGGAGATTTAGACATTTATGAAAAATATTTGCCAAAAGATTTAAATCAGAATTCCTTAAAAGAAAAAATTGTCAATCACGCAAAAGAAATAGTTTTTAATGAAAATTTAGATGTAGAAAGATCAACAATAGATTCAGTACGCGCGATAATGATGATTAGAGCTTATAGAATTAGAGGTCATCTTATAGCAGACCTTGATCCACTTGAGCTTACAGAAAAAAACTATCATCCAGAATTAAATCCAGAAACTTATGGATTTAAAAAAGAAGACAGAAATAGAAAAATTTTTTTAGATAAAGTTCTTGGACTTCAATACGCAACTGTTAATGAAATTTTAGAAATTTTATTAAAAACTTATTGTTCAAAAATTGGTATAGAATTTATGCACATGGGAGATCCTGCTGAAAAACAATGGATACAAGAAAGAATAGAATCAAAAAATAATGAGCAAAATTTTACTATTGAAGGAAAAAAGGCAATATTTACTAAATTAGTAGCAACTGAAGGATTTGAAAATTATTGTCATACAAAATATGTCGGAACTAAAAGATTCGGATTAGATGGATGTGAATCATTAATACCTGCTTTAGAACAAATTATAAAAGTAGGAGGATCCTCTGGTGTAAAAGAAATAAAGATTGGAATGCCTCATAGAGGTAGATTAAATATTTTAGCTAATGTTATTCAAAAACCATTTAAAAAAATATTTAAAGAATTTAGTGGAGACCCAGGGCCAGATGTAGGGGGAGTTTCAGGAGATGTTAAATATCACTTAGGAGCTTCAGCTGATAGAGAATTTTCAGGCAATGTGGTACATGTTAGTCTAACGGCAAATCCCTCTCATTTAGAGGCCGTAAATCCAGTAGTTTTGGGTCAAACTAGAGCAAAACAATTTTTTCACAAAGATACTGAAAGAACAAAAGTCATTCCTGTATTATTGCATGGAGATGCTGCTTTTGCTGGGCAAGGAATTGTTGCAGAATGTTTTGCGATGTCAGGTCTAAAAGGTCATAACACAGGTGGTACAATTCATATTATAGTAAATAATCAAATAGGTTTTACTACAAGTCCAGCTTATGCAAGATCTTCGCCATACCCCTCAGAAGTTGCAAAGATGGTTCAGGCTCCAATATTTCATGTTAACGGAGATGATGCAGAAGCCGTTGTATATTGCGCTAGAATAGCTACAGAATTTAGGCAAAAATTTAAACGTGACGTAGTTATCGATATTATTTGTTATCGAAGATTTGGTCACAATGAAGGAGATGAACCCTCTTTTACACAGCCTTTAATGTATAAAAAAATAAAAACCCATCCTTCAACAGCTAGTATTTACGGAAATCAACTTGTTAAAGAGGGTGTAATTACAAATAATGACATTCAATCAGAAAAAAATAAGTTTAAAAGTTTTTTAGATCAAGAGTTCGTGTCTTCAAAAGATTATAAGCCTAACGATTTTGATTGGTTTACAGGCTCATGGTCAAAATTTACTACAGAATTTGGATCAGATAGGAGAGGAGTAACGGGAGTAAGTGCGGAATTAATTAACCAAGTAGGAAAAAAAATTTGTGAATTACCAAATAATTTAAATTCGCATCCTACAATTAAAAGACTTTTTGAAGCGAAGAGAAAAATGTTTGAAACTGGAAAAGGTTTTGATTGGGCTATGGCAGAAAGTTTGGCATTTGGAACACTATTAATGGAAGGTTATCCCGTAAGATTTGTAGGACAAGATTCTTCAAGAGGAACTTTTAGCCAAAGGCACGCCGTTGTTGTTGATCAAGAAACAGGAGAAAAATATTATCCACTAAAAAATATTTCTGGCAATCAAGTCCAATTTGAAATCATTGATAGTTTATTATCTGAGTTTGGAGTTTTAGGATTTGAATATGGTTATTCATTATCATCTCCCGAAACATTAGTTTTGTGGGAAGCTCAATTCGGAGATTTTGCAAATGGAGCGCAAATTATTTTTGATCAATTTATTGCATCAGGAGAAAAAAAATGGAGTAGAGCAAGTGGATTAGTGATGCTTTTGCCACATGGATACGAAGGTCAAGGTCCAGAACATTCGTCAGCTAGAATTGAAAGATATCTTCAAGCTTGTGCTCAAGAAAATTTACAGGTTGTAAATTGTACTACTCCAGCAAATTATTTTCATGCTTTAAGAAGACAGATTCATAGAAAATTTAGAAAGCCACTAATTGTTTTTACCCCTAAATCGCTTTTAAGACATAAGAAATGCGTTTCAGAGATAGAAGATTTTTTACCGAAAAATTCTTTTCATAGAATATTACAAGATCATGCTGATTATCCGGAATATAATCTTATTAAATTAGAAAAAGATGAAAATATAAAAAGAGTAGTTCTTTGTTCTGGAAAAATTTATTTTGATATTTCAGAAAAAAGAGAGACTATAAGAAATAACAGCGTTCAATTACTTAGAATTGAACAGCTTTACCCTTTTCCAATTAGAACATTAGCCAATTTTCTTAAACGCTTTAAAAATGCTGAAGAGTTCATTTGGTGCCAAGAAGAACCTCAGAATATGGGAGCCTGGAATAGTGTTGAAAAATATATTGAATGGACTTTAGATTTAATCGGTGCAAAAAGCAAAAAGGTGAAATATGTTGGCAGAGAAAGATCCGCTTCTACAGCTACTGGATATTTAAAGAAGCATATTCAGCAACAAGAAGATATAATAACCGAAGTACTTTTATAATATGGTAAATTTAGTAGTTCCTGTTTTAGGAGAATCAGTAAAAGAAGCAACCATTTCTAAATGGTTGAAGTCTGTAGGCGATTCTGTTCAGGCGGACGAACCATTAGTTGAGCTTGAAACTGACAAAGTAAGTATTGCTGTTCCATCTCCTCAATCCGGAGTATTAGCGGAAATTAAAGTTAAAGAAGGATTAACAGTCGGTGTTGGAGAAATATTAGGATCAATTGAATCTGGAGTTTCAAATATTTCAAAGAAAGCAGAAACAAAAATTTCTGAGCAAATAAAAATAATAGAAGAACCAAAAATACCAATTAGTAAAAAAGAATTTTTATCTCCCTCTGTTAAAAGAATTATTGAAGAAAAAAATATAGATATCAATACAATATCTGGCTCAGGAAAGGATGGCAGAATTGTAAAAGGAGATTTGCTAGACGCAATGGGACAAAATTTTGCTCCAACACAAGCTCGTGCGACCAAAGGAAATGAAGAACGAGTTAAAATGACTCGTCTTAGAGCAACAATCGCAAAAAGATTAAAAGAAGCTCAAAATAATGCAGCCATGCTCACGACTTTTAATGAAATTGATATGACAAGAATTATTGAAATGAGAGCTGATTATAAAGATGGTTTTCAAAAAAGATATGGAGTGAAACTTGGTTTTATGTCATTTTTTATTAAATCTTGTGTTAACGCGTTAAAGTCTTTTCCAGTTTTAAATGCAGAAGTGCAGAATGATGAAATTCTTTATAAGAATTATTATAATATTGGCGTTGCAGTTGGAACTGAAAAGGGATTGATAGTACCTGTAGTTAGAGAAGCAGATCAATTATCATTTGCTGATATTGAAAAAAAAATTGTTCTTCTTGGTGAAAAAGCAAAAACTGGCCAACTTACAATAGAAGAATTGCAGGGTGGTACATTTACAATCACAAATGGAGGAATTTACGGCTCAATGTTATCAACTCCAATTTTAAATCCACCACAATCAGGAGTGCTTGGTATGCATAACATTGTTCAAAGAGCAGTTGTTATTGATGGCAAGATTGAAGTAAGACCTATTATGTATTTAGCTTTGTCTTATGATCACAGAATTATAGATGGAAAAGATGCCGTTTCTTTTTTAGTAAGAGTCAAAGAATATTTAGAAGATCCAAGAAGATTATTTTTAAATATTTAAATTATGGAAGAGTTTGATTTTATAATAATTGGCGGTGGTCCAGGAGGTTATGTTTCAGCTATTAGAGCAGCACAACTTGGATTAAACGTAGCTTGTATTGAATCTAGAGGCGCACTAGGAGGAACCTGCTTAAATGTAGGATGCATTCCTTCAAAAGCGTTATTGCACTCATCAGAGTTATATAAAAAAGCAAAAACTGAATTTAAAAATATAGGAATCAATATTTCTGAACCTAAATTAGATATTGAGAAAATGATGAGTCACAAGGCTAAATCAGTCGAAGGTCTTACCAAAGGTATAGAATTTTTATTTAAGAAAAATAAAGTTACTTATCTCAAAGGATTCGGATCTTTTGTTGATAAAACTACAATTTCAGTCTTGGATTTTTCAAATAATAAAAAAAATTATAAATTCAAAAATATTGTTATTGCAACTGGATCTGTTCCTATCTCTTTACCTAATATAGAAATTGATGAGAAAATAATTTTATCTTCTACAGGCGCATTAACTTTGTCTGAAGTTCCAAAAAAAATGATTGTTATTGGAGCTGGCTATATTGGTCTAGAAATGGGTTCTGTATGGTTGCGTCTTGGTTCCGAAGTTCACGTTGTAGAATATTTAGATCATATAACTCCTGGAATGGATAGAGAAATTTCAGAAAATTTTTTAAAAATTTTACAAAAACAGGGAATAAAATTTAATTTATCTACAAAAGTTGTAAACGTTAAAAGAAATAACAAAGGTGCCACAGTTATAATCGAGAAGAATGGTAATCAAAGTGAAATGAGTTGTGATGTTGTTCTAATGTCAGTTGGAAGAAAACCTAACACTTTAGGATTAAATCTAGATAAAATAGGAGTAAAAATAGATTCAAAGGGTAGAATCGAGACCGATCATAAATATAGGACAAATATAGATAATATATATGCCATAGGCGATGTAATCAATGGACCTATGCTCGCGCATAAAGCTGAAGAAGAAGGAATAGCAGTTGCTGAGTTTATTTCTGGAAAATATGGACATGTTAATTATGATGTTATTCCAGGGGTTGTTTATACTTCCCCAGAAGTTGCGTCCGTTGGAAAAACTGAAGAGCAATTAAAAGAACAAAAAATTCCTTATAAGATTGGAAAATTTCCTTTTATGGCAAATTCAAGAGCTAAAATTAATGATGAGGCAGATGGTTTTGTTAAAATTTTAGCGCACGAAAAGACTGATCAAGTTTTAGGTGTTCATATGATCGGTCCTGACGTTGGAAATATGATTGCTGAAATGGCTATAGCTATGGAGTTTGGCGCAAGCTCTGAAGATATTGCAAGAACGTGTCATGCACATCCAACTCTAGCTGAGGCTATAAAAGAAGCCGCTTTAGCAGTTGATAAACGAGCAATTCATTTTTAGGGTAAAATTTTCATACCTGATTTTTTCCAATCAGAACTAAATATTTCAATTCCTTTATCTGTTAGATGATGTTTGTATAGTTCTTTAAAAATTTTAGCAGGTATAGTTGCAACGTCTGCTCCAATTACAGCAACCTTATTAACATGATCTACAGTTCTTAAAGAAGCAGCTAATATTTTGGTTTTGAGATTTTTATAATTATTAAATATTTTTCTTATATCAGAAATAAGTTCAATTCCATTTTCTCCTATATCATCAAGTCTTCCAACAAAAGGAGATATATAAGTTGCTCCAGCTTTAGCAGCAAGTAATGCCTGGGAAGGACTAAAACAAAGAGTAACATTAGTTTTAATTTTTTTTTTAGAAAGAGCGTGACATGCTTGTAGTCCATCCTGTGTTAAAGGAATTTTAATAACTATATTTTTTGCAATTTTTTTGAATATTTCTGCCTCTTTAAGCATATCATTAAAATTTGAAGCTGTAACTTCAGCGCTTACCGGACCTTTAATTTCTTTGCAAATTTCTTTGAGTAATATTTTAAAATCAGTCTTTACACTTGCAAGAAGCGATGGGTTAGTAGTAATTCCATTAATCAAATTAGATTTGTTTAATTGCCTAATTTCTTTAATATCAGATGAGTCTAAAAAAATTTCCATGAATATAGAATATAAAATTTATAATAAGAAATAAACAAAAAATAATTTTTTAAATGAAATTAGATGTATTATTGCCATTAAAATTTGACCATCCTTTCACATATTCTGTTCCAAAAGAAATGAATTTGTCCATAGGAGATTTTGTTCAAGTCTCTTTTCGTAACAAAGATGTAATTGGTGTGGTTTGGAAAGAAGGATCGGTATTAAAAAATACAATTAAAATTAAGAATATAAAAAAAAAAATAAGTTTTCCTTCGCTTACTAAAGAAAAAATAATTTTTATTGAAAAGTTTTCAAAATATAACTTGGTTGATATAGGTATTGTTCTTAAGTTATTTATTTATAAACAAGCGTTAACCGAAAACAGTATAAAAAAAATATTGAATGAAGAATATGAAGAATATTATGATCAATTTGATAAAAATATTAGTTTTGATGAAAATCAAATAAAAGCAATTAAGATATTAGATGAGAAAGTGCTTCCTGATAGTTTTTCAACAACATTATTGCATGGAATTACTGGTTCTGGAAAAACATTAATTTATTTAAAAAAAATAAAAGATTTTTTAGAAAAAGGTTATCAGGTTTTGGTGTTAATCCCAGAAATTGCTTTAACCAATCAAATAAAAGAAAAATTTAAAGAATATTTTGGAAATTATCCTGCGATTTGGCACTCATCAATATCAGAAAAAAATAAGAAAAAAATTTTTCACGGAATATCAAATCAAAAAATTAATTTAATAATGGGGGCTAGGTCATCATTATTTTTGCCATTTAAAAAGTTGGGGTTAATTATTATTGATGAAGAACATGACCAATCTTTTAAACAAGATGATCAAATTACATACAATGCAAGAGATATGGCTATTTTATTATCTTCAATTCAAAAAATACCAATAATTTTAATTTCAGCAACACCTTCAATAGAAACATATTACAATACTTTAAAAAAGAATTTTTCTTATGTTAGTTTAATCAAAAGATTTAACGATGCAGAGCTTCCGGAAATTAAAATTATAGATCTAAAAAAATTTCCTGCAAAAAAAAATAAATTTATTTCTGAAAGTATTATTAATGATTTAAAAAATAAAATTTCAAAAAAAGAACAAATTTTATTTTTTTTAAATCGCAGAGGTTACTCTACATGCGTTATATGTTCAAAATGTGGGCATAGATTTCAATGTCCTAATTGCTCGGTTGCTTTAACTTTTCATAAAGAAAACAATCAATTAATATGTCATTATTGTGATTATCATTCATCATTAAAAAAAAAATGTAAAGAAGATGGAGATTGTCAATTAACTTTTTACGGATTAGGGGTTGAAAAAATTTATGAGGAAGTAAAAGAAATTTTTCCAGACAAAAAAATAGAATTATTTTCTAGTGATTTTATTCATGAAGACGAAAAAACAAAAAAAATATTTGAAAACATCTACAATGGAAAAATTGATATTATTGTTGGAACACAACTAATTTCAAAAGGTTTTCATTTTCCAATGTTAAATTGTATTGTTGTTGTTAATGCTGATACGAATTTTTTAGGTAGCGATATAAGAAGTTCAGAAAAAACTTTTCAGCTCATGAATCAGTTAAGTGGTAGAGCGGGTCGCGAAGTTAAAAAATCAATTGTTTATCTTCAGAGCTTTGAACCAGAAAGCGAAACTCTCAAATCAATTTGTGACAAAAATATTTTGTCATTTTACCAAGCAGAGATTAATTTTAGAGAAAAAGCGAATTTACCACCTTATACAAAATTAATTGCATTTATTGTTTCAGGTAAAAATAAATTTGACGTTGATGAATTTGCCCGAATTCTTAAAAATAAAATTCCATTAATGAAAAATGCTAAGTTACTTGGTCCCGTGAGCGCTTCTATTTCGCTTATAAAGGGAAAATATCGTTCAAGATTGTTATTAAAATATCCTAACAGTGATTTTCCTCAAAAAATTTTAAAAGATTGGCTAAAAACAATAGTAATTAAAAAAAATATTTCGTTAACTATTGATGTTGATCCAATTAATTTTAGATAAAAATTCAGACTATCTCTCTTGATTAGAGCAATTTCGCATGTTACGAGACATTTTTTGATTTAAAGTTTAAAATTAAAATCTATGCAATCTTTAGGCGAAATTAATCGTTATGCTAAGGCAGTTTATGAAATTGCAGATAAAAATAAAGAACTAAGTATTTTAGAGAAAGATTTCATTACCTTAAAAGAAGTTTTAGAAAAAAATACAGAGCTTAAAAATTTTATTAAAAATCCAACCTATAAATCTAATGTTGTAGAGGGGGTTATAGAAGCTTTATCAAAAAAATTATCTTTTTCTAATTTATTTATAAGTTTTTTAAAAGTAGTTAATAAAAACAGAAGATTTTTTTTTATAGAAAAAATAATTAATAATTTCTTTAATCTTTCTTCTCAAAAAAGAGGAGAAATACAAGCTGCATTAAGGTTGTCGCACGAAATAACAGATTTAGAAAAGAAACAAATATCTGAGAAATTAAACTCTACTCTTAATAAAAAGATTAATATTTCTTTTTTGGTAGATTCTTCATTATTGGTCGGATCGGTTTTGCAAATCGGTAGTACAATGATTGACACATCTGCAAAAACAAAATTAAATAAATTATTAAATAATTAAAATTTTATGAAAATTACTCCTTCAGAAATCACTAATATATTAAAAGATCAAATAGAAAACTTTGGAACAAATGCTGAAGTTTCTGAAGTTGGTCAAGTATTGACAGTCGGAGACGGTATAGCAAGGGTTTATGGTCTCGATAATGTTCAGGCAGGTGAAATGGTTCAATTTCCAGATGGCACAAAAGGTATGGCGTTGAATCTAGAAACAGAAAATGTTGGAGTTGTTATTTTTGGAGATGATTCAAAAATTAAAGAAGGTGACGTTGTAAAAAGAACAGGAGCAATTGTTGATGTTCCAGTAGGAAAATCTTTATTAGGTAGAGTAGTTGACGCATTAGGAAACCCTATTGATGGAAAAGGATCTGTAGATAAAAATTTAGAGAGAAAAAGAGTGGAAATTAAAGCTCCAGGAATCATTCCAAGACAATCTGTTAATGAACCTATGCAAACAGGTTTAAAAGCTATTGATAGTTTAGTTCCAGTAGGAAGAGGACAAAGAGAGCTAATTATTGGTGATAGACAAACAGGCAAAACAGCAATTGCAATTGATGCAATTATTAATCAAAAAGAAGTTAATAAATCTAATGATGAAAAAAAGAAGTTATATTGTATTTACGTTGCAATCGGCCAAAAAAGATCAAGCGTAGCTCAAATTGTTAAAACATTAGAAGATGCAGGTGCAATGGAATATACTATAGTGGTCGCGGCTACAGCTTCTGATCCCGCTCCACTTCAATTTTTAGCGCCTTATACTGGCTGTACAATGGGAGAATATTTTAGAGATAATGGAATGCATGCTTTAATTATATACGATGATTTATCTAAACAAGCAGTTGCTTATAGACAAATGTCACTACTTTTACGTCGACCACCAGGGCGTGAAGCTTTCCCAGGAGATGTTTTTTATCTTCACAGTCGATTGTTAGAAAGAGCTGCTAAGTTAAATGAAAAAAACGGAGGCGGTTCTTTAACTGCGTTACCAATTATTGAAACGCAAGCAAGTGACGTTTCTGCATATATTCCGACCAACGTTATTTCTATAACTGACGGACAAATTTTTTTAGAAACCGAATTATTCTATAAAGGAGTTAGACCTGCAGTAAACGTAGGTTTGTCAGTATCACGAGTTGGATCTGCAGCGCAAATTAAAGCAATGAAACAAGTTTCCGGATCAATTAAACTTGAGTTAGCGCAATATCGTGAAATGGCTGCCTTTGCGCAATTTGGTTCAGATTTAGATCTTTCAACTCAGAAATTATTAAATAGAGGTTCAAAATTAACTGAATTATTAAAACAAGATCAATATCAACCTTTGAAAGTTGAAGAACAAGTTATTTCAATTTTTTGTGGAGTAAAAGGTTTCTTGGATGATATTGAGTTAGGACAAATTAAATCTTTTGAAAAAAAACTTTTAACAAAACTTAAAAATGAAGCACAAGAAATTTTAAATAGTATTCAGTCATCTGGAAAAATTGATGAAGCTACAGAAGAAAAATTAAAGAATTTTATTAGTAATTTTAAAAAAGAATTTAAAAAATAATGGCTAGTTTAAAATTTTTAAGAAATAGAATTGCAAGTGTTAAGTCTACGCAAAAAATTACTAAGGCAATGAAAATGGTTGCTGCGGCTAAGTTAAAAAAAGCTCAAGATAATGCCGAGAATGCGAGACCTTATTCTGAAAAGTTAAATTCTATTATTTTAAATTTAAAGAGTTCTATTGTTGATATTAATTCTGCACCTAAGTTATTGGTAGGGAATCAAAAAAATCAAATGCATCTTTGCGTTGTTTTGAGTTCAGATAGAGGACTGTGTGGGGGGTTTAACACTAATATTTGCAGAAAAGCTAAAATGTTTTTTGAAAAAGTCTTGCAAGAAGGAAAAAAATTGAAAATTATTGTTGTTGGTAGCAAAGCAAATGATCAACTTAAAAGAAAATATAATGAATATATTGTAGAAAGAATAAGTCTAAAAAATGAAAAAATAGTTTCTTATGCAAAAGCACAAGAAGTAACTGATAAAATTTTAGATTTATTTAAAAAAGATGAATTTGATATTTGCACATTATTTTACAATAAATTTAAAAGTGTTATTTCGCAAATTCCTCAAGCGCAGCAATTGATCCCAGTTTCAATTGAAGAATCTTTTAAAAAAAATGATTTTAAAGATTTGACTAGCAGCGAATATGAATATGAGCCAGAAGAAAATGAAATTTTAGAAAATATGCTTCCTAAAAATATTACTACACAAGTTTTTACAGCTTTTCTTGAAAATCAAGCTAGTGAGCAAGGTTCACGAATGACAGCGATGGATAATGCCACTAGAAATGCAGGTGATCTTATAGGAAAACTAACTATTAATTATAATAGAACAAGACAAGCAGTTATTACTAAGGAATTAATTGAAATCATATCAGGGGCGGAGTCTTTATAAAAATATGGAAAATAAAAATGGAAAAATAGTTCAAGTTATTGGAGCAGTAGTCGACGTTAAATTTGAAAGTGAATTACCAGAAATTTTAACAGCACTTGAATGCGATAATAATGGTTTAAGAGTTGTTTTAGAAGTTGCTCAACATCTAGGTGAAAATACAGTTAGAACAATAGCTATGGACACTACTGAGGGACTAAAAAGAGGTGACAAAGTCGTTAACACTAACAAACCAATTACTGTTCCAGTTGGCCCAGAAACTCTTGGAAGAATTATAAATGTTATTGGAGAACCAATAGATCAAAGAGGTCCTTTAAAAACAAAAGAAAGTTGGGCAATACATAGATCAGCCCCAGCATACGTTGAACAATCAACGGAGACTGAAGTGCTTGTTACAGGAATTAAAGTTGTTGATTTGTTAGCGCCCTATTCAAGAGGTGGAAAAATAGGATTATTTGGTGGTGCTGGTGTTGGAAAAACAGTCCTAATTATGGAGTTAATTAATAACGTTGCGAAAGCGCATGGTGGATATTCAGTTTTTGCTGGAGTTGGAGAAAGAACAAGAGAAGGAAATGATTTGTATCATGAAATGATCGAATCAGGAGTTATTAAGACTGATGGTCCTGGTTCTAAAGCAGCATTAGTTTATGGTCAAATGAATGAGCCACCAGGAGCAAGAGCTCGTGTTGCTTTGTCAGGTTTGACGCTTGCTGAGTATTTTAGAGATAAAGAAGGACAGGATGTTTTATTTTTCGTAGATAATATTTTCAGATTTACTCAAGCTGGTTCAGAAGTTTCTGCATTATTAGGTAGAATTCCATCAGCAGTTGGTTATCAACCAACTTTGGCAACTGATATGGGCAATTTACAAGAAAGAATTACAACTACTAGCAAAGGATCCATTACTTCAGTGCAGGCTATATATGTTCCAGCTGACGACCTAACAGATCCTGCGCCAGCAACTTCATTTGCACATCTAGATGCAACAACTGTTTTATCAAGACAGATTGCTGAGCTTGGAATTTATCCCGCAGTAGATCCATTAGATTCTACTTCAAGAATTTTAGACCCACGAATTGTTGGAGAAGAACATTATAGAGTAGCGCGAGAAGTTCAAAAAATTTTGCAAAATTATAAATCTTTACAAGATATTATAGCTATCCTAGGAATGGATGAATTGTCAGAGGAAGATAAGTTGGTAGTATCGAGAGCTAGAAAAATCCAAAGATTTTTGTCGCAACCATTTTTTGTTGCAGAGGTATTTACTGGATCTCCAGGTAAGTTAGTGGATCTTCAATCAACAATAAAAGGTTTTGACGCAATTTGTAAAGGACAGTACGATCATTTGCCCGAAGCAGCTTTTTATATGGTTGGCACTATTGAAGAGGCGATAGCTAAAGCAGAAAAAATGGCAAAAGAAGTTTCAGCTTAATGTCTGAGCAAATCCAGGTAGAAATCATAACACCAAAACAAGTTGCTTTAGCAAAAAATGCTGAAAGCGTATTTATTTCAGGAATTGAAGGTGAAATGGAAATATTCAAAGATCATATTTCTTTAATTACTTTTTTAAAAGCAGGTAAAATTATAGTTAAAGATGGAAATAATTCAGAGATCTTTTTTTCGACAGGCGGAACTGTAGAGTTTAACAATAATAAACTAAGTATTCTTTTAGATAATTTCTTTAATTCTAGTCAATTTCAAAGTGATGAAATATCTAATCTGAAAAAAAATGCTGAAAATAAATTAACTAATAAAGATATTTCTGATGAAGAGGTATATTTAAATAATCAAATAATTGATCAAATAAATAATCTTAAAAATTAGAGATATTTCTTAAATTCTTTTAAAACTTCTCGATAAAGGTTTTTTTTAAAAGGAACGATAATTTTAGGTAAGTCAGAAGGAGTAACCCATTTCCATTGATTAAATTCAGGTTTTTTTTGCTTTAAATTAATTTCTTTTTGTTCTCCAATAAATTTCATCAAAAACCAAGTTTGCTTTTGTCCTTTGTATTTGCCTCTCCATATTTTTCCTAAAAGATCTTTGGGTAAATCATAAAAAAATTTTTTATTAGATTTTTTTATTATTTCTATAGAAGTAATTCCAGTTTCTTCTTGAAGTTCTCTTGTGGCTGCAGAAAATAAATCTTCATCTTTATCTACCCCTCCCTGTGGCATTTGCCAAGCTTTAGTACTATCTATTCTTTTTCCGACAAATACTTTTTTTTCATCATTTATTAATATAATCCCAACCCCTGTTCGATAAGGAAGATTATTAAGATTAGCCATTATGATTCAAGAAGTTTCAGAGCATAAATTAACTGATTATCATTAGCCGGATCATTAAATTTAAAATTATCTTTTTTTCTTTGAACAATAATGTCTGGCATTACTCCAATATCTTCAATTGTTTCACCTCCAGGCAGATAGTATTTAGCAGTAGTTAATCTTAATCCTCCGCCGTTTGATAGAGGCATAATTGATTGAACAGAACCTTTTCCATAAGATTTTTCTCCAATAATAATTGCCCTTTTATTATCTTTGAGCGCACCAGTTACTATTTCAGAAGCAGATGCTGAACCTTCATTAATTAATACAATTATTGGCTTGCCATCAATCATATCGACTTTTTTAGATTTAGCACTGTAAACTTTTATATCTTTAGGATCCCTTCCTTTTGTAGAAACAATTTCACCATCTGTTAAAAAAGCGTCAGAAATTTTAATAGCTTCAACTAAAAGACCTCCAGGATTATTTCTTAAATCAAAAATATATCCACGAATATTAGAATTGTGATTTTTAATGTCTTTTATTGCGTCTTGAATTTCTTTTCCAGAGTTTTCATCAAATACCTTTAGTCTAATGTATGCAACTTTTTCTTTATCTATAAAATTATAAGTAACAGACTTATTTTTAATTATTTCTCTATTTAATTTAATAACTATAGGTTCGCTAACATCAATTCTTCTTATTGTTAAGGTTACGGAAGTTCCGCTCTTACCACGCATTTTATTTACAGCTTCATCAATAGCTAATCCCTTTACTTGATGATTATCTATTTTAACAATGTAATCTCCAGATTTTATTCCAGCTTTAAAAGCCGGAGTATCATCAATCGGGGAGATAACTTTAATCAAGCCTTGTTCCATAGTAACTTCTATTCCAAGTCCACCAAACTCTCCTTTAGTCTCAATATTTAGATTTTTAAATGATTGAGGATTCATATAGGAAGAATGAGGATCTAAAGATTGAAGCATGCCGTTTATGGCTCCGTCTATTGCTTCATTTTCATTTATTGGTTTGTAATATTCTTTTTCTGCAGTATTAAAAATATCTGCAAATAAATCTAGTTTTTCATAAATAGTTTCTTTTTTTTGAGAAAAAGAGTTTTGAGTTAATAAAAATAACAAACAAATAGAAATAGAGAAAAGAGAATAAATTTTTTTCATTTTATATTTTATGATACGGATGATTTATCATAATTGTAGCACATCTGTAAATTTGTTCAGTTAATAGAACTCTAGCAAAAGAGTGTGTCAAAGTTAACTTGCTTAAACAAATTTTTTCGAAAGAATTTTTATTTAGAGATTTTTCAAATCCTAGTGGGCTGCCGATTATAAATAATGTCGTTTTAAATGAACTTTCTATTAATTTTTTAATTTTTTTACATAAACTTATGGTATCAATCTGACTGCCATTTTCACTAAGAAAAATTATATGCTCTTTTTCCTTTTGAGCTTTTAAGATATTTTTTAATTCTAAAGCAGATATATGTTTAATTGAAAAATCTGTAATTCCTGATTTTTTTAAACCAGAAAGTCTTTTTTCGTATCTTTCGCATAATTTATTTTCTTCATCTTTATTTAGTCTTCCTAAACAAAGTATTTTTATTTTCATTAAACAAATATTTTATGATTAGGCAGAACGTCTTGCCACATTTTTTCTAAATCATAATTTTTTCTTTGTTCGTGATGAAAGATATGAATAATGATATCTATCGCGTCGATTAACTTCCAATTTTCACTTTCTTTTCCTTCAATTTTACAATCTAGTATTCCAATTTTTTTTAGTTGATCCAGTGTATTTTCCGAAACAGACTGAATATGTCTAGAAGATGTTCCGCTTGCAACAATCATATAATCTGCGATTGAACTTTTATTTGATAAATCAATAGCTACAATATCTTTCGCCTTATTATCTTCTAAAATTTTAATTATTGTTTTTAAAAGCGTTTCTTTTTTTTTATTTTTCATTATTGATTTTTTCTTAACTCCGTCGAGGATAATTTAATAATTTTTGAATTTACAAAATACCATCTGGTTCGATTATTGATTAAATTATGGTTATTTGATTTTAGCTTTTCAAATTTTTTTGCACTTATTGAATTTAACGATTTAATGGTAAAGTTTGGTCTGTTGATGATGATTAGTGATAATTTTTTCAAAATAGTATTATTTTTTTTCCATTTATTAAATTGTATAAAGCTATCCGCCCCCATAATAAAGTAATAATTATTATGTTTAGATTTATTAATAATATAGTTCAAATTGTTAAATAAATAGTTAGATTTTGTTATATTCTCTGTATTTAAAATTTTTATTAAATTTTTATTCTTATTTGTAAATTTTTTACAATTTTCTATTCTCTCTTTAATATTTTTTGACGGTTGATTTTTTTTTAAAGGATTTTGATTTGTTAATAGCCATATTATCTTTTGTAATTTGAATCGTTTAGAAGCTTCTAAAGAAATGTGTAAATGTCCTTTGTGGGGTGGATCAAAAGTTCCTCCAAGAATGCCAATATTCATTATAGTAGAATATAATTAAGCTCTAATTTGTCCATTACCCTCAATTATATATTTATAAGTAGTTAACTGTTCCAGTCCTACAGGGCCACGAGGATGTAATTTATTTGTTGATATTCCAACTTCAGCTCCGAATCCAAATTCACCACCATCTGCAAATTGTGTTGATGCGTTATGTAATACTATTGAGCTATCCACGTTTGTTAAAAATAATTTAGCATTTTTTTTGTTTTCCGTAATGATACTTTCCGTGTGTTTTGTTCCATATTTATTAATATGTTTTATTGCTTCTTCTATGTTATTAACAACCTTTACAGAAATTTTTGAATCAAGATATTCTGTTTTCCAGTCTTGCTCTTTTGCAATTATACTGTTTTTAAAATTTTTTTTCACAATAGCATCACCTATAATTTCGCAACCACTAATGCTTAATAATTGTAATATTGGTTTTAAATGAGTCTTGATACAAGATTTATGAACAAGCAAAGTTTCAGCTGCTCCACAAATACTAGTGTTTCTCATTTTTGCATTTAAAGTTATTTTTTTTGCCATTTCTAAATTTGCATATTTATCAATATAAACATGACAAAGACCTTCAAGGTGACCTATGATTGGTACACTTGACATTTCTAAAACTTTTTTAACTAAATTTTTTCCTCCTCTTGGAATAATTACGTTAATATATTTATCCATTTTAGACAGCAAATAATCAACTAACTTTCTATCGGTATTTTTAATTAATTGAACACAGTTCTCATCAATTTTATTTTTCTTAAGTGCTTTTATAAATAGTTCAGAAATTACTTTATTAGTCATCAGAGCTTCACTGCCTCCTCTTAATATTACAGCATTACCTGATTTAAAACATAAAGTAGCAACATCTGCAGTTACATTCGGACGCGCTTCATAGATTACACCAATAACACCAATTGGAACTGTATATTTATTAATTATCAATCCATTAGGACGTTTCCACTTTGAAACTATTTTGTGAGTTGGATCTTTGAATTTTATGACCTCTTGTACAGAGTGAATTATACTATTAATTTTTTTTTCATTTATTAATAATCTATTAATTAAATTTTCACTAATTTTATTTTTTTTGGCTTTTTCAATATCTACTTTATTAGCATTAATAATTTTATTTTTTTCTTTTTTTATAAAAATTAAAAAGTCCTTAAGAACTTTATTTTTTGTTTTTTCTTTTAATAAAGATAATAAATTTGCAGCTTTTACAGCATTTTCGCCAATTTTGATTAATTGTTTATTCAACATTTTTTAATTTTCTTGTCGCACTAGATTGTCAATATGCACTATTTCTCCTCTGCTTACATATCCTAATATTTCTTTAATTTTATCTGTTTTAAATCCTTTAATTTTTTTAGCATCTTCACTAGAGTACGCTGAAATTCCGGTTGCAATTTTTTTTTTTTTGAGTTAATTATATAAATAGCATCTCCGCGTTTGAACGTACCTTCAACCGCAGTTACTCCAATTGGTAATAGACTTTTTCCGTTAAGTAATGCTTTTTCAGCTCCATCGTCTATAGAAATTGAACCTTTAGTAGACAAAGAATTAAGTATCCATTGTTTTTTTGCATTTAGAGAAGATGATTTTGCTTTAAACAATGTAAAATTTTTATTTTTTGCAATATTTTTAATAGGATTATTAATAGATCCATTTGTAAGAATCATGTCGCAGCCAGACTGCATACATATTTTTGCAGCTTTAATCTTCGTGATCATTCCGCCAGTGCCGTACGCACTGATACTTTTTGTGGCCAAATTTTCAATCTTTTTATCTATTTTTTCAACTTTTTTAATTATTTTTGCAAACTGATTTTTTTTAGGATCTTGAGAATATAATCCGTTAACGTCTGAAAGCATAATTAAACAATCAGCATTGCAGATTTGAGCAACACGCGCGGCTAGACGGTCATTATCACCATATCTTATTTCGGATGTCCCAACCGTATCGTTTTCATTTACAATTGGCATAACAGACATTTTTAATAAATTATTAATTGTTTCTTTTGCATTTAAAGATCTTCTTCTTTCTTCAGTGTCATCAAGTGTAAGCAAAATTTGTGATATTTTTATTTTTTTTTTTTCAAAAAATTTTTTAAATAAATTGATAAGTTCTATTTGACCAACGGCAGCGATAGCTTGGAATTGACTTAATTTTACATTTTTTTTATTTATTTTCAAAAGATCACATCCTAATGCAATAGCCCCTGAAGAAACGATGATAACTTTTTTTTTATGCTTATGTAAAAATAGTATATCCTCAATTAATTTTGTGAACCAGTTTTTCTTAATTTTATTTTTGCTATCTACAATTAAACTAGATCCTATTTTGAGAACAATTGTTTTATATTGCAAAAGATTCATTTAATTGCTCTTAATAAACTTTTAACATTAATTTTTTTTTCAACAGAAATATCATAAACTTTTTTTTTGGTTTTTTTAATAAAATTAGCAATTTTTTCTTTTTTTTCTTCTTCGTTTATTAAGTCAATCTTATTAAAAACGATTAGTTCTTTTTTTTTCATTAACTCTGGATTAAAGCTTTTTAATTCATTTCTAATAATTTTATATTTATCAGTTAGATTTTCCTCGGTTATATCAATCATATGAATAATACTTTTGCATCTTTCTATATGCTTTAAGAACTTATCTCCTAATCCAAGGCCGTTGTGTGCACCTTCAATCAGTCCAGGAATATCAGCAAGGACTATTTCTCTATCATCAATATTAACTACCCCAAGATTAGGATTAAGCGTAGTAAAAGGGTAGTTTGCAATTTTTGGTCTTGCTCTAGTCGAAATAGACAATAAGCTAGACTTGCCTGCATTTGGAAAACCAATAATCCCAACATCTGCTATTAGTTTTAATTCTAACCAAACTATTAATTCTTCTCCAATTTTGCCATAAGTAAATTTTCTTGGTGATCTGTTCGTTGAACTTTTAAATTTACTATTTCCTAAACCGCCACCACCACCTTTAGCAATTATATATTCTTGATTTTCTTTAATTAAATCAAATAATAAAGTTTTTTGATCTTCCTCGTAAACTTGAGTTCCGACTGGAACTTTTAAAATTAAATCTTTACCTGCATGACCGGTTTTATTATTTCCAGAACCATTAGACCCATTTGCAGCTTTATGATGTTGTGCATAACGATAATCAACAAGTGTATTCAATCCGTTAACAGCTTTAATAATTATTGAACCTCCACTCCCTCCATCTCCACCATTAGGTCCTCCAAATTCAATAAATTTTTCTCTTCTGAAAGCAACACATCCATTACCTCCATTACCTGCTTTAATAAAAATTTTAACTTGATCTAAAAATTTCATAATATTGCTTTATTGATTATTAATAGGAATATCAGTTTAAAAT
Organism: uncultured Alphaproteobacteria bacterium; assembly: GCA_903869725.1. Lineage (GTDB taxonomy): Bacteria > Pseudomonadota > Alphaproteobacteria > Pelagibacterales > Pelagibacteraceae > Fontibacterium > Fontibacterium scandinaviense. The sequence goes on along the minus strand of CAIQAD010000002.1, from coordinate 11,449 downwards.
AAACTGACTTATAGAGGAATAACTGAAATGTAAGTTCTACCGAGTTTCTTAGTCTCGAATTTGACAATTCCGTTTACTTTAGAAAAAATTGTATGATCTTTGCCCATACCAACGTTATTGCCTGGAAACATTTTAGTTCCTCTCTGTCTCATAATGATATTTCCAGCTATTACAGTTTGCCCACCGAATTTTTTTACTCCAAGTCGTCGACCTGCACTATCACGACCATTTTTTGTCGAGCCGCCAGCTTTTTTTGTTGCCATTATTTTATATTAACTATTATTTTTATTTTTTTTCACTATCTTCTTTTACTTTGCTTTCAGAAAGTAGTTTACCGTTTTTACCATAAATTTTTAATATTTTCACTATTGAAACATGTTGTCTATGACCGCGTCTTCTTCGTGAATTCTGTCGTCTTCTTTTTTTAAATATTATGATTTTGTCATTTCTTGTCTGTTTTATAAGTTCCGCTTCTACTTTAGCGCCATCAATATTTGGTAAACCAATCTCGGTATCTGTTTTATCTACAGTTAATAGAACATCTTTGAACTCTAATTTTTTGCCAGCCTCATGCTCTAATTTTTCAATTCGTAAAGTTTCGTTTGTTGAAACTTTATATTGTTTACCTCCAGTTTTTATTACAGCAAATGTCATAGGATAAATTTAAGTTCGGCGAATATATATACCCACTAAAGGTTGTCAAGTTAGCTTTTTATTGAAGTATCTTAGGTTTTAAGCGTTATCTTTGAGGTCTCTAATTTTTTTAAAAAAATCTAACTCATTTAAATGATTTAAATTTATTTCTTTTTTGAATTTTTCGTTATCAAATTGTAAAAAAATATTAAATTTATTTTCTACTTCTAAAGTAGATGGAGTGCTAAATTTTTTTTTATTTAAGTCTTTTAAAAATTTTTCATAATTAGTTTTTAATGCTTTGTTATTTTGTGTTAAATTTTTACTAAAAATTAAATTATTGCTTGTGTACTCATGTCCAAAAAATATTTTTGTATCTGTAGGTAATTTCTTTATTTTTTTTAGTGAATTAACCATATCTAAATATGAACCTTCAAATAATCGGCCACATCCAAAAGAAAAAAGTGTATCTCCAGTAAATAAATATTTTTCTTTTTTAAAAAAAAATATTATATGACCAGATGTATGACCAGGAGTGTGTTCAGTAATTATTTCCGTTTCTTCAAATTTAAAATTCTGTTTATCATTCAAAAGAATGTCAATTCCTGGTATTCTATTTTTGTCGTAACGAAACCCTAAGATTTTACATTTAAATTCTTTTTTTAATTCCAAATTACCACCAACATGATCAGAATGATGATGAGTGTTAAGAATATATTTTAAATTAAGTTTTTTTTTTTTTTAAAAAATTTTTAATAGGAATTGAGTCTGGAGCATCAATAACACAAGCGTTTCTAGTTTTGTTGTCAGAAACAACATATGAGTAGTTATCTTTTAAGCATGGAATAATATCAATATTCATTACTTTGATGATTTATATTATATTAACTTTTTATGTATTTACATGCTAGCGATTTTAAAAATTTTTACAAAACTAATTTAGGAAAAATAGTAAAAAATGAGATTAATTTTTTTTTAAAAAAGTATGCGTCTGTTTATAGCGACCAAATCTTTAGTACATTTGGTTATTTTCAGAATGATTTAAGTCGAAATGGTATAAAGTTTTTAAATTTTTTTGATAATAGACATGGTGTTATAAAAAATATTATAGAAGAAAAAGAAAGCAAAAATATTTTAGTTAATCAAGAATATCTTCCTATAGAAGATTCCGCGTTAAATCACATATTGGCTATTCACTATCTTGAGTATTCAAATAATATTCGACTTTCATTAAATGAATTGTGGCGAGTCCTTGCTCCAGAAGGAACTGCTTATTTTTTGTTGCCAAATAAATTTTCTTTTTGGTCAATAAAAAATATAAGTCCCTTTTCAAATGGTTTATCTTTTTCAAAATTGACAATTGAAAATTTTTTAAATTTAAATAATTTTGACATTCAATTTATTGAAAGATTAATTTACTTTCCCCCTACCAATTCTAATTTTTTGCAAAAAAAAAATTTATTATTTAATAAATTTGGCCCTACTTTATGGAAAAATTTTAATGGGCTCTATATGATAGTTGCAAAAAAAAGAGTTTATTCAAGATTAAGTAAGCAAAAAAATAAAATCTTTTCAAGAAAAGCTGAATTATCTAGAATTTAATTATTTTTACTAATTAAAAAAATTCCATATTCTGAAGACCAGTTTTTAAATTCTAAATTAGAGTTAGTGATTTTTGAAAATTTTTCTCCTGTGACAGCAATTGAATTTTTTATTATTATCTTATCCGTTACACAGAGATCAAAAAAATCTTTTATAGTACACATGTGTAGATTAGGCGTATTGTACCATGTATTAGGTAAAGTTTTAGTAACAGGCATTCTGCCATTAAATAATAAGCTTAGTCTAACTTTCCAGTAACCAAAATTTGGTATTGATACGATAGAATTTTTTCCAATTCTTAATAATTCATTCAAAACTTTTCTAGGATTGTAAAAAGCCTGCAAAGTTTGAGTTAATATAGCATAATCAAATGATTGGTCAGGATAATTTGATAAATCTTTTTCAGCATTACCTTCCACAACAGACAAGCCTTTTGCAATGCTTGTTTTTACTTTTTCATGGTCAATTTCAATTCCACGAGCATCTATTTTTTTTTCTTTTTTGAGATGTAGAAGGATGTTTCCATCACCACAACCAACGTCAAGAACTTTAGACAGAGGTTCAATAAAATCTAATACTAATCTGGACTCTAATTTCATGCATTTTAAAAAAAATTATTAATTAATAATTTTTTTTACCTTTTTAGCTGTTTATTTGCGCTCGCAATTCGGTAAATCAGCGCAAAAAAATTTTAACCTAGGTATTATTTTTTGTCAATTTATATTGCTGCTGTTGCTTTTTTTATAATTTTTTTTAAATGACGTTTATAATTAGTATGAAGGATAATTACATTATGTTATTTAAACATCATTCAAAACATTTATGAACATTAAGTTTAAAAATTTTAATAATTTAAAATATATTGGCGGAGTATCTAAAATTAAGAATATTGAAAATCCTATAAAATTATCAGCCAATGAATCTGCTTTAGGTCCATCTAAAAAAGCAATCTCTATATATGCAAAATATTCTAATAAACTATCAAGATATCCAGATTCTAATTCTGGTATTCTAACAGAAATTATATCTAAAAAATTTAAACTAAATTCCAATAATATAATTATTGGAAATGGTTCTGATGAGATTATTAGTCTTGCTTGTCAATTGCTTTTAAGTCCAAAAGACGAGGTCATTGTCACCGAGTATAGTTTTCTTATGTATAGAATTTATGCGAAAATTTTTGGAGGAAAAGTTGTTGAAGCTAAAGAAGATAATTTTAAAGCAGATATCTACTCGATATTAAATAAAGTTACTTCCAAAACTAAGATAGTTTTTATAGCAAATCCAAACAATCCAACAGGAACTTATTTAGACAAAGAAGAAATTTTGTTACTTAGAAAGAAACTTAGAAAAAATATATTGTTAGTAGTGGATGATGCTTATTCTGAATTTGTAATGAAAGAAGATTATAGTTCAGGCTTAGATTTATTTAAAAATTATAATAATGTTTTAATTACTAGATCTTTTTCAAAAATTTATGGACTGGCAAGTCTTAGATTAGGATGGGGTTATGGCAACAGTAAGATTATTGAAGCTATGAAGTTAATTAAACCACCATTTAACGTAAATGGAGTAGCGCAAATGGTAGCTGTAGAATCTATAAAAGATGTAAAATGGTTATCCAAGAATATTGTTCATAACCAAAAATGGGCGCAAATATTTTTTAAAAATTTTTTGAGATTAAAAATTATAACAAATATACCGGTTGCTAACTTTTTTTTAATGCGTTTTGATAATAAGAACATATCTGCAGATAAAGTTTATGATCGTTTTATAAAATCCAATATTATTCTTAGAAAAATGAAAAGCTATAGTTTACCCAATGCTTTAAGAGTCACTATAGGCACTGATAAGGAAAATATTCTTTTTTTGAAAACTTTGAATAGGATTTTTGATGTTTAAAAAAATTACAATTATAGGAATGGGTCTTATAGGCTCATCTCTAGCTAGAGCTATAAAAAAAAAAAAATTATGTAAAAATTTAGTTGCCCATGATCTATCAAGCAGTGTTTTAAAAAAAGTAAAGAAATTAAAAATTTGTAATGAAATTGAATTGAATATCAAAAAAAGTGTTTTTAATTCAGATTTGGTAATAATTTGCACGCCATTAAGTTCATATAAACAAATCATTTTAAATATTAGAAATAACCTAAAAAAAGGATGTATTCTTACTGACGTTGGGTCAGCCAAAGTAGCAGTTTCTCAGATTGTAAAAAAATTAATTAATAAAAAAGAGATAATTTGGATACCAGCCCATCCAATAGCAGGAACTGAAAATAGTGGTCCAGAACATGGTTTTGCTGAGTTATTTAAAAATAGGTGGTGCATTGTCACGCCTATAAATAAAAGTAATCAAAAATCCTTAAAAAAAATAATTAATTTTTGGAAAAAGATTGGAAGCAGGACTCAATGTATGAAAGCTGAACATCATGATAAGGTAATGGCAATCACAAGTCATATTCCTCATTTAATAGCTTTTAATATAGTTGGTACTGCAGCTAATTTAGAAAATGATACTAAGTCAGAAGTTATTAAATATAGTGCCAGTGGTTTTAGAGATTTTACAAGAATAGCGTCATCAGATCCAACCATGTGGCGTGATATTGTGATGAATAATAGTAAACAAATTTTAAATATGCTTAATAAATTTAATTATGATCTTAATAAATTGAAGAAAACAATAATTAATAAAGATAAGAATAAATTATTTAAATTATTTTCTAAAACTGGAAAAGTTAGAAAAGAAATTATTAAAGCGGGACAAGATATTAACCTTCCTAATTTTGGTAGAAAAAATTAATCATATATTTCTTTTTCTAGTTTAACCATAAAATCATTTAAGTTTAAACCTGGTTCTATTGGTTTTTTAAATTCTATATGAATCTTTCCGGGATATCTTAAAAAATCATCTCTAGGCCATACATCGCCTGTATCTAACTTAACAGGTATACAGGTAATTTTAGAAGTTTCATAAATTCTTCCTACTCCTCGTTTAAGAGGAACTCGCTCATTATTTTTAATTCTAGTTCCTTGTGGAAATATAACTATAGGATATTTTTCTTTATGAATTCTTTGAATGGTTTTTTCTAAGAAACTAATATTATTTTTGCTAATTTTATTTCTATTAATACCTATATAACCCATTTTTTTTATACACCATCCATAAAATGGAATTTTAAAAAGCTCTTCTTTGACGATAAAAATCGGAGAGTTTAAAATATAATTAAACACAAACGTTTCACAAATTGATTGATGTGCAGAGGCAACAAAAAACTTTTTATCTTTTGGAATATTTTCTAGTCCCTCAAATATTATTTTTGTATTTAAAAAAAATCTTACACATAAAATAATATATAAACCTAACCATTTTGCTATCCATGCCATTACTTTTCTTGGCATTATCAATGTAGGTAATGCTATTAATGTAGAAAAAAAAGATCCACAATAAGTAGCAATATTAAAGATCAGTGATCTTAAGAAACGCATTTAATTAATTAATTAATGTTTCAAGTCTTTGTTTTGGTCTTATAACTTTAAATTTATTATCATTAATTAGTAACTCAGCGGCATAAGGTCTTGTGTTATAATTTGAAGCTAAAGACCTTCCATACGCTCCAATGTTATTAATGCAAATAAATTCTCCTTCTTTTAGATTTTGATATTTTTTATAAGAAATAAAACTATCCGAACTTTCGCAAACAGGCCCTACAAATTCAATATTTTTAAAAGTATTTGATTTATTTTTAATTACAGGCTGGATATGATGTTTTGCATCATAAAGAGCTGGCCTCATAAGATCATTCATTGCCGCATCTAAAATAATAAATCTTTTTGTTGGAGTTTTTTTAATATAAATAATTTTAGAAATAAGAACTCCTGCATTACCTACTATAAACCTTCCGGGTTCAAATATTATTTTAACTTTATTTATTTTTTTAAATTTGCCAACTATTTGAGCATATTTTTTAATATTAAATGGTTTTTCATGATTTGAATAAGGAGTTCCAAGACCTCCACCAAGATCAATATATTTTAAATTAATACCAGTATGATTTATTTGCTGATTTAATTTTGTTAAAACATTTAAAACTTTTTTAAAAGGGGAAATTTCAAAAATTTGAGAACCAATGTGTACACTAACTGCTTCAAAACTTATATTTTCATATTTATAATGTTCTATAAAAATTTTTTGGCAAGCATCTAACGATAGACCAAATTTATTTCCTTTTTTTCCGGTAGATATTTTTTTGTTAGTTTTAGCAGAAATATTAGGATTAATTCTAATACCAACTGATACAATTTTATTATTTTTTTTAGCAATATGATTAATTGTTGTAATTTCACTTTCTGATTCAGCGTTTATAAGAAGAATATTTTTACTTATTGCATAAGATAATTCTTCATAAGATTTTCCAACACCAGAAAAAACTATTTTTTTTGGGTGAATTCCTGCTTTAAGCGCAATTTTTAACTCTCCCAAAGATACTACGTCTGCTCCAGAACCATTCTTTTTTAATTCATTTATTATTTTTATATTTGAATTAGATTTAACAGAAAAACATATAAGTGGTTTAATTTTTTTAAATGCATTTTTAAATGTATTAAAATTAAAATTTAATTGTTTGGAGGAGTAAAGATAAAATGGAGTATTAATTTTTTTAGTAATATTTTCAATCGAGAGATTTTCAAAGAAAAGTTTTTTATTTTTGAATTTTAAAAAATTCATTAAGTAATTTAAATAAATTTTTTATTTTTATTGTTTTGTTGATGAGTCATTATTTGCTGATGAAGAAGAATAAGTGGTATCAATATTTTTTGGAGTGTTTTTTACTCCACAAGAAAAAATAAAAAGTATTAATAACAAAAATATAATATTTTTTTTCATTTAAATTCTTTTTGATATTTATTAATCATTTTAATAACATTAAATGCAGATGTTCCGCCATAAGATTTTTTTGACTGAACAGAGTTACTAATATTAAAAATATTTAAGACATCTTTATCTACACTTTTTTCAATATTTTTTATCGTTGAAAGATTTAGTTCATCTAAAGTTTGGTTGTTTTTTTCAGCTAAATTAACCAGTTCAGCAGATTTTTTATGCGCATCTCTGAATGAAAATCCTCTTTTTACTAAATAATCTGCAAAATCTGTAGCTGTGGTGAATCCTAATTTTGCAGCTTTAAACATTTTATCTTTATTTGGGTTAATTCCATTTACTAATTCTGTTGCTAATTGAATATTTAGTAAGACGGTATCGTAAGTTTCAAATACAGAAGCCTTATCTTCTTGCATATCTTTAAAATATGCTAAAGGTAGGCCTTTCATAGTAGTTAACATAGAAACTAAGTTACCAAATACTTGTCCAGTTTTTCCTCTTATAAGTTCTGCAGAATCAGGATTTTTTTTCTGAGGCATAATAGAAGATCCTGTGAGTAAATTGTCGTCTATAGTAATGAGATTTACTAAATCTGAATTCCAGATAATGATTTCTTCAGCAAGTCTAGATAAATGCATAGAGCATAAAGATGAGATAAATAGAAATTCTATTACAAAATCTCTATCAGCAACAGAATCTATTGAATTGTCAGTTGGCTTTTTAAACCCAAGTTTTTTTGCAGTGTAATGTCTATCAATATTAAGCGATGTTCCCGCCAACGCTGCAGAACCCAAAGGATTTTCATCAATATTGTTTAAAAAGTTTTTAATTTTTATTTTATCTCTTTTAAACATCTCAACATATGCCAGTAAATAATGTGAAAAAAGAACAGGCTGAGCATTTTTGAGATGCGTAAAGCCAGGCATTATGATTTTAATATTTTTTTTTGCTTTATTTAAAAAACTTTTTATTAATAAAGTTAAATTTTTATCTAAAATATTTGATGATTTTTTAAGCCATAATTTAAAATCTGTAATTACTTGATCGTTTCTTGATCTTGCTGCATGCAAATAGCCAGCGTGTGCACCTATAATTTCATATAATCTTTTTTCAATATTAAGGTGAATATCTTCATGTTCTCTTTTAAATTCAAATTTTTTATTTTTAATTTCAATTTTAATTTTTTTTAGTCCAGTTATAATTTTTTTTGCAGATATAGGATTAATAATTTTTTGTTTAGATAGCATCTCGCAGTGTGCAATAGATGCTTCAATATCTTCATTATATAATCTTTTATCTACATCAATAGACGAGTTAATAGATTGTAAAAGCTTTGAGGTTGGTTTTTTTACTCTTGTTCCCCAGACAGAATTTTTTTTTTCTTTAGCCATCGATTAGATAATGTATAATTTTAATCTATGTTTATTATGAAAAAAACTTTAAAAGTTTTTTACTTTATTTTAGGTCTATCAACATTTATTACTAATCAGTCTTTATCACAAGAATTTAAAAATCCTCCTTTCAAAAATATAATTATTAACCAAAAAACAATCGATAGAACTGACGAAGAATTCATAGATTTTAATGGCAATAAATTAAAATTAGCTAATTTTGATCATAAAATTAATTTAGTAAATTTTTGGGCAACATGGTGTTTACCATGCAAAGAAGAAATGCCCTCATTAGATAAGTTAGTAGAAATTTTTGGTAAGAGTAATATCAAAATCTATTCAATTAATGTTGAAAAAATTAATAAAAAAAATACTGATATTTTTTTTAATGAGCTGAAGATTAAAAATTTTGGGACTTACTATGATCCAGAATTTACTTTAGCTAATAAAATAGCACTTAGAGGCCTACCTACTACTTTAATATTAGATAAAGATGGTAAAGAAATAGCCAGAATTATAGGTGCAATTAATTTTTCGGATCAAGAATTTGTAAATTGGTTAAGAAATTTTTAAATTATTTTCCGTAAACCCAAGCTAAAATCATTAAAATAATTATTGCACAAAATTGAACAAATATTCTTAATTGCATAAGTTTGTTGCTTTGTCTTTTGGCTTCAATATTTCCGCCAATAAGAAAAGATTTAATCCCTTTAAAAAGGACTATAGCCACAATGGCCAAAGCTATAAGTGCAATCATACTCATTGATTTTTGAGACATTAAAAATCATTATCACAAATTAATAAAAATTATATAAATAAAAAATTATGCCATTAATAGAAGAAACACTTAATTTAAAAACATCTTCTTTAACACAGCTAAGCGAGAAGGCTAAAAATCTTATAGTATTTTGTCACGGGTATGGATCAGATGGAAAAGATTTAATTAGTATAGGTAGTTATTGGCAGAGATTTTTACCAGAATTTTATTTTACTTCTCCTAATGCACCAAATAATTGTTCTATAAATTCCTTAGGATTTGAATGGTTTGATTTAATGAATAACAATGAAAAAGATATTGCTCGCCAATTAAATAGTTCGATTTTAAAATTAAAAGATTTTATAGATAAAAAACTTGAACAATTAAGTTTGGATTATTCAAAATTATTTCTTGTAGGTTTCAGTCAAGGTACAATGATGTCATTGCATTATGCTTTGACAAACTTTAATCAAATTAAAGGTGTGGTTGGTTATTCAGGTAAAATATATGATAAGAAACTTATTGAAGATAATTTAAAATCTCGTCCTTTTATTTTTTTAATGCATGGTAATGAAGATAATATAGTGCCAGTCGAAGATATGCTCGAGGCAAAAGATTTTTTAAATAGATTAAAAATTAACGTAAAAACAAAAATTTTTAAAAATTGTGCTCATTCAATACCGACTCAGGGGTTAAGTTTAGGTTTAGAATTTATTAACAGTCTTAAATAATTAATAATTAAATATTACCATTTCAGCCAAATTTCATATATCAATTGTATAACAAATGATTATTAGCGAAGCACATTTAGTACCTTTAGAAAAATGTCCTGCTTTAGTATTAAACGCAGATTATCGTCCTTTAAGTTATTACCCTTTATCTTTATGGTGTTGGCAAGATGCTGTTAGAGACGTTTTTTTAGACAGAGTTACAATTGTTTCTGAGTACGATAGGGAGATTAGAAGCCCTTCTTTTTCAATGAAATTACCAAGTGTAATTTCTTTAAAAAAATACATTAAGCCTTCAGAGTTTCCTAATTTTACTAGATTTAACGTTTTCTTAAGAGATAAATTTTCCTGTCAATACTGTGGAAACAATAAAAACTTAACTTTTGATCATGTAATACCGAGATCAAGAGGAGGCATTACTTGTTGGGAAAATGTTGTTTCTGCTTGTTGTACATGTAATGTAAAAAAAGGTGGAAAATTACCTCATGTTAGTGGAATGATTCCCAAAATAAAGCCAATAAGACCTAGCGTTGAAGAATTACATGATAATGGAAAATTTTTTCCACCAAATTTTTTACATCAAAGTTGGTTAGATTATTTATATTGGGATGTTAAACTTGAAAGTTAGTATTTCTTAGAAATATTAATAGCAATTTTAGAGCAATTTTTTATTATAGAATCTAAAATAAAATAAACACCATCATTGTTTGCTCCTAAATTTTCTGCAGTATTTTTGTGTTCCAATTCATCATTTCTAAATTTGACAAATTTTTCTTTTAAGACTTTTTCTTCTTTTATTTCTTTAGATAAAATATCGATTTGTTGACCGTAATGTTCTCCAATAACTTCTTCCACGGCAGAAGTGCAGAGTGTTGTAGCTTTTTTTCCAAGCAAGACAGTGCCAAAACCAAGTACAGTACCCAACACATCCCATAATGGTAAAAAAGCTGTTGGTCTAATTTTTCGTTCAACAATTTCGTTTTCAAAAAAATTTAAATGTTCAAATTCATGATCTCGCATGTCTTTAATAGTATTTTGAAGTTCAATGTCTTTATTAAATAACTGTAATGCTTTTAATTGTCCTTCATATATTTTTATAGCTCCACGTTCGCCTGCGTGGTTTACTCTGATCATTTCAGCTATCTTTTTTTTTTTATCCATAAAAATACTTTACAATATAACATCAAAAAACTCAAAGAGCTTAATATATTGTAAGAAGCCAAAGATAATCCAACAAATTTAAAACTAACATTTTTGCAAGAAGGTAACGTATTATTTTCTAAATTTTTTAAAATAGTATCTTTGTTAAGATAGTCAGCGGTACTTGCTTTGCATAAAGTTGAATCTTTTATGAACCCAAGTTCTAATCCAGAATGATAAAGCGCAAGTAAAAAACTAATACATGAAATTAGAATTAATGAAAATAATAAATAATTTTCAAATTTTTTATTTATAAAAT
>CAIQAD010000001.1 GCA_903869725.1 uncultured Alphaproteobacteria bacterium | reverse complement strand
TTAATAATAAAGTTTTAAAATTTAATATAAAAAAACAAAATAAAATATATTTATATAATATTGCAGCTACAATTGCAGTTCATTTTTGTTTAGGTCACAGTTTATATAGGTGTAGAAATATTTTTCAAAATATTAAACCCACAGAAGGCAGAGGTAATGAAAAGTTAATTAAAATTTTTAATATAAATATTTTTTTAGTTAATGACAGTTATAATTCTAATCCATTATCACTAACTGAAGCTATACATAATTTTGATTTAAGAAAAGTTAATGTAAAAGAAAGAAAAATAATTTTAATAGGTGATATGCTTGAACTTGGGAAAAAAACAAAATTTTATCATGAAAAAATAGCTTTTTTGGTTAATAAAACTAATATTGATAAAGTGTGTTGTGTAGGTCCAAATATGCTTGATACTTATAATAAATTAATTGAAGCAAAACGTGGTTTTTTTATAAAAAATGTAAAATATCTAGAAGAAGAGTTGTCTAAAATTTTAAAAAATAACGATATTTTATTAGTCAAATCATCTAATAAAATTGGACTGTTTAATTATTTTAAAAAATTTTAAAAAATAAATGCTTTATTTTTTTTTCAAACATTTTGTTTCTGAATTAAGTGTATTAAATGTTTTTAAATACATAACTTTTAGAACAGGTTTATCCATAGTGACATCACTTAGTTTTGTACTTATTTTTGGAGAACAATTAATTTCAAAATTAAAATCATTTCAAAAAAATGGTCAACCAATTAGAGATGACGGTCCATTATCCCACGTTATTAAAAAATCAGGAACACCAACAATGGGTGGATTAGTTATTATATTATCAATTTTATTTTCAACTATATTATGGGCTGATTTGCGTAATAAATTTATTTTAATTTTGTTATTTTCTTTATTAAGTTTTGGAGCGATTGGTTTTTATGACGATTATTTAAAAGTAATCAAAAATAATTCAAAAGGTATAAGTGCTAAATTAAAAATTTTTTTTCAAATTATACTAAGTTTTATTATTATTTATTTTATAACTCTAAAAATTGATCAAGATATAAGCTATAAAGTTTATTTTCCATTTTTGAAAAATTTTATTTTAGATTTTGGTATATTCTATTTTATTTTTGGATTAATTGTTATTGTTGGTACATCAAATTCCGTTAATCTTACTGATGGACTTGATGGCTTGGCTATTGTTCCTACAATTTTTGTAGCCTCAACTTTTATTTTAATTTCATATATTTCAGGAAATATAATTTTCTCAAAATATTTAACAATTAATTATGTAAAAAATTCAGGAGAAATTTGTATTTTTCTTGGATCAATGGTTGGAGCTGGATTAGGTTTTTTATGGTTTAATTGTCCACCTGCAAAAGTATTTATGGGAGATACAGGATCTTTATCTTTAGGAGCTGTTCTTGGTGTTGTTGGCATTATTACTAAACAAGAAATTGTTTTAGCGGTTGTCAGTGGATTATTTATACTTGAGTCAATGTCAGTAATTATTCAGGTCATATCTTTTAAGTTAACAAAAAAAAGAATCTTTCAGATGGCCCCTTTACACCATCATTTTGAAAAAAAAGGGTGGAGCGAATCTACAGTAGTTATTCGTTTTTGGATTATCGCTCTTCTTTTTTCATTGATAGGCCTTGTATCATTAAAATTGAGATAATGATTGCATTAAACCAGTGTCAAAACAAAAAATTTTTAGTATTTGGATTAGGATTAAGCGGCACATCTACTATTAATGCATTAAGTAAGTTTGGCGCTAAAATTGAATGTTGGGATGATAATTTAGAATTAAGAAAGAAAGCAAAAAGCAAATTTATATTAAATTCAAATTGGTTTGATAATTATTATGATTTTATTGTAATTTCGCCTGGTATTAATATTTACAAACACAAATATAAAAATTTTTTTTTAAAATATAAAAATAGGACAATTACTGATCTCGATTTATTTTATTCTTCATTAAAAAGTAAAAACGTAATTGTTGTCACAGGTACAAATGGAAAATCTACGTTGACTAAATTAATTTATGATTTACTAAAAAAATCTAATAAAAAAGCTTATATTGGAGGTAACTATGGCAAAGCTGTATTAGATTTGCCTTTTGAAGATAAAAAAGCAATTTTTGTACTTGAACTTTCATCATATCAAATTGATTATTCTAAAAATATTTATAGTTCTGTTGCAATTATGCTTACTATAAGTCCAGATCATTTAGAGCGTCACGAAACAATTGAAAAATACATTTCAACAAAATTGAAAATTTTTGACACTTTAGTAGCTGCTGGTCAAGGGTTCATTGATCTAAATACTAATTTTAAATCTAAAATTTTAAGAATGGTAAAAAAGAATAAGTATAAAAATATTTTATATATCAAAAAAAATACCAAGCTTTTCGTTAATAAAAAATTAATAAGCCTTAGTTTATTGGGTAATCATTTAAATAATTTAATATTTATAGCTTATAAAGTTTCTAAAATTTTTAATATTTCATTAAGAAAATATATTTATACAATTAAAAATTTTAAGGGACTACCTCATAGGCAAGAAATTGTTAAAATTAAAAATAATTTAATATTTATTAACGACTCTAAAGCAACTAATTTTAATTCTTCAGAAGTTGCTCTGGAAAAGTATAAAAATATTCATTGGATTGTTGGCGGGCTTCCAAAAAAAAATGATCAAATTAATGTTCTTAAGTACAAAAAGAATATATTAAAAGCTTACGTTATTGGTAAATCTATTAATTTTTTTTTAAAATCATTTAAAAATTTAATTGATTTTGAAGTTAATCATACTTTAGAAAAATCTTTAAAAAGCTGCATTTTTAATGCAAATAAGAATGGAAACTTAAATCAAACAGTTTTACTTAGTCCTTCAGCAGCATCATTTGATCAATTTAAAAATTTTGAGGATAGAGGTAATAAATTTAAAAATTTTTTAAAAAAATATTAAATGTTTGAATTAGGCAGAACTAATACAGATAAATTAGCCTTATGGTGGAGAAATATAGATAGAGTTTTGTTGTTTTTAATTTTATCTTTAGTTATTTTAAGTATTTTTTTTGCTTATTCATCAACTGCAACTATTGCTTCTGAAAAATTAAATAGAGAAGATAATTTGATATTATTTAAGCATATTTTTTTTTCTTCTGTAAGTTTTTTTCTATTAATTTTTATATCTTTTTTGAGTCCCAGATATATTGAGAAATATTGTTTACTTGGTTTTGTTATCGCAAGTATTTTGTTGATAAGTGTTTTACTGCTTGGGGTAGAAGTTAAAGGATCAAAACGATGGCTGAATTTATTATTTTTTAGATTTCAACCAGTAGAGTTTTATAAACCCTTTTTTATATTAATTTGTTGCATGATTATGTCTAATTTACAATTAGGACATATTAAAATAAGAATTTTTTATAGTTTTTTTTTATTGATTTTTTCTTTAATACTTCTGCTAAAGCAACCTGATGTTGGACAAAGTTTATTAATTACAGCAATATGGTTTATATTAATTTTTGTTTCCGGAGTAAGTATTGAGTTACTCATCTCATTATTTATCTTTATTGTAATTAGTATTTGTTCTTCAATTTTTTTATTTAAAGATAAATTTTTATATATTTTTCAAAGATTAGGTACTTTTTTTGATGCTACGAAAGGAGATAACCTTCAAAATCAAAAAGCCTTACTAGCTATAAAACAAGGTGGCTTAATGGGAAGAGGTTTAGGAGAAGGTATTTTAAAAGATCAAGTACCAGAGGCGCATACGGATTTTGTGTTAGCTGTTATCGGCGAAGAATTTGGCATAATAATGATAATTTTAATATTTGGAATCATTAGTTATCTTTTTTTTAAAATATTCCTTCATTTTGATAATGAAAACGATAATTTTAAAAAATTATCATTAATTGGGTTGTCTTCTTTATTCTATTTGCAATCAATAATTAATATTGGAGTTACTTTAAGCATTCTACCAAACAAAGGTATGACTTTCCCATTTCTTAGTTATGGTGGGTCTTCAATGATTGGTTCTTCAATTATATTTGGAATATTGCTTTGCTTAAGTAAAAAAAAATATCTTTAAATGAAAAAAATTTTTATTAGTACCGGAGGAACCGGAGGTCATATTTTTCCAATTATTTCAATAGCTGAATATTTAAAAAAAAAAGATTTAGAAATTATAATATTCACTGATCACAGAGCTAAAAAATTTTTAGTTAATAATTCTGATCATAATATTAATTATATAAATATAACAACCCCGACCGGTAAAACTGGTTTTAAATTTATTTATTCAGTTTTGAGAATTGGATGTTTATTTATTTACTTTTTATTTTATATTTTTTTTCAAAAGCCTGATTTAATAATAGGTTCAGGAGGATACGTCTCTTTTCCTATTTTGTTAGCCGCTAAGATACTGAAAAAAAAATTTATTATTTACGAAACTAATTCAATTATCGGAAGAGTTAATAAATTTTTTATCAATTCATCTAAAATATGTTTAACGGGCTTTGATAAGATTAATATTAAAAATAATAATATAAAATTTGTAGGGCAGCTTATTAGAAATCAAATTATAAATTTAAATCAACAAATTATAGAAAATAAAAAAAATAATAATGAATTTAACTTATTAATTATTGGAGGAAGTCAAGGTGCAGCTGTTTTTAATAATTTACTACCAAATATAATCAATAAATTATTAGATATTCATTTTAAAATAAATGTTTTTCATCAAGTGGGAAAAAAAGAAGAAATAGATAATGTAAGAAAAAACTATAAACATCTTGAAAATATAAAAATATTTGATTTTGAACCTGATATTGAAAAATATATAAAATTATCGGATTTAGTTATTACTAGAGCGGGATCTTCAACTCTTGCTGAGCTAGTATATTTGCAAATTCCTTTTATTTCTGTTCCTTTCGAAAAATCTTTGGATAATCATCAATTTTATAATGCCAATTATTTTTATAAAAAAAATGTTTGTTGGTTAATAGAACAGAAAGATCTAGAAACGACAGATAAACTATTTTTATTGTTAAAAAATATAATTGCAAATAAAGAATTACTTTTAGAAAAAATAAATAATTTAAAAGATCTAAAATTATTAAATGTAAATGAAGCTTTTTTTACTCAAATTCATAAACTACTAGTATGAATTCTAAGATTTCAACCAATGATCAAGTTCATTTTATAGGAATTGGAGGGATAGGTATGAGTGGTATTGCAGAAATAATGCACCATATAGGTTTTAAAGTTCAAGGTAGTGACGTTTCGAATGACAATAAGAATATTATAAGATTGCAAAAATTTGGTATTAAAATTTTCCCTAGTCATTCAAAAAAAAATATAGAAAATTCAAAACTTGTTGTTTTTTCTTCTGCTATAAAAAAAAATAATCCTGAATTGATTGAAGCAAAAAAAAAAAATATACCAATTATTCAAAGAGTAGAGATGCTTGCTGAAATTATTAAGTTAAAAAAAAATATTGTAATTAGTGGGGCTCATGGGAAGACCACAATTACTTCTCTTATTGCCTCAATATTAAATAAAGCTAATTTTGATCCCATGATCATTAATGGAGGTATATTAAATTCTTTTAAAACCAATGCTGTGTTTGGCAAAGGAGATTGGGCTGTAGTTGAGGCTGATGAATCCGATGGAAGTTTTTTAAAGATTCCAATAACATATTCTGTAGTAAGTAATATTGATAAAGAACATTTGGATTATTATAAAAATTTTAATAATTTATTAAAAAGTTTTGAAAATTTTATAGATAAGACTCCACTTATAGGTAAATCTTTTGTTTGTATTGATAATAAATTTGTAAAAAAAATTGCAAGTAAAAAAAATAAGCTTAATATTATTACATATGGATTTACAGAAAATGCTGATATTCATCCATATAATTTAAGATATTTGGTTGGAAAAATAGTTTTTGATTTAAAGATTAAAATAACTAAAAAAATCGAAATAATAAAAAATATAACTCTAAATTTGCTTGGAAAACACAATGTTCTCAACGCTTGTGTTTCTTTTGGTGTTGCAAAAAGTCTTGGGATAAAAAATGAAATTATAAAAAAATCTTTGCAGAGCTTTGATGGAGTGCAGAGACGACTTACTAAAATTTCAAATTATAAAGGATCTGAAATTTATGATGATTACGCCCATCATCCCACAGAAATAGTATCTGTTATAGATGCAGTTCGATCTGGAATTAAAAATAAAAGAATAATAACAATCTTTCAACCGCATCGTTACTCAAGAGTTCTTTCTTTAAAAAAAGAATTTTCCGAGGCTTTTAGCAAATCTGATTTAGTGGTGTTGTTGCCCATTTATGCCGCTAGTGAACAGCCGATAAAGAATATTAATCATTATAATTTAGGAAAATTAATAACAAGAAATTCTAAAGTTGATGTTATTTGTATTGAGAATCAAGACGATTTAAGAAATTTCATAAAAAAGAATGCTAAAAATGATGAAGTTATAGTGTGTATGGGCGCTGGTAGTATTAGTACTTGGATTAGGGAGATTATGGCAGTTTTAAATTAATGAACAATATTTTTTTGGAATTAAAAAAAAATTTAGTTGGCGAATTTAGAGAAAGTTTTGATTTATCGAAATCAACTTGGCTTAATATAGGAGGGGAAGCAAGATTCTTTTTTATACCAAAAGATATAAAAGATCTTCAAACTCTAATTAAAAATAATAATAATAAACTACCAATTAAAATAATCGGGTCTGGATCTAATTTATTAATTAGAGACAAAGGCTTTGATGGAATAATTATTAAGTTCGGAAAAGAATTTGATTATGTAACATTAAAAAAAAATATTCTTAGTTGCGGACCTTCAACTTTAAAATCAACCGTAGCAAGATTTGCTCTTGATAATAATTTAAAAAATTTAGAATTTTTAAACTGTATTCCTGGTACTGTTGCGGGGGGTATAATTATGAATTCTGGTTGTTACGGAAGCGATATGTCTAAAATTGTAAAAACAGTAACAGTTATAGATAATTTTGGAGTTATTAATATTCTTACAAATAAACAAATTAATTTTTCTTATAGAAATAGTTCTATAAAACAATTTCATATAATTATAAATGTCGATATGGAAGGAGTTAATTCAGATAAGTCTAAAATTTTGAAAACTATGGAAACTCTTAAAAGCAAGAAAACTATTGATCAGCCACAAAGAATTAAAACTGGGGGAAGTACATTTAAAAATCCAATAAATTCAAAAAAAAAAGCCTGGCAATTAATTAAGGATTCGGATTGTTCTGATTTTAGTGTCGGAAACATAAAATTATCTAAAATTCATTGTAATTTTTTAGAAAATACAGGTAATGCAACTTCTGATGATGCAGAATTATTAATTAACAAAATAAAGTTAGAAGTTAAAAAAAAGACAAATATTAATTTAGAACTCGAATTAGAGGTAATTGGAAATAAGTGAAAAAAAATATAACTGTTTTAATGGGGGGTATTTCAGCTGAACGTGAAGTAAGTTTAAAAAGTGGAAAAGCTTGCGCAAAAGCTCTCAAAGAGCTCGGGTATAATGTTAAAACTCTTGATGCTTCTGGGAATTTTATTCATAAGTTAATTAATAATAAACCAGACAAAGTATTTAATGCTTTGCACGGTAGGTTTGGAGAGGATGGATCAATTCAAGGTGTATTAGAGCATTTAAAAATTCCTTATACTCATTCAGGGATTTTATCCTCAGCTGTTGCGATGGATAAATTAACCTCTAAAAAAATATTTAAAGAAGCTAATATAAATACTCCAAAATATGAAATAATTCATAGTTTGAATGATTTTAATAGGTCAAGCATTCAGTATCCAAAAGTAATAAAGCCTAATAACGAAGGATCAAGTGTAGATGTTTATGTATTAAATAAAAAGAAAAATAAAAATAAAAATTTAATTAATAAATTATTAAAGAAGTATTCTTTCTTGATATTAGAAAAATATATTCCTGGTAGAGAAATACAAGTTGCTGTTATGGGGGATAAAGCAATTGGGGCTATAGAGATTATACCTTCAAGATTATTCTATGATTATACAGCTAAATATTCAAGCACAGCAAAAACCAAGCATATCATTCCCGTTACTATGAATAAAAAAGATTATCATGATATTTTAAAGGTAGCATTATATGCTCATAAAGTTTTAGGTTGTAAAGGCATAACTCGATCTGACTTTAGATTTAATGAAAAAGATAAAAAAAAAATTTATATTTTAGAAACTAATACGCAGCCAGGAATGACTAATTTATCATTAGTGCCAGAAATAGCCAATTACTACGGTTTGACTTTTAATAAATTAGTGAAGTGGATCATTGAAGATGCTTCTCTTAAAAGATGAAAAATTTTAAGAGATATTGTTTATTATTTTTTATAATTTTTTTAACTACTTTTAACCCTAAAATTTTAATTTTAAATTTAGACTTTTTTAAGGTTAAAACAATTAATGTTTCAGGAGGAAGCAATGTTGATTTACTTAAAATTAAAAAAGAACTCAATTTTTTAATTGGAAATAATATTTTTGAAATAAATCATGAAAAAATTAATGAAGTAATATCAAGTAATAATTGGATAAATTATATTTTAGTCAATAAAAAATATCCTTCTACTTTGAATATTACAGTAGTCGAACACGAACCTATATTTTTTTGGAAAAAAAATAACAAAGATATTTTGATTACTAAAGAATTTACTTTAATTGATAAATTTAAAACTATTATATTAAATAATCTTAATCAGGCTAAAGGAAATTTTCAAATTGAAGATTTTGCAGATTTATATAATTCATTAAAAAAAAATGATTTTGACGTTACTTCGATAATTAGTTACGAATTTTTAAATTCTGAGCGTTGGGAATTAATTTTAAAAAATAAGCAAAAAATTATGCTAGGAAGGTACAATTATGATCAACAAATTAAAAATTTAAATAAAATTTTAAAAGAAATTAAGGATGAAAAATTTAGCTATATTGATCTTAGAATTAGAAGTAAGATTTTTGTAAAATAAATGAATCGTAGTAATGATGAAATTATCGCTTCGTTAGATATCGGATCATATAAAATTAAATGTTTAATAGTAAAATTTTCTAATAATGAAATTAAAATTTTAGGAAGATCCTCTTTACCATCAAAAGGAATACAGCGTGGGCTAGTAGTTAATTATGATGAAGCGAATATAGTTATACGTAAATGTATAGAAATAGCTGAAAAACAAGCTGATTTATTATTGAATAAAATAATTGTTGGAATAGATCACGAGCATATTTTTAATCTTAAGATCGAAAAATTCAAAACACTCGATGGAAATCAAATAGATCATCAAAAAGATACACAGCCTTTAATACAGTCTGGAATTGATGAAATATTAAAAAATTATAAAGACAAATCTATACTTCATGTTTTTTTCAATAATTTTAAAATAGATAAAAAAATTAACGTAGATGATCCTTTAAATTTTAAAGCAAATTTTTTTTCAACAGAGATACACGCTGTCGTCGTTGATCAAATTATATTAGAAAATTTAAAAAGTATTATTAATGGATGTGAACTTTCTGTTGAAAGATATGTATTAGGTTCATTTGCTTTAAGTTTGTGTTTTTTTGGAAAAAGTGATTTAAAAGACTTAATATTTATAGATTTTGGAAAAGATAAAATCAGTATTTCTATTTTTGAAAATAACACAATAGTATTTAATTCTGTAATTCCTCTAGGTTCAAATCAAATTTCTAAAGATTTGGCAAAAATTTTAAATTTAGATTTAAATACTGCTGAAAAGATAAAAGTAGAATTTGGCAATTGTTATCTTAAAAGTAAGAATGAAAGAAATAATTATCTACCTGCAGATTTATTTCCGGAAAATAACTTTAGAAAAATTTCTTTAGATTTAATCAATAGCATTATTAATTCTAGAGTTTCTGAAATAATTGAGATGATTTATATAAGTATTAAATCTTATAATATTAATTATT